>NZ_SSHN01000016.1:0-91062 GCF_004804295.1 Vibrio sp. H11 | reverse complement strand
AGGCAGGGTGTGTAAGCGTTGTGAGGCGTTGAGCTAACCTGTACTAATTGCCCGTGAGGCTTAACCATACAACACCCAAGGGGTTTTGATGGACTCAATGATAAGTACATTGAATGTGTAATGAGAACGAAAACAGCTTTCCGAATTTTGGAATTGAATTTATTAACTACATCCATGTAGTTAACCCTCCGGGCCGCACTAAAGTGCGTTAAATTTTGTTCCTGACAAAATTTTGCTTGGCGACCATAGCGTTTTGGACCCACCTGATTCCATTCCGAACTCAGAAGTGAAACGAAACAGCGTCGATGGTAGTGTGGGGCCTCCCCATGTGAGAGTAGAACATCGCCAGGCTTTAATTACTTGCTTCAGTTTGCTCCTTTTTTAAGGAATAGCCTGAAAGCAAAAACGAGAAAAGACTTTTATAGTCTGACCAATGCGGAGCGGTAGTTCAGTTGGTTAGAATACCGGCCTGTCACGCCGGGGGTCGCGGGTTCGAGTCCCGTCCGCTCCGCCACTTATTTACAGAAACCCAGTCTTATGACTGGGTTTTTTGTTTATGGTGATAGAGAAGTGTTTCGTCCTTTGGCCGAACGAGTCCCGGACGTACGCGTCTCCGATGGTGCGCCAGCCCGGCCGTCCGCCACTTATTCGAAACCCTAGACTAGGCGTCCCCGCAGTAATACTGGGGTTTTGTCGTTTTAAGCTGAGCCAAATTCATCGCGTTGCGATGACGAGTCCCGCAGGGAGGCCTGCCCGTCGTGTGCGACCCCAGCCGTCCGTTACTTATTTACAGAAAACCAGTCTTATGACTGGGTTTTTTGTTTTTGGTGGTAGAGAAGCGTTTCGTCCTTTGGCCGAACGAGTCCCAGACGTACGCGTCTCCGATGGTGCGCCAGCCCGGCCATCCGCCACTTATTCGAAACCCTAGACTAGGCGTCCCCGCAGCAATGCTGGCCGTCTGCCATTGTTGTTTAGAAGCCCAGACTTGTGCCTGGGCTTTTTTATTGGGTGCTATTTCAAACTCGGACTTCCAGCGCCTATAAGGAGAGATTTTTCACTCCAAGTGATTACGGCATATCTTTTATCTGATTCGTTACAACTTCAGAGCATAGGTTCCTAGGCTAATTGAACGACGGATACAGCCCACAGAGCTGATACTGCACCAACCTAGATTAGGTGTCCGCTGACATTTAGGAGCTTCACCTTGGCCCCTTGGTATGAGAGAAGGCAGAAGCATCTTTTGTGCTGATGTCGGGTAGATAGCCGTGCCGCTATTTTTACCTAAGGAATTACGATGCTAGAATCTGGAATAGACTCCTTAGAACTTGATAACACCTACAAAAAAGCCCCGCAGTAGTCTGCGGGGCTCTCATATGTGCGTGTTGATCTGCTGGGTTTAAGACTGTTGGTCTTTAACCAGGCTCTCTTGTGCAGCGCTTTGCTGCGCCATCGCTTTCTCTTCCTTCTTGGCTTTCTCAATCATAGGGGTAATGGTTGAGCCCTGAATTAAGATCGAGAACACCACGACCGCGTAGGTCATGACCAGAATCAGCTCTTTTACATCAATCAGTTTATCAGGAATGATCATTACGCCAGACGGGATGGACAGAGCCATAGCCAGCGCCAGGCCACCACGCAGACCACCCCAGGTAAGAATTTTAATCGACCACGGGTTGTAGCTGCGGTAGCGTTTGAAACCAATGTATGAAGTAAACACGCTCAGGTAGCGGGCAGCCAGTACCAGAGGGACCGCAAATGCCATCAGAATCCAGTCTTCTTGGTGGAATTCAAACAGCAGCATTGACATACCGATCAGCAGGAACAGTACGCCGTTAAGGAATTCATCGACCAGTTCCCAGAAGTGATCCAGATGTTCTTCACTCTCTTTAGAGAAACCGATAAAGCGGGTCCAGTTACCGATCATGATACCGGATACTACCATCGCCAGCGGGCCGGATACATGGATCACATCCGCGAATGCGTAACCTGCGGTTGGAACACCAATGGTCAGCAGCAGCTCCATGGAGTGGTCATCAGTGGCACTAATCAGATAATGGAACAGCAGGCCAAGCAGGAAACCGTAGACGATACCGCCAATCGCTTCCTGGATAAACAGGCCAGTCACGCTCATCACGGTAGGCGCTTCAGTGCCGAATGCAATGGTAAAGATGGTGACAAAGATAACCAGGCCGAAACCATCGTTGAACAGGGATTCACCTTCGATTTGAGTCGAGATACGCTTGGGCGCGTTGAGTTTTTTTACAATAGCCAGAACGGCGATAGGGTCGGTCGGAGAAATGAGAGCGCCAAACAGTAAGCAATAAACCAAATCAAACTGAATACCAATCAGGTGGCAGAAACCGTACAGAACGAAACCGATAAAAAAGGTGGAGAATAATGTCGCTCCGAGCGCTAAGACGGTGATTTCCCATTTTTGGTCTTTCAGATTAGGAAGTTTGATACCGAGGCCGCCGGCAAAGAGAAGAAAACCAAGGATGCCTTTGAGAAGAAAATTTTCGAAGTTGATACTAGTGACGGTTTCGGTGGCGATTTGTGTCAGATGGAACCAATTATTCTGACCAGCAATTAAGATAAGTAACGAGAGGAGCATAGAACCCGCTGTTATGGCAATGGTGGTTTGCATCTTCCCTATTTTACTGTTTAAAAAGGCGATCATCATCGCCGCGGCAGATAGAAAGCACAGAGTGTAATAGACCGACATTTTTTTCTCATTGTGTAACAAAATATGAGCGAAATTGTCGTTGGATGTTGAGCAAATAGCAAACGTTTTTTTAGTGCTGCATGATTCATTGATAATAGGAATAATAAGTGCCAATTTGGTATTTTAGACGTCTAGATTTCTAATCAATGTGTGATAGGATGTCAAAAGGCATAAGGAATGAGGCTGTACTGTGGGAAGTAATGTGAGACACCAAATCGAAACGCAACTGAATAGGCGTATCTTACTCATTGACGGTGGTATGGGTACGATGATTCAGGGCTATAAACTGGAAGAGCAAGATTATCGCGGTGAGCGCTTTGCTGACTGGCATTGCGATCTCAAAGGTAACAATGACTTACTTGTACTGAGTCAGCCTCAACTGATTAAAGAAATTCACTCTGCTTATCTGGAAGCCGGCGCGGATATTCTGGAAACCAACACATTTAACGCCACTACAATTGCGATGGCTGATTACGATATGCAATCGCTGAGTGAAGAGATTAACTTCGCGGCGGCAAAGTTAGCCCGTGAAGCTGCCGATGAATGGACGGCAAAGACACCGGATAAGCCACGTTTTGTCGCTGGCGTGCTTGGTCCAACCAACCGGACCTGTTCGATTTCACCGGATGTGAATGATCCCGGCTATCGTAACGTTACGTTTGATCAACTGGTGACGGCTTATTCAGAGTCGACCCGTGCGCTGATTAACGGTGGCAGTGACCTGATTCTTATCGAAACCATATTTGACACTCTGAATGCCAAAGCGTGTGCTTTCGCGGTTGAGTCGGTATTTGAAGAAATGGGGATTGAGCTGCCGGTGATGATTTCCGGCACCATTACCGACGCTTCCGGCCGGACACTGTCTGGCCAGACAACAGAAGCGTTCTATAATGCGCTGCGTCACGTGCGTCCGATCTCATTTGGTCTTAACTGTGCGTTGGGTCCGGATGAGTTGCGTCAGTATGTCGAAGAGCTGTCGCGTATTTCTGAGTGCTATGTCTCTGCTCACCCGAACGCTGGTCTGCCAAACGCATTTGGTGAATACGATCTGTCACCGGAAGATATGGCTGAGCACATTTCTGAATGGGCCCAAACGGGTTTCCTTAACCTGGTCGGCGGCTGTTGTGGTACCACACCAGAACATATTGCGGCGATGGCGCAAGCTGTTGAGGGCGTAACGCCCCGCGCGCTGCCAGAGCTGAATGTAGAATGTCGCCTGTCAGGCCTTGAGCCGCTCAACATCGCTAAAGAGACACTGTTTGTGAACGTCGGTGAGCGGACCAACGTTACCGGTTCTGCCCGCTTTAAACGTCTGATCAAAGAAGAGCTGTACGATGAGGCGCTGGATGTCGCGCGCGAGCAGGTGGAAAACGGTGCCCAAATCATCGATATCAACATGGATGAAGGTATGCTGGATGCGGAAGCGTGTATGGTGCGTTTCCTTAACCTGTGTGCCTCCGAGCCGGAGATTTCCAAGGTTCCGGTCATGGTCGACTCCTCCAAATGGGAAGTGATTGAAGCCGGCCTGAAATGTATCCAGGGCAAAGGCATCGTGAACTCGATTTCCCTTAAAGAGGGTAAAGAGAAATTCGTTCAGCAGGCTAAGCTGGTTCGTCGCTATGGCGCGGCAGTGATCGTTATGGCTTTTGACGAAGTCGGTCAGGCGGACACCCGTGAGCGCAAGCTGGAAATCTGTACCCGTGCTTACCATATCCTGGTCGATGAAGTCGGTTTCCCGCCGGAAGATGTCATTTTTGACCCGAACATCTTTGCGGTCGCGACCGGTATCGATGAACACAATAACTACGCCCTGGATTTTATCAATGCCGTGGCGGACATCAAACGCGATCTGCCGCACGCGATGATTTCCGGTGGTGTCTCTAACGTATCGTTCTCGTTCCGTGGTAACAACTATGTGCGTGAAGCGATCCACGCTGTGTTCCTGTACCACTGTTTCAAAAACGGCATGGACATGGGCATTGTCAATGCCGGGCAGCTTGAGATTTACGATAACGTGCCGGACAAACTGCGTGAAGCGGTGGAAGACGTGGTGCTCAACCGTCGTGACGATGGTACCGAGCGTCTGCTGGAAATCGCCGAACAGTACCGCGAAAATGCGGTCGGCAAGCAGGAAGATGCGTCTGCACAAGAGTGGCGTACCTGGCCGGTCGCCAAGCGTCTTGAGCACGCGTTGGTGAAAGGTATTACTGAATTTATCGTTGAAGATACTGAAGAAGCCCGTGTGAATGCCAGCAAACCACTGGAAGTGATTGAAGGTCCGCTGATGGACGGCATGAACGTGGTCGGCGATCTGTTTGGTGAAGGTAAGATGTTCCTGCCGCAGGTGGTGAAATCGGCGCGGGTAATGAAACAGGCGGTGGCGCACCTTGAGCCGTTCATCAATGCAGAAAAACAATCCGGTTCTTCCAACGGTAAGATTCTGCTCGCGACGGTGAAAGGCGATGTGCATGACATCGGTAAGAATATCGTTGGCGTGGTGCTGCAGTGTAATAACTACGAAATTATCGACCTGGGCGTGATGGTACCGTGTGAGACCATTCTCAAAGTCGCCAAAGAAGAGCAGGTGGATATTATCGGCCTGTCCGGTCTGATCACTCCGTCACTGGATGAGATGGTGCACGTCGCCAAAGAGATGGAGCGCCAGGGCTTTGATCTGCCGTTGCTGATCGGCGGTGCGACCACCTCGAAAGCACACACTGCGGTGAAGATTGAGCAGAACTATCATCAGCCGGTGGTGTACGTGAACAACGCTTCTCGCGCGGTAGGTGTGTGTTCGGCGCTGCTGTCGGAAACGCAGAAGCCGGCCTTTATCGAAAAGCTGAATCTGGATTACGAGCGTACTCGTGATCAGCACGCGCGTAAGACGCCGAAAAGCCGTCCGGTCACGCTGCAAGAAGCACGCGCCAATAAAGCGCCGATCGACTGGGACAGCTACACGCCGCCGGTCCCGGCTAAACCGGGTGTGCATGTATTTGACGATTTTGATATTGCTACGCTGCGTCAGTACATCGACTGGACTCCGTTCTTTATGACCTGGTCTCTGATGGGCAAATACCCGGCGATTCTCGAGCATGAAGAGGTGGGGGAAGAAGCGCAGCGTCTGTTTAAAGATGCCAACGATCTGCTCGATCGGGTTGAACGCGAAGACCTGCTTAAAGCGAGCGGCATGTGTGCCTTGTTCCCGGCCGCCAGCATTGGTGATGATATTGAAGTCTACACCGATGAGTCGCGCAGCGAGGTGGCGCATGTGCTGTATAACCTGCGTCAGCAAACCCTGAAGCCGAAAGGCGCTAACTACTGTCTGGCCGATTACATTGCGCCGAAAGAGAGTGGTAAGCAGGACTGGATTGGTGCGTTTGCGGTGACCGGTGGTATCGGTGAGCGTGAGCTGGCGGATCTGTACAAGGCGCAGGGCGACGATTACAACGCGATCATGATTCAGGCGGTGGCGGATCGTCTGGCGGAAGCATTTGCTGAATGCCTGCATGAAAAAGTGCGTAAGGAAATCTGGGGTTATGCAGCCGATGAAAACCTGTCTAACGACGAGCTGATTCGTGAGAAATACCAGGGTATTCGTCCGGCACCGGGTTATCCGGCCTGTCCGGAGCACACCGAGAAAGGTACGCTATGGGAAATGCTCAACGTCGAGCAGACCATTGGTATGTCGCTGACCACCAGTTATGCGATGTGGCCGGGCGCTTCAGTGTCGGGCTGGTACTTCTCGCATCCGGACTCGCGTTACTTTGCTATTGCACAGATTCAGGATGATCAGGTCCAGAGTTACGCCGAGCGTAAGGGCTGGGACAACCTGGAAGCGGAAAAATGGCTCGGTCCGAATATTAACGGCTGATAAACGCCAGCCAACAAAAAGGTCACCCGAGGGTGACCTTTTTAATGCCTGAAACTCACTACTTGGCACTGGCAGAGCATTAACCTTCAAACAGCTCCTGGTGCAGAGTCTGGATGACGTTCTTCGCGACCGGTGCGTCAACCAGGAAGCACAGGTTGTGATCGCTCGCGCCGTAACAGATCATGCGCAGGTTGAAGTCACCCAGGGTGCTGAACACTTGCTTAGCGTAACCTTTGGTTTCCATCTGGTTACCGATCAGAGCAACCAGACACAGGTTGTGTTCGACTTCTACCGTACAAAGTTGTTCTAGCTCTTCACGTGCGGCCTGATGCAGTTCCGGTGCGCCGCCTGACGTATCGGTTTTATCCAGAGTCAGGGAAACACTGATTTCTGAAGTCGTGATCAAATCAACCGAGATCTTATATTTCGCCAGCACTTCAAACACTTTGGCCAGGAAACCGTAGGCATGGAACATCTTGTCGCTGCGCAGGGTCACCATGGTTTGGTTGCAACGCAGTGCCAGAGCACGGAATTGTGGTGATTCTTCCACTTGCTGACGAATCCAGGTCCCGCCTTTTTCCGGTTCTTTCGATGAACCGACGAACACAGGAATACCGTGACGAATCGCCGGTACCAGCGTTGAAGGATGAAGAATTTTGGCACCGAAGTTGGCCATTTCTGACGCTTCGCTGAAAGTGATTTCCGGAATCGGTGATGCTTTTGGTGCGATACGCGGGTCAGTGGTGTAAATGCCCGGTACGTCGGTCCAGATCTCAAGGCCTGAAGCCTGAACCGCTTCGGCGATCAGCGCCGCTGAGTAGTCACTGCCGCCACGGCCGAGAGTGGTGGTATTGCCTTGCTCATCGGAACCGATAAAACCTTGTGTGACGACAACCTGATTCTCACACAGAGGAATCAGTTTCTCTTGCGCCAGACGTTTCACTTCTTCGACTTGTGCTTCAGCTTTACCATAGTTGTCATCGGTACGCAGCACTTCACGGATGTCAAAACGCACCGCGTCAACCCCGCGTTCACGCATCAGTTGAGCCAGGATATGAGTCGACATCAGTTCACCGCATGCGACCAGATGGTCGGTCAGCTTTTTACTCGACTGGAACGATGCCGCTTCTGCTGCGCTCGCGACGCTGTCGAGAATAGCGTGTACTTCTTTCTCAACCTTAACCGGCTCCGCCAGTTGGTCGATAATGGCGTTGTGAATGTCTGCCAGTTCTTTGACTACAGCCAAGCGACGCTCTGCGTCCTGGACACCGTTCGCCAGTTCAACCAGCAGGTTTGTCACGCCCGAGCATGCACTGCTCACCACAAGTTTGGTTTGTGGATTGTTCTCGATAATGGCAGAGCAACGGCTCATGGCTTCAAAATTTGCAACGCTTGTTCCGCCAAACTTGGCGACATTGAATGCTCTCACGGCATTTCTCCCAGAATTCCAGAAATAAAAATGGTTGGTATTCCAACATCCGATGTTTGAAGAGAGTGTTCTTTAGAGCAAAAAAGAGGTGAGACTATGAAAAGATGACCTCAGAAGCTCTTCATCAGCTCGGGGCCAATGACAGTTGAAGGGATTCAGCCCAGTCAACCGACAAATCAAAACCACAATTAAGATTTGTCTCGGCACTACTCCCCCTGAATATTTTGTTTTGGAGTTGAGGCTCCACAAAATATCTGCCTGGGCAGTGCTCCTCTTCTGCTAAATAGCTCACACATTGAACGGGTTTATGCCGTTAATGTCAATTGTAAATTCTGCTTGCGGACAAAATAATTATTCACTGCGCATGTGACAGGTTCGACCTCTCGACTTATGGCCAATTGTGATAGGGCATAATTTGCATTAGTCTTGATATTTCATCCCCCAACGCATGGAGCCAACATGACTATTCGCAGTTTTATTCCACCACACCGCATTCTGATGGGCCCGGGGCCTTCTGATATTTCACCTCAGGTGCTGCAGGCGTTGAGTCGTCCGACCGTCGGTCACCTTGATCCGCTGTTTATCACCATGATGGACGAACTCAAACAACTGCTTAAATATGCGTTTCAGACCGAGAACGAATTTACCATTGCTGTCTCGGCGCCGGGCAGTGCCGGTATGGAAGCCTGTTTCGTCAATCTGGTCGAGCCGGGTGACAAAGTGATTGTGTGCCGTAACGGCGTGTTTGGTGAGCGCATGCGTGAAAACGTGCTGCGCTGCGGTGGTGAAGTGGTACTGGTGGATGATGAATGGGGGACGCCAGTCTCGGTAGATAAAGTGGCCGCCGCTATCGAACAGAATCCGGATGCGAAAATTTTGGCCTTTGTGCATGCTGAAACCTCGACCGGTGCCTGCAGCGACGCCAAAGCGCTCGGCCAGCTTGCCAAGCGACACAGTATGCTGACGATTGTTGATGCCGTCACCTCGCTCGGTGGTGTACCTCTGCTGGTGGATGAATGGCAGCTGGATGCGGTCTATTCCGGCAGTCAGAAATGTCTGTCGTGCGTACCCGGTCTCTCGCCGCTGACGTTTTCTGCGCTGGCGATTGAAAAAATTCAGACCCGCACGGCACCGGTTCAGAGCTGGTTCTTGGATCAAAGCCTGGTGCTGGGTTACTGGAGCGGGCAGGGTAAGCGCAGCTACCACCATACGGCTCCGGTCAACAGCCTGTATGCACTGCATGAAGCACTGCTGGTCCTGAAAAATGAAGGGCTGGAGAATGCCTGGGCGCGACACAGTAAGATGCACCAGAAATTAAAAGCAGGTTTAGAGACGCTCGGGCTGAGCTTTGTGGTGGATGAAGCAAGCCGCCTGCCGCAACTGAATGCGGTTTATATTCCTGAAGGCGTTGATGATGCAGCGGTGCGCCGTTATCTGCTGCAAGAGTACAACCTGGAAATCGGTGCTGGCCTGGGCGCGCTGGCGGGTAAAGCGTGGCGAATCGGCTTGATGGGTTATGGCGCCCGTTCTGAAAATATTGCCTTGTGTCTGAAAGCACTACAAGAAGCGCTGCAGCGTTGATTGTCGCGACATGAGATCCAGATAGAGTAAAGGTGGCGCAAGGCCACCTTTTTTGATCACTGGTTAGCAGGCTCAGGTAAAGAGTCTAAAGCCCTGCGTAGCTGGCTGTGACCGAGATCAGCGGATGAGGTGCTGGACGCAGTCTGAGATAGCGCTTCAGACGGGGCCCGGTATTGAATCTGACTGAAATCCTTGCCCGGAAACAGGAAACTGGCTTCGGCGCGGATTTGTTCGGCCCGGCTGTTATCGCCCAGCCCCTGATAGGCCAGGATCAGATTGCTGT
The DNA here is from genome assembly GCF_004804295.1 of Vibrio sp. H11. Lineage (NCBI taxonomy): Bacteria > Pseudomonadati > Pseudomonadota > Gammaproteobacteria > Vibrionales > Vibrionaceae > Vibrio > Vibrio sp. H11. The sequence continues at coordinate 81,176 of NZ_SSHN01000016.1, read as the reverse complement.
AAAACGCCGGGCGCGGTTTGTGTCTGATAATGTCCAGCGACCAGTCAATGTACGGCTGGATATACTCAGGTTTGTCTTGTGCCAGACCTATATTGAGGTAAGTGCTGTACACATCCCAGTCGAAGCGGTCACGCCATACAACAGGGTTAGTGACGTTATCCAGCAGGGCCGGATTACGCGGCTTGGAGTGCTCAAACTGCATCAGAACGTAGTTAGTGTGCAGCGCGCTGAGCATATAAAACCCGGTCAGTAGCGGCAGGATCAGGCTCAGTACGCGCAGCACCGAACGGCTGATCTTACTAAAACGGACCACATGGAATCTGGCGACGCGCAGATCGATCCAGAACAGCAGGATCACGAAGGTGATCCAGTGAATGGCGGAGTGATAAAACGGATACTCAAGCTGGGTGTGCAGCAGGATCGGCAGCACCAGAGCAAACATCGCCAGCCGGGTCCCCCGTTTGGCTGAGCGGATTCGCAGTAGGACAAAAGCCGCAGCAATGGCCATCCCCAGAACCGGCAACAGGCCGCCTTCGACCCCCCAGTAAAGGATTTCGTTGTGCGGATGGTCCATCGCCGGCAGACCGGCCGGGTATTGATCATTGAGCTGGTGCTGGCGTGCGGTGTAGAGAATATAACTGGACTCGAAGTCGCCGTAGCCGTAACCAGTAAACGGTTTTTCGATCAGCATGTCGAGGGTTTGCGGGAAGGTGTAGCGGCGCGGGCTGTCCAGATCCGCTTTGTCCGCCACCAGACCATCGCCGCCCTGGGAGTACATGGCGCCGATACCAATTAGTATCCCGCCCAGTGTGGCCAGCAGCCAGTTAACGAAGCGCTGGCGGGGAGAAAAACGGTACAGATACGGCAGGATCAGACCCACTCCCAGAATGGCCGACAGCCAGCCGGTGCGTGAGGCAAGAACGATCAGCAGCGGTACTGTCATCAGTGGGGTAAGATAAAGCAGGCTCACTTCACTGAGGTGTTTGTTGTATTTCTTCGGCTGACGGGCCAGTAGGTAGCCGGACAAAACCAGGCCAGTGGCGAGGAAGCTGGCCATGACGTTAGGCTGCTGGAAAATGCCATACGGACGATTATCGATGGCATTGTAGCCAAACGGATTGCCTGGCTGCAGCACAAAATACTGCACCAGGCCAAAGGCAGCTTCAATCAGACAGCCCAATATGATGTACCACAACAGACGCTGTTTGTGTTTATTACTGAAGTAGAACTGCTGCAGCACGATAAACAGCAGCAGGCCGGCCCATAATCCGGTCATGCGGCTGATGGCTCCCGGCCAGTAGGCATTGGTGTAGAGCATCGGCAGCGACATAATTACGCTGCAGATCAGCAGGACAATACTTAGCTTGGAGTAACGCAGCTTACGATAGGAGGCCAGCTGATAAAGGCCAATGGCCAGTGCCACGCTCAGGGTCAGCCAGGTCGCCGGATTAAAAGCCAGCGCCAGTCCGGAGCCGCCGGGATTAGGCATGAAAAAATGCATGGCGAGCAGGTAAACAGCGCCCAGCACCAGGAGAAAAGGTTTATTCAACGGAGCTCGAGGGGCCTGCGGTTCGAGCTGAGTGCCACTGAGTAACAAGGTTGCCATAACGTCTCACTAGTAAACGAAAAAAGAAACCAGCGTCATCCGCTGGTTTCTTCACTTTAGCGCTTTTTTCTATTTCAACATAGGTTTAAGGAAGCGCGCGGTATGTGAACCTTCGATCTGGGCCACATCTTCCGGGGTTCCTTCGGCAATAATTTCGCCGCCGCCCTGGCCACCTTCCGGACCGAGATCGACGATCCAGTCGGCAGTTTTAATCACATCCAGGTTGTGTTCGATCACCACCACGGTGTTGCCATTATCGCGCAGGCGGTGCAGGACATCGAGCAGTTGCTGAATATCGTGGAAGTGCAGACCTGTGGTCGGTTCATCAAGAATATATAAGGTTTTGCCGGTATCGCGTTTCGACAGCTCGCGCGCCAGTTTGACCCGTTGTGCTTCACCACCGGACAGAGTGGTTGCTGCCTGGCCCAGACGAATATAAGACAAGCCGACATCGATCAGGGTCTGCAGTTTACGCGCAATCACCGGCACCGGTTCGAAGAAAGCTCGCGCGTCTTCCACCGTCATTTCCAGTACTTCATCAATGGTTTTACCTTTGTAGCGCACTTCCAGGGTTTCGCGGTTGTAGCGCTTACCTTTACAGATATCACACGGCACATACACGTCCGGCAGGAAGTGCATTTCAACCTTAATTACGCCATCGCCCTGACACGCTTCACAGCGTCCGCCACGGACGTTAAAGCTGAAACGGCCTGGTTTGTAGCCGCGGGAGCGCGACTCCTGAGTACCGGCAAACAGCTCGCGAATCGGCGTGAAAATGCCGGTATAAGTGGCCGGGTTCGAGCGTGGTGTACGCCCAATCGGACTCTGATCGATATCGATCACCTTATCAAAGTGCTCCAGACCCTGAATCGATTTGTACGGTGCCGGTTTGGAGGTGGTGGCGCCGTTCAGGGCGATGTGAGCGATATTAAAGAAGGTGTCATTGATCAGGGTCGACTTGCCGGAGCCCGATACGCCGGTAATGCAGCTGAACAGGCCCACCGGCAGCGACAGATTAACGTCTTTGAGGTTGTTACCGGAGGCGCCGATGAGCTCGACGGTTTTTTTCGGGTCACGAGGCACGCGTTTGGCCGGGATCTGAATCGCTTTGCTGCCGCTGAGGTATTGGCCGGTCAGCGAGTCCGGGTTGGCAATGATTTCATGCACCGTGCCTTCGGCAACCACAGCGCCGCCATGCACTCCGGCTCCCGGACCGATATCAATCACATGATCGGCAAGGCGGATGGCATCTTCATCGTGTTCGACCACCAGGACAGTATTGCCCAGATCGCGCAGATGAGTCAGGGTGCTAAGCAGGCGCTCATTATCACGCTGGTGGAGGCCGATAGACGGCTCATCCAGCACGTACATTACGCCAACCAGGCCAGCACCAATCTGACTTGCCAGACGGATGCGCTGTGCTTCACCGCCGGACAGGGTTTCGGCGCTGCGCGATAAGTTGAGGTAGTTGAGGCCGACGTTGACCAAAAAATGCAGCCGGTCGTTGATCTCTTTCATGACCTTCTCGGCGATCTTGGCGCGTTGGCCCTCCAGTTGCAGCGACTGGAAAAACTGCAGCGCGTCAGCAATGCTCAGTTCAACAATCTGCGGCAGGGTGGTGTCGTTGACAAACACATTACGTGCTTCCAGCCGCAGCCGGGTGCCGTCACAACTGGCACAGGATTTGGTCGAAATATATTTCACCAGCTCTTCACGCACCGAGTTGGATTCGGTATCGCGGTAACGGCGCTCCAGAGTATTGAGTATGCCCTCAAACGGATGACGTTTAACCCGGATGTCACCACGGTCATTGATGTAGTTGAATTCGATTTCGGTGCGGCCGGAGCCGTTCAGGATCACGTCCTGGATCTTTTTCGGTAACTGTTTAAATGGTGCCTGCAGGTCGAAATCGTAATGTTTGGCCAGTGAAGTCAGCATCTGGAAGTAGTAGAAGTTCTTCTGATCCCAGCCGCGAATCGCGCCCTGGGCCAGACTCAGGCTGTCATCCTGAATCACGCGCTGCGGATCGAAATACTGCTGTACGCCAAGACCGTCACAGGTCGGACAGGCACCGGCCGGGTTGTTGAATGAGAACAGGCGCGGCTCCAGTTCACGCATGCTGTAGCCACAGTGCGGACAGGCGAAGTTGGCGGAGAAGACATGCTCTTCACCGTCACCGTCCATCGGAGCGACCACGACGATACCGCCGGACAGTTCGAGCGCGGTTTCAAACGACTCTGCCAGACGCTGCTGCAGATCGCTACGTACTTTGAAACGATCCACCACCACTTCAATGGTGTGCTTTTTATGCAGTTCCAGCGGCGGCGGATCGGACAGATCACAGGTTTCACCGTCGATACGGGCGCGGATAAAGCCCTGTGCGGCCAGATTCTCCAGCGTTTTAACGTGCTCACCTTTACGCTCTTTGACGATCGGTGCCAGCAGCATCATCTTGGCGCCTTCCGGCATTTCCAGCACTTTATCGACCATCTGGCTGATGGTCTGTGCGGCCAGCGGCACATGGTGATCCGGACAACGTGGCTCACCGACCCGGGCATAGAGCAGACGCAGGTAGTCATAGACTTCGGTAATGGTACCGACGGTTGAGCGTGGGTTGTGAGAGGTCGATTTTTGTTCGATAGAAATGGCCGGCGACAGACCTTCAATATGGTCGACGTCGGGTTTTTCCATCAAAGAGAGAAACTGACGGGCATAGGCCGACAGGGATTCAACGTAGCGACGTTGTCCTTCAGCGTACAGGGTGTCAAAAGCCAGCGATGATTTACCCGAGCCGGACAGCCCGGTGATGACAATCAGTTTGTCACGCGGAATGGTCAGGTTGATGTTCTTCAGATTGTGGGTACGGGCACCACGAACTTCGATTTTATCCATCAGTTTTCTCTATGTCATACCAAGTCGGACAAGTATTACATAGAGTGACAAGTGTGCAAATAATTACTGGATAAAAAAACAGTTAAAAAAAGCCATCCCGGAGGATGGCTTGCAGAATCAGGTCAGGTACAGCAATTATGATTTCTGGGTTGAGTGCTTGTCGAGCTCAACCTTTTGCTGATCTTTCTGGTACAGGTTCTCGAAGCAGTAGTTGGTGGCTTCAATGTAGCCTTCAACGCTGCCGCAGTCGAAACGCTTACCTTTGAATTTGTAAGCCAGCACACAGCCCGCTTTGGCTTGTTTCAGCAGCGCGTCGGTGATTTGGATTTCACCGCCTTTGCCTGGTTCGGTATTTTCGATCAGCTCAAAAATATCCGGAGTCAGAATGTAGCGGCCGATGATCGCCAGATTGCTCGGTGCAGTACCTGGTTCTGGTTTTTCCACCATGTCATCCACGCGAAACAGATCGTCTTTGATCATCTCGCCTGAGATCACACCGTATTTGTGGGTCTCATCCTGCGGGACTTCCTGTACGGCGACAATCGAGCAGCGGAACTGTTTGTACAGTGCAACCATCTGGGCCAGCACACCCTGCTGCTCATTCACACACAGGTCATCGGCCAGCACCACGGCAAAGGGTTCATCACCGACCAGTTCACGACCGGTCAGAATCGCGTGACCCAGGCCTTTCATCTCGCGTTGACGGATGTAAGTGAACTGCGCGGTATCGATGATCGAACGGATATCAACCAGCAGTTTTTCCTTGTTGGTGCCGCTGATCTGATGTTCCAGCTCGTAGTTCATATCAAAGTGGTCCATGATCGAGTGCTTGCCTCGTCCGGTCACAATGCACATACCAGTCATACCCGCCTGAATGGCCTCTTCAACACCATATTCAATCAGAGGTTTGTTCACCACTGGCATCATCTCTTTTGGCATTGATTTTGTTGCCGGTAAGAAGCGGGTGCCGTAGCCAGCTGCCGGGAAAAGGCATTTGTTGATCATAAGTTTAAAGCCCTATTTTTCTTTGATTCTGTATAGTTGGAAGCCAATTTGGCTACGACTTTACCATGTTCTGGGGCGTGACTTCAGCACATTCTCTGTCCCGGACCAGAAAATGTGCTGCTCACCTCAGTTATGAGAACAGATTTTGGTTAGCCCAGGCGACCGCCTGAGTACGGTTTTTGACCGCAATCTTTTTAAAGATCTGATAGAGATGCGATTTGACCGTAAATTCACTGATGAACAGACTTTCCGCCATTCTGAGGTTGGACTTGCCGGTCTGCAGGCAGCGCAGTATTTCCAGCTCGCGCGTGGTCAGGTTGAGGCTGGCCTGGGTGTTGTGATGCTGACAGACGTGACGGAAATGATGCAGCAGCTGACTACTGACATGGCGCGGCAGGCGATTATAGCCATTGATGATTTCCGCCAGATTGTCGGCAATCAGTTCAGGCGTGTCTTGCCGATAAAACAGCCCCTTAAGATGACCGAATGAGAGCAAATCCTCGGTGCGCAGCCGGCGGTTGACATTAAACAGTATGGTTTCCAGGTTGATATTGGTCAGCCGTAACGGGCTCAGGCGCTGGCGAAGTTCCTGGTGTTGGTCATAATTAAATAACAGGATTTTATGTTTGTCGGTTTTGTATTCGTGCAGGAGTTGTTCGGGTTCGATGCTGGGTACGTCGACTGGCAGACGCGATAATGCCTCTTGCAGCGAGGGGGCGGGTGGCTGGTTTTGATCCGGACACAGCAGGTAAATCGTGCGGGTGTAATTGGTGCGTGACATGACAGTTCTCCTTTCCATCTGTGGGGCTGAAAGCTGTAACATGCCGAAATTAATCGACAGAGGCGAATGCAAAATCAGGCTTTGCGTGAGAATTCAATTGTTCAGGTAAATGAGCAGCTTATCAGGGGTAAAAAGCTCGAAGTGCGCCGAAGAAATTGAGCGTGAAGGATGGATTTTTGCGCCGGGAGAGAGAACTATCTGGTGGATGATTGGTAGTCGATGCAAAGCATGTTATCCTTGCCGACTATTTCAGAAATACACCGAATTTAAATACGGAGCAGAACATGGCAAGCCGTGGCGTGAATAAAGTAATTTTGGTTGGTAACCTGGGTGGCGATCCTGAAGTTCGCTACATGCCTAGTGGTGGTGCGGTAGCAAACATCACAGTTGCTACGTCAGAAACATGGCGTGACAAAGCGACTGGTGAACAGCGCGAGAAAACCGAATGGCACCGTGTTGCTCTGTTCGGCAAGCTGGCAGAAGTCGCTGGTGAATACCTGCGTAAAGGTTCACAGGTTTATATTGAAGGCCAACTGCAGACTCGTAAATGGCAGGATCAATCTGGTCAGGATCGTTACACCACTGAAATCGTTGTTCAGGGTTATAACGGTATCATGCAGATGCTGGGTGGCCGTCAGCAAGGCGGTATGCCGCAACAAGGTGGTGGCATGAACCAGTCATCACAACAGCAGGGTGGTTGGGGTCAGCCTCAGCAACCGGCAATGCAGCAGCGCCAGCCACAACAGCCACAGCAGCAGCAGGCACCGCAGCAGTCGCAGCCGCAGTACAATGAGCCACCAATGGATTTTGATGACGACATCCCATTCTAAGAGCTCCGAGATATAAAAAAGCCGCGAATTTCGCGGCTTTTTTATATAGTTAACTCATCGATACTCAAATTGTGGCTTCAGGAACCGTATCCAGCCCAGACTGAGTCTCCCGCTGATACCGCGCAACCCGGTATTGAGGCGGGGTCGAACATCGATTATCAGGCAGTAAACCCGTCCGCGTATTGATGGCGAGCATCGGATGATATAGTCCACCGCCAGACGGGACATCACAATAAGCATGACTTCTCGGCTCGCAAAGCTGTATTGATCAGCTCCGCTGGTCGCTTTGAGTGAATAAGATCACCGGGATCCCGAGTGACAGAATGCTTCAATGCCCGTTGAGTTTGTTGCCTCAACCGATGAATAGGAAGGGAATTCAGTTTCATGCGGTATACACCGACGCTTAAATTGAGTACGCGTTTAGTTGCGTTCGTTACGTTAATTGTTATCAGTGCGATGTTTATTCTGTTCATCGGTGGCACTTTGTCGTTTCAGCGTATGGGGCAGGAGTACCTCAATCACTACCTGCACGGGATCGTTGAGGTGGTGGACAAAGAATTAGAAGATCCGGATGCGGCATACTCCATGCAGCGCTGGATGCCCAAAATGCTGCAGGCCTCTAACATCGTGGAGATGCAGCTCTCTTCGCCGGCCGGCACTATCTACCGTTTTAAAGATACCTCATCGAAGACCGACCCCGCTCGTCTGTACGATACGGATATCGCTTTAGCGCGTAATCAGGGCTACTCGATTCATTTCAAGATAGTCCCGCCATACCTCGGTTATGGTTACTCCATGGGTGCCATGGGCTCGATCACTCTGGCGGTGATGTTAATCGTGTTCTGCCTGGTGCGCGGAGTGAAGTGGCTCAAAGAGCAGTTGCATGGCTCAGAGCTGCTGGAAGAGCGCGGGCGGATGATTCTGGCCGGCCGGGTTGAGCAGTACGCCAAAGGAGATGAGCGTGAGTGGCCGTATACCGCCAGTGAAGCGTTGGATGTGTTGATTGAAGAGTTACAGGATGCGCGCCAGGAACGCAGCCGTTTTGATACCTTTATCCGCAGCCAGACGTTTCTGGATCAGCTGACCGGGGCGGCCAACCGGATATTGTTCGACAGTAAGCTGGAATCAACCATGCTGGAAAGCGGCGCTCATGGCGGCGTGATTATGATTCGTATGGAAGAGCTGGATGCCGCGCGGGAAGAGCAGGATAAACGTACCATTGATGATTTTGTGGTTGAGGTCGGAGAGTGCATCTCCAACGTCATTGCCCGTTATCCGGAAGTGATTCTGTCCCGCTATTACGATGCGGTATTTGCTATTTTTATGCCGAATCAGAGCTCGAAGGATGTCGCGCATGTAGCGACACAATGTCTCAAATTAATTGAACGCATCACACCGCCAATCCCGATGGATCATGACAACTGGTTCCATATCGGAGTCAGTATGTACCAGGAAGGTGAGCGACGTGGCCGGATTATTGATGAAGCGGAAACGGCACTGCGCAGCGCCCAGTTGCAGGGCAGTAATGCCTGGAGCCGGTTTAAAAAAGTGGCCAAAGTAGATGATGAGCGCGGTAGCGTACGCTGGAGAACTCTGTTTGACCAATGCTTAACTCCCGAAAAAATCAGGCTTTTTCGTCAGCCATGTTATTTATCTGATGCGGTTAATGGACTAACATTAGTTCATAATGAGTTATTTGTACGGATTGATGATCCTGAGCAGGGTCTGCTGAAAGCCTCCCGCTTCAGCGCTGCACTAGAAACGGTTGGCTATGAAATGGTACTGGATCGCGCCGTATTCAGCCGGGTGCTGCAACTGCTCAAACAAGCCGAGTGGGAGGCTGAAACCTTCTCGCTCAATATGCATGTGGTGCCGTTTGCCGATAAGCGCTATCTGCGCTGGTTCCGCAATGAGCTGATGCAGTTGCCGCATAGCCTGCGCTCGCGTTTGTCGTTCGAATTTGCTGAAGGACATCTGGTGCAGCATCTCGATTACATGCGTCCGGTGATGCGGATGATGGCCGGAATGGGCTGTGAGCTGGTGGTTGGCCAGGCCGGGCGGACTATTGTCGCCACTCATTACATTAAAGATTTAAAAATTAAGTATTTGAAACTACATCGTAGCCTCATTAAGAACATCGATCAGCGCCATGAAAATCAGCTGTTTGTACGCAGTATGATCGGGGTGTGCAGCGGCACGGAAACCAAAGTGATTGCGGTCGGGGTGGAGAGTGAATCCGAATGGCAGATGTTGTTGTCGCTCGGTGTTGATGGTGGCCAGGGGCGTCTGTTTGCCGAAGAGCAGGATTTGATTCCTGCGCCGCCACCGCCTGTCAACGCACTGAAAAGTCTGGTCAAACCCGGACGTCGTAACCGCTGGCGAACAAAGTGAAATAATCTATGACATTGGATGATGTAATCAAGAAACTGACCCGCAAGAGCAGCCAGAAGCACACCATCAGCGCTGTGGTGCAGCCAGATGCAATTTATTTTGCCTCTGCGGCTGTGCCTGCCTTGCCGGAACGCAGCACGCTTGACGGTCATAGCTGGCAACAAGCTTTGTGTGCAGCGGTGCGCAAAGCCGGCCTGAAAGGGGTCACCCTGGATGTGGTGTTACACTCCCAGCTTTATCAGAGCTACCAGATTGATCAGCCGGCCGTACCGCGTGAAGAGTGGACGGCCGCCCTGCCTTTTCTACTTAAAGATCTAATCAGCGAGAAAGTGACCGAGGTGGTCGCTGATGCTCACCCGTTGACCGGCAGCAACAAGGTCCAGACGTATGTCATGACCAAAGCGCCGATCCTCGAGTTGGCGGACAGTCTGGAAAAGCTCGGCTGCCATCTGGGGCGCATGGTTCCCGAGCAGGAAGTCTGGGCTCATTGCCTGCCCGAACAGGCGCACTTTTTGTTGTTGCAACGCAGTCAGGGCGGCCATTTTAAACTGGATGCGTTTGTCGATAAGCAGTGTAATTTCCAGCGCACTTTGCGCGGCATCGTCGCGCCGCTAACCGGTATGGCCAGCTCGATGTTGCAACTGGACGGACTGGCTCTGGAACTGCAACGTTCGATTGATTACCTCTCCTCCCAGCTAAAAGGCATTCCCCTGCATCAGCTGCATATCTGCTGTGATGGCGAGGATCATGCGGAGTTGATTAGCGGCTTGAATGAGCGTTTGAACGTAAAGGTGTTCACTCTCTCCGATGAGGTGCCGCAGGAGTTATCCGGCCAGTTGCTGGCGCGCCATTGCCGCCATCTGCCTGACTCAGCGGTGAATTTCTATCAGCAGCAGCTCAAGCCGCAAAAAGATCATTTCACCCTGGCTAATGTTTGCCTCGCCTGGGGCGGAGTGGCGTTGATCATGCTGGCTGTGGCCGTCGTTTATCACTTTCGTTTGTCTGCTCTGGATCAGCAGGTTGCGGAGGCTAAAGCGCTCGCAGCGCAGCGGGACAAACAGATCAGCACCTTGAAACAGCAGGTCGCCCAGCATCAGCCCTCGGCAGAGAAACTGGCTGCTGTCGCCCGGCTCAAAAAAGAGATTGACGCTAAACAGGAGTCACTGGCTGCGATCAATCAGTTTGATCACTCCCAGCAGGTGGGTTATTCCGGAGTGATGAATGCCCTGGCCAAACTGGCCCGCAGAGATATTTCATTGCGTCAGATTGATATGACGCCGCAGCGCTTCGACATTGAAGGGCTGGCCCGTGATGCGGAAGTGGTGCCGAGCTGGATTGCCGAGTTTCAGAGTGAATTGCACCTGACCGGACGCAGTTTTGACCGCTTGGTGATTGGCCGCAATGACGATGATGTGATTACTTTTGAACTGAAGACTCAGCAAGGAGCTAAGTGATGAAGCAACGCTGGATTGCCTGGAACGAGGCTTTTGCTGTGCGCTCGGCGCGCGAGAAATGGCTGATTGCCGTGTGTGGTTTAGTCGCGGTTGCCTTGCTGCTGCAGACCTGGCTGCTGGATCCTGTCCTGGCACGCTACCAGCAGCAACGCAGCCAACTGGCCAGTCTGAATGCAGCGAATGGCAGCAAAGTGATGACGATTCAGCAGTTTGAAGTCGCGCTGAGCAAAAATCCCGATGCGGATGTCGATAAGCAGCTCGCCAGCCTGCAAGCGCAGAGTCAGGAGCTGTCGATGACCTTGGCTGAACTGACGTCGACTCTGGTTTCGCCGACTCAAATGGCACAATTGCTGCAAAGCGTTTTAGAGCGCAGCAGCAAGCTCAAATTGATCAGTCTGACGTCACTGCCGGCTGAGCCGATGAAAACCGGTCAACCGCAGCAGGAGCAGGAAAGCAGCACGTATTATGTCCATCCGGTGCGCCTTGAGCTGACGGGGAGCTATTTTGCCATCCGTGATTATCTGCTGGCGCTGGAGAGTCTGCCGGTCAAATACTACTGGCGCAGTTTCCACTACGCGGTGGAAGAATACCCGCAGGCACGCCTGATTGTGCAGGTGTATACCCTGGGCTCACGCCAGGAGTTTATTGGTGGCTAATATGGTAATTCGCAGGCTGACAATACGAGTCAGGCAAAGTTATATGCTGCTGGGCGGCGCGCTCCTCGGCAGCACTTTGGCATTTGCCAGCACAGATCCGACCGCGCCGCTGGGGTTTACTCCGGCTGCTAAAGCCAGTGCACCGGCGAAAACGGCGTTACCTGAGCTGCACAGCATTTTGTGCAGCCAGACCTGCAATGCCATCGTCAACGACCAGGTCGTGCAGAGCGGCGATAAAGTGGATGGTTATCTGGTCGCGGCTGTGACTGAATCCATGGTCAGGCTCACGCGTGGTGGACAGCATTGGGAACTCACGCTGTTTTCCCTTGATATCAAACAATAAGGTAGAAGATTACTTATGCGTAAAGTGGTTATCGGTGTCATGATCGCCGCCTTAATGGGGTGTTCGATGGGGCATCGGGATCCGGTTGAGGTAAAGAAGTCACTTGACCAGTCGATTCAGGACTCAAACAGCCGTAATCTGGAGCAGTTGCCCGCTTCGGTCGAAGCCGATCTGATGCCCGATTTGCATGAGACGGAATCCGGTGCGGTGCGTAATCTCAAGCGCTTTCGCATTCAGGCCAAAGAGGTGGATGCCAAGGCCTTTTTTGCCAGCCTGGTACAAAATACCGGCTACAGCGTAGCCATTCACCCTGCCGTTGAAGGCAACATCACGGTCAATCTGAGCGATGTTACTCTGGATGAAGCACTGGATGTGGTACGCAACCTGTACGGTTATGACATCGAAACCCAGGGAAAAGTGGTGCAGGTGTATCCGGCGGGCCTGCGTACCGTGACCATTCCGGTCGATTATCTGCAGTTTAAGCGCAGTGGCCGCTCCTTGACGTCGATCACCACCGGTACGATTACCAATACGGACTCCAGTAATAATTCAAGTAACGGAAGACGTTCAGTCAACAGCAATAGTTCTTCATCTTCTGATTCAAACGGGTCTAATCGGGAAAGCTCGGTTTCGGCAGAAACAGCACGTGGCGGGACAGAAATCGAAACCACCAGTGAGAGTGACTTCTGGCCACAGCTGGAAACCGCGGTCGGCCGCCTGATTGGCAGCGGGCGCGGGCAGAATGTGGTGGTGACCCCGCAAGCGGGGGTGATCACTCTGCGTGCCTATCCGGATGAAATCCGCGAAGTGCGCCGTTTTCTCGATGTGTCGCAGCAGCGTATGCAGCGCCAGGTAGTGCTGGAAGCGAAAATTCTCGAAGTGGCTCTGACTGACAGCTATCAGCAAGGGATTAACTGGTCAAACATGTCGCTCGGTAACGGCGATGTGGTGATCAACCGGGTTGGCAGCGGTAGCTCGACCCTGCCGGGACTGGATGCCATCGGTACCTTGCTCGGCGGCCAGACCAATATCACCATTTCCGACGGCAGTTTTACCTCGGTGCTTAATTTTATGGCCACCCAGGGCGATCTGAATGTGCTGTCCAGCCCGCGCGTGACGGCTGCCAACAACCAGAAAGCGGTGATCAAGGTCGGCAGTGATGAGTACTATGTGACCGATCTGACCAGTGTGGTCGGCTCGGGCGACAATACCCAGGCTGCCCCCAACGTTGAACTGACGCCGTTCTTCTCCGGCATCTCGCTCGATGTCACGCCGCAGATCGATGATAAAGGCAATGTGCTGCTGCATGTGCACCCGTCTGTAATCGAAGTCGAGCAGCAGGACAAAGAAATTACCTATAACGACAGCACTTTTACGCTGCCACTGGCGCGCAGTTCGATTCGTGAATCGGATTCGGTGATTCGTGCTCAGGATGGCGATGTGGTGGTGATTGGCGGTCTGATGAAAACCGATACCAGTAACAGCGTGTCGAAAGTGCCGTTTTTGGGCGATATTCCTGCCCTCGGCCACCTGTTCCGCAGCACCACCCAGACCAAAGAGAAAACCGAGCTGGTCATCTTGCTGAAGCCGACCGTGGTCGGGGTGAACACCTGGCATAAAGAGCTGGAACGTTCGCGCGATCTGCTGCAGGAATGGTTCCCGGACGCTGAGTAATTATTATGTATCTGGCCCACTTCGGATTGGAGCAGTTGCCGTTTCACCTCACACCGGACACGCGGTTATTTCTGGGCTTAGCGCCGCATTATGAGGCGATTCAAAGTGTCGGCGCCGCGCTGGAAATGGGCGAAGGGGTAATCAAAATCACCGGTGAAGTCGGCACCGGTAAAACCATGGTGTGCCGGATGTTGCTGACCCATTTGTCCTCTGATGTCGAGCTGCTCTATTTACCCAATCCAGCGCTGAGTGCGATGGAGTTGCGCCGCGCGGTGGCCCACGAACTGCAGCTCGGTGAACTCAGTGACAGCACGCTGGTGGAAAGCATTCAGGCCCGTTTGATGACGCTGCACGATGAGGGCAAGCGGGTGGTCGCTATGGTGGACGAAGCGCAGGCGTTATCCGATGAAGCGCTGGAAGTGCTGCGTTTGTTCGGCAACCTGGAAACCGAACAGACCAAATTACTGCAGATGGTATTGATAGGCCAGCCGGAACTGGATGTGCGCCTGAGCGAACATCATCTGCGCCAGTTTCGTCAGCGCATCACTTTCAGTGCCACCCTGCGTCCGCTCAATCTGGCAGAGAGCGTGGCTTATATCGATAACCGTTTACAAAAGTCCGGTGCGGCTCAGGAGCTGTTCAGCCTCGGGCAAAAGAAAGCCTTGTGGCGCGCGTGTCATGGTATCCCGCGTCTTATCAACCAGGTGTGCCATAAAGCGCTGTTACTGGCGTTTTATGATGCGGTACCTGAAGTGAGCAACCAGCATGTTTATGCGGCAATTCATGACACTTTTGATACCTGTAAACCTAAATTCAAAACCCCGCTGCTGTGGGGATGGAGTCAGTAATGAGTGAGATCAACAAAGCGCTGTCCCAGTTGGCGGCCAAGCGCGGAGCCTCACTGGAGCAGATTGAAGCGGCCCGTGTGGCGCCGGTGAAAACCCGCCCCGGCTGGGTCTGGGCGCTGGGCGGTTGCGCGCTCAGCCTGGCTTTAGGCGGCTGGGCGGTGTCCTGGCAGGCGCCGCACAGTCTGCCAGCGGACGAAGGGCAAGGCGAACCTGTCTTGCTCGCAGCGCAGCAAACTGAGTTAGCTCCGACGGCTTCGCCGACCCGCAATACCAGCCCGACGGCGATTGAAGTCTACCGGCCGTCACGTACCGTTAGTGATGCGCCGCGCGAAAAAAATGTCGCTCAAGCCGCGGCTCAATCTCAGCCACCGCCTCCATCCGTCACGGCACCGCGATCGGCGCCGCCGCAGCAACCTGCTGCGCAGGAGTCAGATCGTCAATCGGCTACCGATACATCGGCACAGAGCGTGGAAAGCGATAACCGTGACGCGCACATGATGGTTGAGCAGGTGGAACTGACCCCGCAGCAACTGGCGCAAAAAGCGCTCAGCCGCGCCGATAAAGCGCTCGACAGCAATGATTTTCAGGATGCGGTCGATGCCTACAGTGAAGCACTGCGTTATACCCTGGAGGATGAAACCGTGCGCCAGAAACTGGCGGCGCTTTACTACGGTAAAGGGGATGTACGGCGTGCGTTTGACCTGCTGCAAAACGGCATTGAACTTAATCGCCAGGGCGAGCGGCTGCGTATCGCTCTGGCGAAATTACTGATTAAAGAACAGCAGCCGGAAGCGGCGCTGTCGCCATTGGCTTTTCTGCCTGCCGCGCCATCGCTGGAGTATTTATCGCTGCGCGCCGCTCTGGCGCAAAAGAGTAAACATAACGAACTGGCGCTGGAGAGCTATCAGGCGCTGACACAAAAAGAGCCCGGCAATGGCCGCTGGTGGCTGGGTCTGGCCATTCAGCAGGAGCGGGCGTTCACCCTGCCTGAGGCGAGAGCGTCGTATCAGCAGGCGCTGAGCAAAGTGGGACTCTCTTCGCAATCACAAACCTTTATCCGCGATCGTCTGGCCGTGATTGCTGCTGTGGAGGAAGACAAACGTGCAAATTAAACTTCGGAAACGTCTCGGCGACCTGCTGGTTGAAGAGGGTATTGTCAGTGAAACGCAGCTTGAGCAGGCGCTGGTAGCCCAGCGTGAAAGCGGGCGTAAACTGGGCAGCACTCTGATTGAGCTTGGTTTTCTCACCGAGCAGCAGATGCTGACCTTTCTGTCCCAGCAGCTTTCTCTGCCACTGATTGATCTCAATCGCGCCCACATCGACATTGATGCGGTGCAACTGCTGCCGGAAGTGCATGCGCGCCGCTTACGGGCGCTGGTGATTGGCCGTGAAGGCGATATTCTGCGCGTCGCCATGAGTGATCCGGCGGATCTGTTTGCCCAGGAGTCGCTGCTAAACCAGCTGCCGATGTACGGCTTTGAGTTTGTGATTGCCTCGGAAAAGCAGCTGGTGGAAGGGTTTGACCGATATTACCGTCGCACTAAAGAAATCGCCTCGTTTGCGGAGCAGCTGCACGCTGAACACCAGGGCAACGATGCTTTTGACTACACCATAGGCGGTGAAGACAGCGAAGATGTCACCGTGGTGAAGTTGATCAACTCCTTGTTTGAAGACGCGATTCAGGTCGGTGCGTCGGATATCCATATTGAGCCGGAAGCGAACATGCTGCGTCTGCGCCAGCGCATCGACGGGGTGTTGCATGAAACCCTGCTTAATGAAGTTAACATCGCACCGGCGCTGGTACTGCGCCTCAAACTGATGGCCAACCTGGATATTTCCGAGAAACGCTTGCCGCAGGACGGCCGGTTTAATATCCGCAGTAAAGGTCAGTCAGTGGATATCCGGATGTCGACCATGCCGGTGCAGCATGGTGAGTCGGTGGTGATGCGTCTGCTCAACCAGACCTCCGGGGTGCGCAAGCTGGAACAGTCCGGTATTCCGGAAGATCTGTTGCTGCGTCTACGGCGTCAGCTTAAACGCCCGCATGGTATGATCCTGGTTACCGGGCCGACCGGTTCCGGTAAAACCACCACTTTGTATGGTGCGCTGTCCGAGCTTAATGTCGCCGGTAAGAAAATCATTACCGCGGAAGACCCGGTTGAATACCGCATCGAGCGGGTCAACCAGGTGCAGGTTAATCCGAAAATTAATCTCGATTTCTCAACCCTGCTGCGCACCTTTCTGCGTCAGGACCCGGATATCATTCTGGTCGGTGAGATGCGTGACCAGGAGACGGTGGAAATTGGCCTGCGTGCGGCACTGACCGGTCACCTGGTGCTGTCGACCCTGCATACTAACGACGCAGTCGACAGTGCGCTGCGTCTGATTGATATGGGCGCACCTGGCTACCTGGTGGCCAGTGCGGTGCGGGCCGTTATTGCACAACGCCTGATCCGTAAAGTCTGCCCGGATTGTAAAAGCGAGGATGTGGTGGATGATGCGCGCCAGCAGTGGCTGGCACAGCGTTTTCCCAATCAGGTCGCGGCGCCGTTTCTGCGTGGCCGCGGCTGCCAGAGCTGTAACCTGACCGGCTATCGCGGTCGGATCGGGGTATTTGAAATGCTGGAGCTGGAACACCATATGATGGACGCACTGCGTGCCAATGATGCGGTCGGTTTTGCCCGCGCTGCGCGCGCCGATAAAGACTACAAACCTCTGTTGGTGTCGGCGATGGAGCTGGCGCTGCAGGGCGTGGTCAGTCTGGATGAAGTGATGGCCCTGGGTGAGGGTGACTCGTCCGGCATGGCCCAGGCGTTCGAGTTGTAGGATAACGTATGCCAACCTATCGTTACTCAGGCCGCAATCTGGACGGCAGCAAGGCCTCAGGTTCGGTTGAAGCGCCGAACGAAGAGCTGGCGGCTGAAACGCTGATCAACAAAGGGGTGATCCCGACGTCGATCGCGCGCGGTAAAGGCAAAACCAGCGCTGGTAGCGGTTTTGACTGGCGCACGCTGCTGGTACCTGCGGTACCGCTCGAAGTCATGGTGATCTTCTGCCGCCAGATGTACAGCCTGACCAAGGCCGGTGTGCCACTGCTGCGTTCGATCAAAGGTCTGACTCAAAACTGCTCCAACAAGCAGTTGCAGCATGCGCTGGAAGAAGTGACCAACGAACTGACCAACGGACGTGGTCTGTCATCGGCGATGCAGATGCATGCCGGTGTGTTCAGCCCGCTATTTGTATCGATGATCAATGTCGGTGAAAATACCGGTCGTCTTGATCAGGCATTATTACAGCTGGCCAACTACTATGAGCAGGAGGTTGAAACCCGCAAACGGATCAAAACCGCGTTGCGTTATCCGACCTTTGTGATCAGTTTTATCTTACTGGCGCTGTTTATTCTCAATATCAAAGTGATTCCGCAGTTTGCCAGCATGTTTAAGCGCTTCGGTGTTGATCTGCCGTTGCCGACCCGGATTCTGATTGGTATGTCGGACTTTTTCGTTCACTACTGGCTGGGTATGGTCGCGGTGATGGTGGCCTTGCTGTTTGCGTTTCGCGCCTGGCTCAACACCGCAGCCGGACGCGAAAAGTGGGATAAATTCCGCCTGCGTATGCCGATTGTCGGCACCATAGTCAATCGGGCACAGTTGTCGCGTTTTTCCCGCACGTTTTCCTTAATGTTACGTGCTGGGGTGCCACTTAATCAGTCGTTGGCTCTGGCTGCCGAAGCGCTCGACAATAAGTTTCTCGAGGCGCGCCTGCTGGAGATGAAGGCGGCGATTGAGGCTGGCAGCAGTGTGTCGGCCACAGCGATCAACAGTGGCGTGTTTACCCCGCTGGTGATCCAGATGATCGCGGTCGGGGAAGAGACCGGCCGGATTGATGAGCTGCTGCTCGAAGTGTCGGATTTCTATGATCGTGAAGTGGATTATGATCTCAAAACGCTGACCGCCAGGATCGAACCTATTCTGCTGGTGATTGTCGCCGCGATGGTATTGGTACTGGCGCTGGGTATCTTCCTGCCGATGTGGGGCATGATGGATGCCATCAAAGGGCGTTAACGGTGCTCACACAGCGTTCCGGCCTGATTTTGTGGGCCTTGGTGGTATTGAGTCTGATTGCGGTCATGTTTTCTGCCTGGCAGCCGATAAACAGAGAATTACAGCGTACCGCGTTTGAGGTAGCCAGCGGCCGTATGATTGAGCGGGCCAACTTTTACAAGCAGGAGTGGCTGCTGCGCGGCCAGCCGCAGCGCAGTCAGATTGACGGTGAGTGGATTGAATTCTCTCCGCATGGCTGGCTCTATCCGCGCCTGGACGGCGAGGGTAACGGCGAGGGCGCGGTAGATTGCAACACTCTGTTAGCCCAGCTTTACCCGCAGGGCACAATTTTGAATCAGCCGCCGCGGGTGACTGGCACAACGCTGAGTAACGGCTATGATTGTGTGTTTGAATACCACAACGACAATACGATAGAAATACGGTTACAAAACAACAGGTTTTCAGCGAAAATACGCCCGCAGCCTTAATCGGGCCGCAGATTCTATTTACCGTGTCACGAAGTTGAGCGAAAACCGGTTGCCTGTATATGCAACATTGATGAGTGTGTTAGGATTAGAGATATGAGTAAGCAGTCGGGTTTCTCCCTGGTCGAATTGGTGATCGTGATTGTGGTGGTGGGCTTACTGGCGGTGGCCGCCTTACCCCGTTTTCTCGACGTTACCGATGAGGCCAAAAAGGCCAGTATTGAAGGTGTGGCCGGTGGTTATGCCACTGGCGTGCTCTCTGCCCGTGCGCAGTGGGAAGCGCGCTCGCGTCCCTCGGTGACGGTTGGTAACGAGCGCTACAATACGGTTAACTATGATGGCATGGACTTCTGGCTGACCCGCGCCCAGGACAGCAGCGGCACCAGCACCGATTTTCGCGACGGTTATCCGTTTGCGCTCAATGATAACGGTGGCAGCGCGCCGGGCAGTCTGGATGACCAGAATTGTGTCGACTTGATGGACAACCTGCTGCAGAACCCGCCGCAAGTCGATACGGTGGCCAATGCCAGCAGTAATGATGATATCCGATACAGCGCACAGGCTGACGGCAGTAACTGGACCTGCACTTACGTGCAGCAGGAAGGCAACAGCGCACATCAGTTTGTGTACGAGATCCGAACCGGCCGGGTAACGGTCACCTTACAATAAACGATTTATTTTTCTATATAAGAGAGAGTTACAATGAAAAGACAAGGCGGTTTTACCCTTATCGAACTGGTGGTAGTGATCGTAATCCTCGGCATTTTGGCGGTCACAGCCGCGCCGCGTTTCCTGAATTTGCAAGGCGATGCTAGAGCGTCAGCACTTCAAGGTCTGAAAGGTGCAATGCAAGGTGCTGCGGGTATTGTTTATGGTAAGGCTGCGATTAGTGGGGTTGAAACTAGCGATGAAGTGGTAGTTATTTCTTCAGCCGAAGGTAATGTAAATACTATTTTTGGATACCCTACTGCTAGCAGTGCAGGCATTGTAGCTGCTATGAAAGGATTTGATACTGACGGTGATTGGCAAGTTTCTGGGGGAGCTGATACTGCGGGTGCTGTAATTCAGGTTACTCCAGCAGGAAACAATCCAAACTGGACTTGTAATGTTACATATAAAGCAGCAGAAACCGCTGGATCCGAACCTGTTATTACAGTGTCAGATGCAGGAGATTGTTAATCAGATGTATTCCAAGGCCAGCCTCGCTGGCCTTTATTGCTTTAGCCGGTCTGAAATCACAGCCTGAGCTTTGACCGGCTTGCTACACTTAGCCTTTATCTTTCCTTAACCAGAGAATCGATGCACTCATCTGCTCGTACTAACGCCGGGTTTACCCTGGTGGAACTGATCGTGGTGATCATCTTAATCGGCATTGTGTCGGTGTACGCTGCCAGCCGCTTTATCGGTGTGGCGAGCTTTTCTGCCTTTACCGCCCAGGAGCAGGCGATCTCGATTATCCGCCAGATCCAGCTCAGCCGCATGCAGTCCAACCTCAGTGCCGAACAGCTGCAAAGCAACGGCTATTATACCCTGGCGGTGACGCCAGACTGTTTAGGCTCGGTCGCGGCCTGTCAGGCCGGAAATGATGACTTACGCAGTGATGTGCTGCGTGGTGACCAACTCTCGTTCGCCTCTTCTGTATCGCTCAATAACCAGAGCCTGTCGTTTGATCTGCTCGGTAATCCGGTCGGGATTAATCAGCCCGGCCTGACGATACTGATCAGCGCGCCGGACAGCTCAACCCAGATTTGCATTAACTCGCAGGGCTATGTGTCACGCGGAGGTTGCGTATGATGCGCTGGCGCGGTTTCACCCTGATTGAAAGCATTGTGGTGATGGTGATTATTGGTCTGGCGATGGTGACTCTGGTCAGTTTTCTCTATCCGCAGGTCGAGCGCTCGGCCACGCCGCATTACCAGACCCGCGCTGCCAATCTTGGCCAGAGTATGATGAGCCAGATCCTGGCGCTCGGTTTTGACGAAAATAGTGATTTTGACGGCGGCTTTTTGCGCTGCGGTGAAGCGGGTGCCGAGGCGTGTACGCCTCCTGAATCACTGGGCCGGGACGGGAATTCAACGCCCGGAGAATCCTCACCGGATCAGTTTAACGATGTCGATGACTATATTGGCTGCTGGTACAGCGACAGGGCGAGCGATTGCGGTTCGAATCCCGATGTTTATCCGCTGGCCAATGTGCTGGGCCAGGATGTGAGTGCCAACTACCGCCATTTTACCGTCACTGTGGCCGTTAGTTATGCCGGCAGTAATTATCAGCCGCTGGCGGCAGTGACTGCACTCAAGCAAATCCGCCTCACAGTGGATACCGGCGGTTATGGCCAGTACCAGTTTGTCGCCTATCGGGGGAATTACTGATGCGCGCGCGCGGATTTACTCTGGTCGAAATGATCCTGACCCTGATTGTTGGTTCGATTCTGGTACTCGGGATCGCCGGATTTGTCGAACTCGGCAGTCGCGGCTACGCTGATAGCGTGGCCCGGCAGCGTATCCAGACCCAGGCCCAGTTTGTGCTGGAAAAAATGATGCGTGAGATTCGTCATGCTATCCCGAACAGTCTGGCGATCTCATCTGACAGTACGCAGCAGTGTTTATCGTTTTACCCGATTGTCTATTCCGGTTTTTATGCCCTGGGCGGCGAAGACAACACACAGCTCAGTTTTCTGGTCGGTAACGTGTCGCAGGCGAGCAGTTCGCTCAACTTTGATGGTTTGACCATGATGATCAATCCGAGTCATCAGGAAGAGTTTAACTCCGGCAGCGGCATTGCGATGAGCGGCAGTGATACCACGCTGACTTTAGCGCAGCCGCTCAGCAGCCAGTCGGTGGCACAACGATTTTATATGTATCGCTCGGCGGTGGAGTATTGCCTTAATTTTGCTGCCAATACCATCAGCCGCAATGGGGTTATCGTCGGTGACAGCATCAGCAGCGGCAGTTTTGATTATGAGTCGGCCAGTTTGCAACGCAGTGGCGTGGTGCATTTGTCGCTGCGTTTCAGCCAGAATGGTGAGTCGAGTGATTTTGAACAGGATGTGCAGGTACTCAATGTTCCCTGATAAAGTGCAATCGCGCCCAGCTGCCCGTCAGCCATTGGCCGGGCGGCGTAAACAGGGCGGCAATTTATATATGGTCGCCCTGTTTGTTATCGTGGTGATGGGCTTTCTCGCTTCGGCATTAAGCCGGATGGAATGGTCCAATCAGGATGGCCTGGCGCGCGAACTCCTCGGTACTCAGGCCTGGTTTGCTGCCCATTCCGTCAATGAGATGGCGCTGACCCAATTCTATCCGCTCGGCCAGTCGGCTGCGGTGCGCACGGTATGTAACGAGCAGTGGGCTGAAGTTGCAACCCAGGTCGACAACCTCATGGCGCAATATCCGGGTTGCTCAGCACAAGCGCAGTGCATCTCGCTGGGAGAGCTGCAGGATGACCAAGTGTTTAAGCTGGAAAGTCGTGTCACCTGCGGCAGTGGTCGTTATCAGGTGGAACGGGTGCAGGATGTGCTGGTGAAGGAGTAAATATGAATTGGAAAACTTGTCTGGCGTCCGTAGTGTTGTTATGCCTTCCACACCTGGTGATGGCATCACCAGGTTTAGCGGTGCTGGACAATGTGTTTGATAGCCCGGTGCAGGCCTGGCGCGGGGCTGAAAATGGCACCTTAGCCCTGGGTGGTAGTACCCATATTTACGGCTTCAAGAGCGCGGATATCGGCAGTAACGGGCGTATCGCTGTTGCAGTGAAAGGCATTGTTGATAATGACAGCTGGAAAACCTTTTGTCACCTTGGGTATCCCGAAAACAGTTCATCGGGCAATGGTTATTTGTGCCAGCCTTCGGTTGGTCAGATTTTGCAGGTGGATGTGATGCCAACCTTTGACGTCACATTTGATGATGTACGCGATATGGTTATTAGCAACAGCTCCACTGTTGATCGCACATTCAACAATGTCAGTGGTGACTTGAATTTACAACCGGGAAACTACAGGAACATTACGCTTCAAACCACGCAAAGGGTCACGTTTCGTCCCGGAAATTATAACATTCAAAAATTGGAACTCGCTGATGGTACGCAACTATATCTCCCGGCTGGTAGTTCGTTATCCATCAATACATTAATCACTTCCCCCTGGAATGGTAAACGGATATCGATTACATCAGATACTCAGGCGCTAAAGATTAAAAACGTAACCGTTCGCGATACGGATGTTGTCCTCAATAGTGGGATTTACCAGTTTGAGGCATTTACGACGACTGGTAATAGCAGCACGCTCAATGTTTATGACGCCTCTTTTTCCGCCTATAGTCTTTCTTTCTCCAACGGCAGTGCAGTGAATTTTCACGTAGGGCGCGATAAAAGCAACTTTAAAGTTTATGAGTACATGATGTCTGGCGGTGCTAACCGGGCCTATTTCGCTGCTGGTGTGTATTACATTAAGCGCTACCTCAATACGTCCTCAAAGAACGAAACCATGTATGATGGCGCCGTCACGCTGGTGGCTAACAAGGTCAACCTCAATGGTTCCGGTAAAGGACAGGGTAAAAAGGTCAACCTGTATGCTTTAGATGATCGGTTCGATCCCAGCAGTGCCGGGCAGGCCGATTTTAACGTGGATGGTAGTGCCAACTTATGTGCCAATGTGTTCAGCCGGCGGCGTTTTTCCGTCAGCGGTGCCGGCGTATTTACCGGCGCAGTTATTGCCGATCAGACGATCCTCTCAGGCAGCGCCAGCATCCGTTATTATCCGGGGGCGGCCTGTTCGGCCAGCGACATCACTACCCAGACCGACTACCAGCTGCAAGTCATTCCAGAGCTGGACTACAGCCTGATTTGTACCACGCAGGATATTCATTTTCAGGTAGCGACCGAGGGAGAAGCGACCGGCAGTTATCGGGGTAAGATAGCGGTAACACCGGATAACAACCTGACGCTGGTTGCCGGCAAAGGGACGAAACTGGCTGCGGGTCTCTACCAGGCTAATGCCGCAGGAGAACTATGGTTCCAGTTAAGCTCGGCTGGGAGATCGAATCTGGTCAATGTGAGTGCTACCTTACTTGATAGTGATGGCCAGCCTTCGGTATCCGGTGAGTACCATTTTGTACCGTATAAACTGGCCGCCGAAGACCAGCGTGTGATTGCCAGCAAACCGCAGCCAGTGACCATCACGGCCCAAACCTGTACTGCGGATGGCAGCCCGAAAGATTTGGCCTACCAAGGCACGCCAACGATCAGCTCTGAATGGCAGGCACCAGCTAACGGCGTTGGTGAGCTGAAGTTTTCTCCTGTTTTCAAAGATGGGGAAGCGACGGCGGATTTAGTGATGGACGACAGCGGCATCAAAACCGTGCTGCTGGAAGACAGCAACTTTAACTGCCGCGAGCTGGGCGACGATTGCCCGATCAAAGGTAAAGGCACGTTGCAGGGCAGTTTTACTGTCTATTCACGTCCGTGGACCTTAGCCATTTGTTCGCCCGGTGACAGCAGTGCGATGGACGGCAATATTACCGATCGCAACAGCACTGCCTTTACTGCGGCCGGCAACACATTCGGGCTGAATGTGCGTCCGCTACGCTGGATCAGTGGTGGCGCCGCACAAGGTGAGATTGAAACTTCAGGCCTGTGTGCCCGGCCGGTGACGCAAAACTTCTTTTCGTCTGCCGCACAACTCAGTGCAAAGGCAGAACTCAGCTATCGGGTTGCTGAACCCGAAGATGGAGCGAACGGTACGCTCAATGGTGAGTTGCAACGATACAATACCTCAGGGGTTAACGATGAATATCTGCCCTTTAGCGATCTCAACTGGAGTGAAGTCGGGGTGTTGCGGGTACAAGCGGGCCTGAGTGATGAGTACCTCGGCATGACGGTCAATCCGGGTTATCGCGAAATTGGCCGCTTTTATCCGGCCTGGCTCAGTCTCAGCGCCAACGACTGGGATTATCCCGATGGTCAGACAGGTTTTGCTTACATGAATCAGCCGTTTGGTTATGGGTTTAGTGTTGAAGCGCAGAACAGCCAGGGCCAGGTTACCCAAAACTATTCATCATTTGATCCGGCTCTGATCGCCGATATTAAGCTGCTGGCGGTGGACAGCAGTGGTGGCGATCTCGGCGCGCGGATTGCCGATTACGACCTACAGTTCTGGGATGGCTCCGGCTCCTGGTCGGATGGTGTGTTGTCAGGTGAGCACTCACTGACATTCAGCAAGCGTGTAACCAATCCCTCTCCTTATACCACCAGCGCGGATGGTCCGTTTACCAGCGGATTTGGCTTGCGGGTGACCGATAAAGTGGATGGTGTGGACTTTACTTCACCGCAACTGACATTAACTCAGGATGGTACGACAGTGGATCGCGGTGCGGTGTTTGGTTCGCAACCGGATATTCGTTACGGGCGTATGGTGCTGGATGACGTCGGCGGTACCACCGTCAGTAAGATAAATGTACCGCTGCGGACGGAATACTGGCAGGGCAGCCGCTTTGTCACCAACCGTGATGATAACGGCAGCTGGTTCCGATCGAGCGCCAATTCGGTTTGCCGCCAGAGCATATGGACTGCAGATGCCGATAAGTTCAATTCATCACTCGAGCCGCGCCAGGCGTCACTGCAAATCCCGACAGTAGCGGCAGGAGAGAGCGATCAACTGATGGCGACTCCCCATTCCGAGCAGGAGCAGAACAGTGTGCGTGAACAGGTACGTTTCTGGCTGCGACTTGATGACAGCAGTAGCCGCTCGCCGCAGCTGGCCGACAGCAGCATAACCTGTGGTCCGCAGGGGGCCGATAATCCCTGGCTGCAATACAATTGGCGCGGTGTTGGTGATGAGGATCCGTCGGCAGTGGTGACCTTCGGCGTGCATCGCGGCAACGATCGGGTGATTTTCCGTGGTGAAGCACGCCTGACCGGGCAATGATCCCGTCATTTTCACCCCCCAGGTTAGGAATCTGTTAGAAATTGCGTGTTTCAGCCCATGTTTAGACCTCAATGCCTTGCTGTGATGGCAAGGCATTGGTACATTTAGTGCAATTTTTCTCTTCATTTCTTGCAGGACGAACGAAGATTATGTTCAAAAAACTTCGTGGCATGTTTTCAAATGACCTATCGATCGATTTAGGTACAGCCAACACACTTATTTATGTTAAAGGACAGGGTATCGTTCTAGACGAGCCTTCCGTCGTTGCCATTCGCCAGGATAAAGGTCGTGGTGGCAAAACTGTTGCGGCTGTGGGTCACGCAGCTAAGCAGATGCTAGGCCGTACGCCGGGCAATATTTCCGCTATTCGTCCGATGAAAGACGGCGTGATTGCTGACTTCTACGTGACAGAGAAAATGCTGCAGCACTTTATCCGCAGCGTGCATGACAACAGTATTCTGAAACCTAGCCCGCGCGTGCTGGTTTGTGTGCCATGTGGTTCAACCCAGGTTGAGCGTCGTGCAATCCGTGAATCGGCGCTGGGTGCCGGTGCACGTGAAGTGTATCTGATTGATGAGCCGATGGCGGCGGCGATCGGTGCGGGCCTGCGTGTATCTGAGCCGACCGGTTCTATGGTGGTCGATATCGGTGGTGGTACCACTGAAGTGGCGGTTATCTCTCTGAACGGTGTGGTGTACTCATCATCAGTGCGTATCGGTGGTGACCGTTTTGATGAAGCGATCATCAACTACGTGCGCCGTAACTACGGCAGCCTGATCGGTGAAGCGACGGCCGAGAAGATCAAACACGAGATCGGTTCCGCTTATCCGGGCGATGAAGTTCAGGAAATTGAAGTACGCGGCCGTAACCTGGCCGAAGGTGTGCCACGCAGCTTTACCCTGAACTCGAATGAAATCCTGGAAGCGCTGCAAGAGCCGCTGACTGGTATCGTTTCGGCGGTGATGGTGGCGCTGGAACAGTGTCCGCCAGAGCTGGCGTCTGATATTTCCGAGAACGGCATGGTTCTGACCGGCGGCGGCGCACTGCTGAAAGATCTGGATCGTCTGCTGACAGAAGAGACCGGCATCCCAGTTGTTATCGCTGAAGACCCGCTGACTTGTGTGGCGCGTGGTGGCGGTAAAGCTCTTGAAATGATCGATATGCATGGTGGCGATCTGTTCAGCGATGAATAATGGCTTGTCTGGCACTCTGCGGAGTGCCCGAATTCAACTTTAGGATGGTTTAAGATGAAGCCAATATTTGGCCGTGGGCCTTCCCTTCAGTTGCGTCTGTTTTTCGCGGTCATTATATCAGCCAGCCTTATGCTGGCTGATAGTCGTTTAGGTACATTCACTCATGTACGTTTTTTGCTCAACAGTTTAGTTGCGCCTATTCAATATGCTGCCGACCTGCCGCGCAGTATGTTTGATGGATTCTACGAGCGTTTTAACACCCGTCAGCAACTGATGGAATCGAATCGCACGCTGAAACAGGACGTGTTGACGCTGAAAAGCGATCTGATCCTGCTTGACCAATACCGCGAAGAAAACCAGCGCCTGCGTAAACTGCTTGGCTCTACTTTTGTGCGAGATGAGAAAAAAGTCGTGACGGAAGTGATGGCGGTCGATACCTCACCGTATCGTCATCAGGTGGTGATTGATAAAGGCCGCGTGGATGGCGTTTACGAAGGCCAGCCGGTCATCAATGAAAAAGGGATTGTCGGTCAGGTGACCTTTGTTGCGGCGCATAACAGCCGCGTATTGCTGCTGATTGACCCCAACAATGCCATTCCGGTGCAGAATATCCGCAATGATATCCGTGTCATCGCGTCCGGGAACGGCCAGAGCGATGAGATTCAGCTTGAGCACATTGCCACCAGTACCGATATTGAAGTCGGCGATATGCTGGTGACATCGGGGTTGGGCGGAGTTTATCCGGAAGGTTATCCGGTGGGTTACGTTGCCCAGGTCGATAAAGATACCCGGCGTGAATTTGCGGCGATTCAAGCAACGCCGGTGGTCGATTTTGACCGCTTACGCTACCTGCTATTGATCTGGCCGAATGAAGACCGCCAGCAGCAAGTGATTAACGTTGATATGCAACCGACAACAGTTGGCAGCAATGCAGAGGACAATAATAATGGCCAGTAATGATTGGGCAGGCCGTGTTGTTATCTGGGCCTCATTCTTTTTTGCTCTGGTGTTGCAAACCATTCCCTGGCCAGGTGCGCTCGATCTGCTGCGCCCATCCTGGTTGCTGCTGGTGACCTGTTACTGGGTGCTGGCGCTGCCGCACCGGGTCAACGTCGGTAGCGCACTGATACTGGGTTTACTGTGGGATTTACTGCTCGGCTCGACGCTGGGTATTCGCGGCATGATGATGTCGATCGTGGTTTACCTGGTCGCACTCAACTTCCTGGTGTTGCGTAATATGGCACTGTGGCAGCAGGCAATGGTGATTGCCGTGCTTTCTATGGTGCTGGAAATCCTGATTTTCTTTGGCGAATATTTGATCCAGGACGTGACATTTAATCCATTGTCACTCTGGAGTGGCTTAATTAGCTGTATACTCTGGCCGTGGATGTTCTTATTACTGCGTCGGGTTCGACGTCATTGGCATATTAAGTGATAACGCGATGAGCGATAAAAAACTGATCTTAGCTTCCGGCTCGCCAAGACGGCGCGAATTGTTAGCTCAGTTGGGTTATCAGTTTGATGTCCTGGTCCCCAATGTCGAAGAAGCGCAGCAAGCGGATGAAAGTGCGCGGCAGTATGTAGCACGTTTATCCCGTGATAAAGCGCTGGCTGGCTTAGCCCTGGCAGCAGCCAGCAATCATACGGTAGCAAGTCATGATATGGTCGTGATTGGCTCCGACACCATAGTGGTGCAGGACGGACTGGTGCTGGAAAAACCGCACGATTTTGCGGACTCCCGCCGCATGCTGCTGCATCTGCAGGCCAATCGCCATCAGGTGATGACCGCGGTAACGGTGGCTACAGCACAGCAGCATCGCTCTGTCGTGGTGACCACAGACGTCTGGTTTAAAGCTCTGACCGAACAAGAAATCGAACAGTACTGGCAAAGCGGTGAACCTTGCGATAAAGCTGGCAGTTATGGCATTCAGGGATTGGGTGGACGATTTGTAACAAGATTAGAAGGCAGCTACTACGCCGTCGTCGGGCTACCACTCTACGAAACTGACCAGCTCTTGCGCGAATTCTTATAATTTAAAACATTGAGGTGCGCTCATGAGTGCAGAGTTGCTCTTAAACGTCACACCGAGTGAAACGCGGGTGGCGATGATTGAAGGCGGTGTCCTTCAGGAAATCCACATTGAACGTGAAGCAAAGCGGGGTATTGTCGGCAACATCTACAAAGGCAAAGTGAGCCGGGTTCTGCCTGGTATGCAGGCTGCGTTTGTTGATATCGGCTTAGACAAAGCGGCGTTTTTGCATGCTTCTGATATCGTTCCGCACACTGAATGCGTGGCCGAGAACGAGAAACAGCAATTCCAGGTGCGTGATATTTCGGAACTGGTGCGTCAGGGGCAGGATATCGTGGTGCAGGTGGTGAAAGATCCGCTTGGCACTAAGGGCGCGCGTCTGACCACAGATATCACTCTTCCTTCCCGTTACCTGGTCTACATGCCGGGTGCCAGCCATGTCGGTGTCTCGCAGCGGATTGAAAGCGAATCTGAACGTGATCGTCTGAAAAATGTGGTCTCGCAATATTGCGATGAGCACGGTGGCTTTATTATCCGTACCGCTGCCGAAGCGGCGAAAGAGAAAGAACTGTCCCAGGATGCCGCTTTCCTTAAGCGTCTGTGGGGTAAAGTGATGGAGCGCCGGGCTAAATACAAGAGTCGTTCGACCCTGTATGGCGAACTGGGCCTGGCACAGCGCATTCTGCGTGATTTCGTCGGTACTGACCTGACCAAAATTATGGTCGATTCACGGCAGGAATATGAAAATCTGCTTGAGTTCACCTCGGAATTTGTGCCTGAGCTGACCGATAAGCTTGAGTTGTACGAAGGCGATCAGCCCATTTTCGATATGTACGACACCGAGAACGAGATTCAGCGTTCCCTGGAGCGTAAAGTCGAACTGAAGTCCGGCGGTTACCTGATCATCGATCAGACCGAAGCCATGACCACCATCGATATCAACACCGGTGCGTTTGTCGGGCGTCGTAATCTGGAAGAGACGATTTTCAACACCAACATTGAAGCCACTCAGGCGATTGCGCGCCAGCTGCGTTTGCGTAACCTGGGCGGTATTATCATTATCGACTTTATCGATATGATATCCGAAGAACACCGTAAGCGGGTACTTACTTCACTTGATGCAGCGCTGAGCAAAGACCGGGTGAAAACCAACATTAACGGCTTTACCCACCTTGGTCTGGTGGAAATGACCCGTAAACGGACGCGCGAAAGTATTGAACATGTGCTGTGTTCCACTTGTCCAACTTGTGAAGGGCGTGGCAGCGTGAAGACCGTTGATACCGTGTGTTTCGAGATCCTGCGTGAAATTACCCGGGTTAACCGGGCCTACGATGCGGATCAGTTTGTGGTCTATGCGTCACCGGCGGTGGCAGAAACGCTGCACGACGACGAATCACACTCTCTGGCGGAGCTGGAAGTCTTCATCGGGAAGGAAGTACGTATTCAGGCTGAACCTTTGTATGTGCAAGAGCAATTTGATGTCGTAATGATGTAATAGGACAGCGAGTGATCTCAATGTTAACTCGCCTTGGGCGGATCGTAACCTGGCTGCTGGTCAGTTTGTTGGTGCTGCTGGCAATTGCCATCACGGCGCTGCGTGTTCTGTTGCCGGAAATGAATCGCTTTAAGGATGAGATCCAGGGCTGGGTCAGCGCGCAGAGCCACATTCAGTTTGAAATCTCGGATGTACGTGGCTTCTGGCGCAATACCCACCCGTCGCTGGCCCTGCAGGGCGTTCAGGCCCGTTTCCCTGACGGCAGTCAGATTCAATTTAACACCGACCGGATTGATGTCGAGTTTGATCTGTTTGACTCGCTGCTACAGCAAGAGCCGGTGGTCGCTAATCTGGTTATCCATCAGCTCAGGCTTGATATCCGTTCGGTTGATCTCAACCAGCTGAACCCGTCTTCCGGTGACGAGGCGCTGCCCGGCGCTCAGGGGCGGGTATTACGCCGCCTGGATGATCTTTTCTTACGTCAGTTAGATGACTTCTCTTTGCAGAACTCCACCATTCAGTATCAAAGTCTGGCCGGCGATATGCGCCAGCTCGATATTGATAAGCTGCACTGGAAAAACCAGGGCCAGCGCCATCTGGCCGAAGGGGTAGTCAGCCTGGCCGATGCGGAAATCAACTCGCTCAAAGTGAGTGCTGACTTTCGCGATCACGGCTCTTTGAGTGACATTTCCGGTGATTTCTATGTCAGTGCCGATAAGCTGCGCGTCCTGCCGTGGCTGACCCGTTATCTGAAAGATGCGACCGGGATTCAGCGCGGTGTGGTCAGCTTCGACGGCTGGATGACACTGGAGAACAATCAGCCGGTCGATGGCTATGTCGCCTTAAAACCGTCTGAGCTTATCTGGCAGCAGGCTCCTGCCGAGTCAGAAGCTGAGCAGGATGCCGAGTTGTCATCCGGCAGTGAACAAGCCACAGATTCGCAGCGCCATGAGCTGCTGCTTGAATCGGGTATTCTGGTCCTTTCTCCGCATAAAGAGGGTTGGAAAGTAAGTGCGCACTCACTAAAAGCTCGTACTGACGATACGCCGTGGCCGGAGCTCGATTTCGCCCTGGACTGGCAGCCGCAGCAGTGGCGCCTCAACGTCTCCCAACTGGATATTGCGGCCCTGCTGCCCTTGGCCCGTCTGGTGCCGGAATCCCAGCAAACCAATCAGTTACTTGATGAGCTCAGTCCGAGCGGTCTGGTGGAAAACCTGCGTGTGCAGCAAGGTGTGACGCCTGAGTCACTGCGCTATTCGGCCACGTTGCAAGATATCGGTATCAAGCAGTGGGAACTGCTGCCGGAAGTGCATAATCTGCAGGCTAAAGTGAGCGGAACGCCGGATAAGGCGGTGATTCACGCCAGTCTGATTGATGATGTGCTGCCGTATGGTGACGTGTTCCAGGCGCCGCTCAATATTCGCCAGGGTCAGGTCGATATGGTGTGGCAGCGCGATGACAGCGGCTGGTCACTGTGGGCGGATAAAGTCACCGCGGCGACCCCGGATCTGCAGGTGCTGGGCGCGTTCCGGCTCGATTTTCCTGAGGATAAAAGTCCGTTTCTGTCCTTTTACGCCGAAGCCGATCTGCATAATGCCGGCGAGACCTGGCGTTATCTGCCGACCCTGGCGCTGGGTCATGAGCTGACCGACTATCTCTCAACCGCGATTCAGGGCGGTAAAGTCAATACTGCCAAGCTGCTGTGGTACGGTGAGTTGGGCGATTTCCCTTATTCGAATCACAACGGCATGTTCCAGGCCTGGGTTGGTCTCAAACAGGCGACCTTTAGTTTTGATACCGCCTGGCCGGCGATTACCGATATGCAGCTTGATCTGCTGTTTGAAAATGATGCCATGTACCTTGACTCACATGCCGCAACACTGAAAGAGGTCAAAGCGCAGCGTATTACCGGCCGTATTCCGCATCTTGAATCGGACGGACATATTGAAATTGAAGCCAGCGCAGTGGCGCAGGGCAATACGGTGCGTGATTACATGACCGCGACGCCGCTGGTCGACTCGGTGGGGGCGGCACTGACTGCGATTCAGGTCAGCGGTGATGTGACGTCTGAATTCCAGCTCAATATTCCGTTTAGCTCCGAGCAGGAGCCGCGTGCCTGGGGCTGGGTGGACCTGGATAAAAACCATGTCGAGATTGATGCGCCGCCGATGACGCTGGAAGCAGTCAGCGGCCGGATTGAGTTTGACAATGATGTGGTGACCGCCGCCGGTTTGTCGGCTTCGCTGCTTGAGCAGCCGATTTCGTTTGATTTTCGGGGCGAAAGTGCCGCGCAGGGCTATGCGGTTAATATCGATCTGGTCGGTGACTGGGAACTGAAACCGCTCGCGCCGTATGTCGGCGCGCGCTGGATCAATCCTCTCCAGGGCCATGCGCCGTGGCAGATGGGCGTCGATATTCAGCTTAACGATGTCGGCTTTACCTATCAGATTGATGCACGTGCTAATCTGAACCGGGTGGCAAGCCGTTATCCGTATCCGCTCAATAAGCCGGTTAATAGCAAGGGGACGGCATTGCTGCAAGCCTCCGGTAACCAGCAGTCGATCAGTGCCCGGGTTCAGGTGCCGAATGCCAAGTACCAGGCTGAAATCGACATTACCAAGTCCGTTCCGGTCCTGACCGCCACCAATCTGGTGGTCGGCCAGGGCAGTTTTCGCATCAGCCCCGTGGTCGGGCATGATGCGCAGATCCGTACTGACAAGTTAGATCTCGACCAGTGGATTTCTCTGCTGCAGCCTGAGCCACAAAGCAAGTCAACCTCAGCTTTGGCGACTGTGAATACCCTGCAGATCCCGATCCCGCAGCGGGTCGACGTGCGAGTCAAAGAGCTGCATGTGGCGGATCTGGACTGGCATGATGTGGTTTTTAATGCGCGTCAGAAAGATCAGTTGTGGCAGATGATGATCGACAGTCAGGAAGCGCAGGGTGTGGCGGATTATCAACTGCCGGACAAGCTCAGTGTTAACTTACAGCGTCTGCATCTCTATATTCCGCAGCTCGATGAGCAGGATGGTAAAGCGCCGCTGGTCGATATCGAGAAACAGGATGCCCCCTTGATTTCTGATTTTGATCGTCAGTTCCACGCGCTGATGCCGGATCTTAAGTTGGATATCAGTGACTTCTGGTTGCAGGGCTATAAAGTCGGTAAGCTGGCGATGGCGATGGAACGCCAGCACAATACCCTGAACTGGAAACAGATTGATCTGACCAGCGGTACCAATGAAGTGCACATCAACGGTGGCTGGACGCTGCACAATGACCGCAGCCATACCACGATGAATCTGGCCATGAAAGGTGACAATAACAGCGATCTGATGGAGCGTTTCGGTATCAGCTCCGGTATTCAGAAAGCGCCGTTTGATATGACCAGCCAGCTGCAGTGGGACGGGGCGCCTTGGTCAATGAAGGTCAACACTCTGCAGGGCAAGCTGGAGACTGAGCTCGGCAAAGGCGTGATCTCGAATGTCAGCGGCGCGGCCCGCTTGCTGGGGCTGTTCAGCCTCGATTCGATCATTCGTAAAATGCAGCTTGATTTCAGTGACGTGTTTGATGACGGCATGGCATTTAACTCGATCACCGGTAACGGCGAAATTTCCCAGGGGGTGTTTGTCACCAATAACATCAAAATGGATGCGGTGGCGGGCGAGATGACCATTAAAGGTCTGGCGGATCTCAACACCCGAACGGTTGATGCGGAAGTGAATTTTGTGCCGGATCTGACCTCCGGTATTCCGGTTTTGAGCGCATTTGCGGTCACGCCGGCCACCGCGCTGTATGTGCTGGCCGTTAATACGCTGATTTCACCTGTGGTCGAGATCTTTACCCAGGTCAACTATGAAGTGAAAGGGCCACTGGATGCGCCGACGGTCAAAGAGCTCTCGCGTACCCGCGGTGAGTTCAAATTGCCGGAAAAGCTGAGAAAGTTAGCAGAATAGGGAGTGAGAACATGCAACGTGTCGGATTAATTCAGATGACCTCAGGTCCGGATGTAGAACAGAATCTGGCCTACATCGCCAGGCAGGCACAAGTGCTGGCCGGTCAGGGTGCGGAATGGGTGGTGACACCGGAAAACGCGGTGGTACTGGGCAATCGCGAAGACTACCACAGTCATGCTGAAGCGTTCGGCCAGGGGCCGATGCAGGCTGAGCTATCCCGCATTGCGCGCGACAATCAGCTATGGTTACTGGTAGGCAGTATGCCGATCGCCAGAGCTGAGGGCGTGACAACCACATCGATTTTATTTAATCCGCAGGGCGCAGCAGTGGCACATTATGATAAGCTGCATATGTTTGATGTGGATGTTGCCGATGGCCATCAGCGTTATCGGGAGTCGGAAACCTTTACCCCGGGTAACCAAGTGGTGGTCGTACCGACACCGTTCGGACAGCTTGGGCTGTCTATCTGTTATGACGTTCGTTTTCCTAATTTATACGCAGAGCTGCGCCGCCTCGGGGCTCAGATTCTGCTGGTACCTGCCGCGTTTACCGCGGTAACCGGACGCGCGCACTGGGAAGTGTTGCTGCGTGCCCGCGCAATCGAGACCCAGTGTTGGGTGATCGCGGTCGGTCAGGGCGGTCACCATCCGTGCGGACGTGAAACCTGGGGCCACTCCATGATCATCAACCCTTGGGGTGAAGTAGTGGCTTCGCTGGGACAAAGCCCTGCCAATCTGGTGGCTGATATTGAACTGGACCAGCTGGACAGGCTAAGACGTACCATGCCTATCATTGAGCACACGCGCTTTGATAATCAATTTAAAGAGATAAAGAGTTAGCTATGAGTATTACCCGTATTGAAGAAGCACTATTAACCCCCGCCGGGCTGACAGAGCAGGATATCGCTGACACTTTGGCGACCATCGCCACTCGTGAAATTGATTATGCTGACATCTACTTTCAGTCCAGCTGGCATGAGTCACTGGTGCTCGAAGACAGCATCATCAAGGACGGTTCATTCAACATTGACTGTGGTGTCGGTGTGCGTGCGATTACCGGCGAGAAAACCGGTTTTGCCTACTCTGACCAAATCCAGCTCGACGGGCTGAAACAGAGCGCTATCGCAGCGCGCGGCATTGCCCAGCAAGGCCAGAATGGCAAAGTTCAGGCTTTTCAACGCAGCAGTAACCAGAGTTACTACGCTGCGGTTAATCCGCTGGAGTGCTGGGAGAAACAGCAGAAAACCGAACTGCTCAAACAGCTGGATGCTTACATCCGCACCAAAGAGCCGCTGATTCAGGAAGTCTCTATCAGCCTGAGTGGTGTGCATGAGCAGATCCTGGTCGCAGCGACCGATGGTACTTATGCCGGTGATATCCGTCCGCTGGTGCGTCTGTCGATCAGTGTTCTGGCGCAAAAAGGCGATCGCCGTGAACGCGGCAGCTCAGGCGGCGGTGGCCGTTTCAATTACGACTTTTTCCTCTCGGAAGAAAATGGTCAGCAGATGGCGTACTCTTTTGCTGACGAAGCGATTCGTCAGGCGCTGGTTAACCTGGAAGCGGTCGCGGCCCCGGCTGGTACTATGCCGGTGGTACTGGGCTCTGGCTGGCCGGGCGTACTGCTGCACGAAGCAGTAGGTCATGGTCTGGAAGGCGACTTCAACCGCAAAGAATCGTCGGTCTTCTCCGGCAAGATTGGCCAGAAAGTCACCTCTGATCTGTGTACCATCGTCGATGACGGCACGCTGAAAGATCTGCGCGGCTCACTCAACGTTGATGATGAAGGTGTGAACGGTCAGTACAATGTGCTGATCGAAAAAGGTGTTCTGAAAGGCTACATGCAGGACAAGCACAATGCGCGCCTGATGGGGGTGGCACCGACCGGTAACGGCCGCCGTGAGTCGTATGCCCATCTGCCAATGCCGCGTATGACCAACACCTACATGCTGCCTGGTCAGCATACGCCGGAAGAGATCATCTCGACAGTGAAGAAAGGTATCTACGCACCGAACTTCGGTGGCGGTCAGGTTGACATCACCTCCGGTAAGTTTGTGTTCTCAGCTTCTGAAGCTTACATGATTGAAAACGGTAAAGTGACTCATCCGATCAAAGGCGCCACCTTAATCGGTTCCGGGATTGAAGCGATGCAGCAAGTTTCTATGGTCGGTAACGATCTGAGTATCGACCGCGGGGTCGGCGTGTGCGGTAAAGCCGGCCAGAGCGTGCCGGTCGGTGTTGGTCAGCCAACGCTGAAGCTGGATGCGTTGACCGTGGGTGGTACCGAGTAGAGAATCGGTTCATCACTAATGCCGTTTTATAAGTAATACCGCTTTATAACGAATATCGGTGCATAACGAATATCAGTTCATAGCTAATTCGTCAGCTCATATCATAACCAAGCCGCAGTGATGCGGCTTTGTTTTGGCGGCTTGCTGGCGTGAGGTGGTTTTGGCATATTTATCAACCAACAGCGGCAGAAAGATCGGATCCGGATCGTTTTGTGGGTGGTAATTACTGACGATCCGTGCCATATTTCGTCGCACTGAAATTTGACCTAATTTAACCATTCTGGAGCACACTTATGTCTCATGAAGATGAATATCTGTCAGTTGAAGAGTTACTCGAGATCCAAAAGGAAGAGACTCGCGATATCATTCAGGCACTCCTTGAGGACGGCAGTGATCCAGAAGCTGAGTACGAGATCGAACACCACTTCTTTGCCGAAGATTTTGACACGCTAGAGAAAGCGGCAGTCGAAGCGTTCAAGATGGGTTTCGAAGTGCTTGAAGCGGAAGAAACCGAAGATGAAGACGGCAACAAGCTGTTGTGTTTCGATGCGACCATGCAGTCTGCATTGAATGCAGACAGCATTGATGCGCAGGTCGAGAAGCTGGTCAACCTGGCGGAAAAATACGACGTCATTTACGACGGCTGGGGCACCTACTATGAGGGTGAAGATGCGTTGTACGGTGACGACGAAGAAGATGAAGACGACGACGCATAAATAATAATCGTTACAAATACCAGCCACTTGGCTGGTATTTTTTTACCCTGCATGTTTGAATGAGGTAAACCGTGCTTCAAGCCCTTAACTGATTATTATCTAACGACGGATCTCATGCAGCTTTCTCTTGCCGGCCTCTGGCAGCTCTCTCCTCTGACCGATTTATCCATTCCCCAGAATGACATTACCTTTCCGGCGCCGCTCAGCGCCGTGTTGCCTGATGAGCTGTCTGAACAGAGCATTGCTGAGCAGGAATGGCATCTGATGCATGACATCGAGGTCGACGACACTCTGCTCAGCTTTGCGGCGATTGATCTGGTGCTGGAGGGGATCGACTATCATGCTGAAGTGCGTCTCAACGGAGTTGCCCTGTTTGACTGCGATGGCTTGCAGGCTGTGTATCGTAAAGATATTCGACCTTGGTTGAATCCGGGCCGTAACCGGTTTGAAATCCTGTTCCTTGAACAGGAGGAAGAGTGGCTGCTTGATGAAGAGCCGGCCCAGCTGTGTGCCTTATCGGCTGAGCAGGCCAAACCTTATGACAGCCGGATCGGCATCTGGCGTGCGCCGTTTTTGCAGTGTATCCGCCATGTGCGGCTTGAGCATGTTGCGACCGAGCAGATCTGGCACCATGGCGGTGGTTGTGAAGTGCTGGTGGAGTTGTTCTTTCAGACCTATTCACCCGGACTGATTGCGGCGACGGTTAAGTTTGGCAGCATGACTTATCAGCTGCCGATTGATGTACGCAGCAGCCGTGCCAGCGCACTGTTCCAGGTTGAGGCTCCGCAATACTTTGATCCGCAGCGGCCGGAAAACCAAGCCCGTTATGATGTCCGGATTGAGCTGGACGGGCAGATACTGGCGTTCCAGCTTGGGTTAAATCAGGATCTGTGCGTCAGCCATTTCCCGTTATGAGCTATCGGTGGCGTCATTCCGCTCTGAGCCGAGGTCACTGCGCTTTAAGCTCCGACAGAGGTCAACAAATCCCGCAGGCAGGCGGGATTTCTATTTTCAGCAGAGCGGCGCTGGCATGACTGATTCTTTATACTTAGTGAGCACATTCCCACGAAGTGGTGTGTTTACTTTGCCAGTTTTTCTCATGCAGATAGTAAGCACAGGTATTAATGCTGGGTTCAATCAGCGCCATGATCCCGCCGACTAACCAGCTCCCCGTCAGCAGATAGGCGACATTAAAGGCGACACTGAAGTGAATGAGTGCAAAGGTCGCGGTTTTGATGCGCGCATTGACCGTCTTACCGCTGCGTTGAGCGTAACGGTTCCAGGCTTGATCATGAAAGTAAAAAGCCACGGTATTGACCATAGGTTCCAGCATGGCGATCAGGCTGCCGATGATGACATCCCCGGTCAGAATGTAGGCGACGCTAAACGCAATGGTGAAGTGAATAGCGGCAAAGCTGAGTGTCTTTTTCATGATCGGTCCAACCCTGTATCTGTTTGATGCGAGTATTATTGATAATTATTCGCAAAAACAAAAATGGGTTTGAACGATTTATTTGATAGGTTTTACCGAATAAAAAAGACGCATTGAGCGTCTTTTTCTATCACTAAGATGGCCGCTGCGGGCAAAGCAGAGTTAAGCCTGGGGTTTGACCACCAGTACATGAACCGGTGAAAGCTCCACGACTTTACTGGCCACTGAACCGAGCATGACTTTATCAAGTTTCGAGCGCTTGTGGCTTGGCATGACAATCAGATCAGCATGCAGTTGTTTAGCGTAGTCGAGGATGGTCGAATACGGTTTGCCTTCAGCAACATGCAACTGATAAGGCACGGCATCACCAATCTGTTGCTCGGCAAATGCAGTCAGCTGTTGACGCACATCCTGCTTCATTTTGGCGGCCGCATCTTTCGGAAAGTAGGTCGCGACCATCGACATATGGATGCCGGGTAACACGTTAAGCAGATGCAGGGTGGCATTGGCTTGTTTGGCATGCCAGATTGCCTGTTGCAGGGCTTTATCACCAAAGCCTTTTTCGTTTAAATCAACCGGTACAAGGATATGTTTATACATGATGCGTAATCTCTGTGTAGGGTAGGGCCTTCATACTACCCAGTATATCTGAGCAGGATTTGGCTGCCGGGGGCCTGATCACAGATGCCCTGCCAGGCAGGGCATCTGATCAATCGCATCAGGCAATATTCTGCTCGCGCGCCGCACGGCGTTTCTGGTTCCAGCCCAGTAACAGGGTCAGCAACAGCGCTGGCAGAAATACCCACTCTTTCATCGGACGATCACTGTCGACCACAATCGAACGGATCTCCCAGTCAAAGTCGATACCGGCCGCTTCTGCCGGACTGCCGAATTCCACCATATCAATCAGCATACGATTGTTTTCCGGTTTCAGCATCAGTCCCATTGAAGCAATGCGCTCATCCGCGCCCTGGGCACGATCATCAAACGGCAGCAATACGGTTTTCGAGACATGATCACCGTCGAGCGTGTCACCAGCCACAATCATCGCCACCGACTGGCCGACCGGAGTCTGTTCGACCACCTGCTCAAGCTGAGTACCCGGATACAGTTTCTGCGCCGGATAAACCATATCCCACCAGAATCCCGGACGGAAGAAGGTGAACGTCAGCACCAGCAGGGCGACGATTTCCCACCATTTGGTCTTGGTAAACCACCAGCCCTGAGTGGCCGCCGAGAACAGCAGCATGGCGATAATCGACGATATCACGGTCAGCGCCAGGTGCCACCAGGTATCAATCCCCATCAACAGAAGCTGGGTGTTGAACACAAACATAAACGGCAGAATGGCAGTACGGATATCGTAGGTAAAGCCCTGGATACCGGTCCGTATCGGGTCTGACTTGGCAATCGCTGCCGCAGCAAACGCGGCCAGACCGACCGGTGGTGTATCATCGGCCAGAATACCGAAGTAGAACACGAACAGGTGTACGGCAATCAGCGGAATGATCAGGCCGTGCTGCGCGCCCAGGGTGACAATCACCGGGGCCATCAGGGTGGATACCACAATGTAGTTGGCTGTGGTTGGTAGGCCCATACCTAAGATCAGGCTGATCACCGCAGTAAAGATCAGCATCATGATCACGCTGCCACCAGAGATGAACTCGACAAAGTCAGTCATCACCAGGCCGATACCGGTCAGAGTCACTACGCCAACAACCGTACCTGCTGCTGCAGTCGCTACACCGATACCGATCATGTTGCGCGCACCGGCAACCAGGCTTTCCAGCAGATCCGTTACGCCTTCTTTCAGCTTGCCGGACAGATCTCCGGTCTGATTGAAGATTGCCATCAGCGGGCGCTGGGTCAGCAGAATGAACACCATAAACACCGTGGCCCAGAATGCAGACAGACCCGGCGAGAAACGCTCAACGGTCAGACACCAGACCAGAACCACAATCGGCAGCAGGAAGTGCAGGCCGGATTTGACCGTTGGCCCGGTGTCCGGGATTTCAGTCAGTTCCTCATCGAGATTCATACCGGCTTGATCGGCGTACTTGGCTGACACGCGTACCAGCAGGACGTAGACGATCAGCAATGCGATGGTAACCATTGGAGTGGCGGCGGCGCCAAACACATCTTTGGTCCAGCCAATGCCGTAATACACCACGGCACTGATGACACACAGCGCAAGAATGGTGCCTATAAATGACGCCAGGCTTTGCAGCAGGGTCGGGTTGTGGCGGCGTGGCAGACCTTGCATACCGGCCTTACACGCTTCAAGGTGCACGATATAAATCAATGCAATGTAGGAAATAAGTGCTGGCAGCAAGGCGGCACGAATGACTTCCACATAGGAGATACCGACATATTCCACCATCAGGAACGCGGCTGCGCCCATAATCGGCGGTGTCAGCTGACCGTTGGTTGATGCGGCAACTTCCACTGCCCCCGCTTTAGTGCCCGGGAAACCGACCCGCTTCATCAGCGGAATGGTGAAGGTACCGGTGGTCACCACGTTAGCAATCGAAGAGCCGGATACCAGGCCGGACAAACCGGAGGCAACCACTGCCGCTTTGGCCGGACCGCCACGCATGTGACCGAGCATCGAGAAGGCGACTTTAATAAAGTAAGCACCGGCACCTGCGCGTTCCAGCATCGCGCCGAACAGCACAAACAGGAATACAAACGAGGTTGATACGCCGAGTGCCACACCGAAGACACCCTCTGTGGT
This sequence comes from Vibrio sp. H11, assembly GCF_004804295.1. Lineage (NCBI taxonomy): Bacteria > Pseudomonadati > Pseudomonadota > Gammaproteobacteria > Vibrionales > Vibrionaceae > Vibrio > Vibrio sp. H11. The sequence continues at coordinate 39,406 of NZ_SSHN01000016.1, read as the reverse complement.
CAGCCACAGGTGCGACATGGCTTTATTCAGACTGGCACCTTTGTGAGCAATCACGTCCGGCATGTAAGGACCGGCAAAGGTATACAGCAGGAAAACACCGGCTACCGCCATCAGCGGCGGACCGAGCGCGCGCCGTGTCGCTTCGAGCAGTAACAGCATCCCAGTGCCGGCGACCACCACATCGAGCGTGGTTGGTGCGCCTGAACGGCCGGCCAGCTCTTGGTAAAACAGATAAATGTAGGCCGCGGAAAAGCTGCCCGCCAGAGCCAGAATCCAGTCGACCGCCGGAATACGCTCACGGGAAGAGCTCTTCAGCGCCGGATAGGCGGTGAAGGCGAGGAAAATAGCGAAGCTTAAATGGATGGCGCGAGCCTGGGTATCATTGAGTACGCCAAAATCAAAAATGAATGGCAGCGGGGAGGCGTACCACAGCTGGAACAGTGACCAGCACAGTGGTACAAACCACAGAATTCGGCCTGGGATCCCTTTTGGATTCCTTGCTCCGGTATCAGCCTGTGCAACCATCTCTTGCACATCTTGCGACGGCGTCGTTGTCTGCGTCATGGATGTTATCCTTATTATTTGATGGTCTTGGTAAACATGGAAAGGCAGCCTTTCAAAGCAAACGAAAAGCTAAACACATGGTTGTTACTAAACACACTGTAGTTACTAAACACACGGTAGTGACTAAAAACACTACTGTTAAAAGCCCGATAAAGATCGGGCTTGATATTGTCATCATCAGCAGACGTAGGTCTGCTGATGTTAGCGGGGCATCAGTCAGCCGGCTTAATTATTTAAGCAGACCAACTTCTTTGTAGTATTTCACTGCACCTGGGTGAAGTGGGATAGAGATACCCGCTTTGACCATGTCTTCTTTTTTCAGGTTAGCGAAAGCAGGGTGCAGACGGGTAAAGGTGTCGAAGTTCTCGAACACCGCTTTGGCCACGTTGTAAGCCACATCGTCTGATACATCAGCGCTGGTCACCAGTGTGGCTGCCACACCGAAGCTTTTCACGTCAGTGTCAGTACCGCGGTACATGCCAGCCGGTACTGTGCTGTAAGCGTAGTACGGGTTGTCAGCAACAATTTTCTCGATTTCAGGACCGGTAGCAGGAACCAGTTTTGCATCACAAGAAGTGGTTGCTTCTTTGATTGAACCGTTCGGGTGGCCAACCATGTAGATGAAGGCGTCAATCTTGTTGTCACACAGAGCTTGTGAACGCTCGGAGCCTTTCAGTTCTGAAGCCAGTTTGAATGAATCATTGGTCCAGCCAAATGCATCCATCACAACCTGCATGGTGGCGCGGTCACCAGAACCCGGGTTACCGATGTTGACGCGCTTACCGGCCAGATCCTTCACGTTGTTGATGCCTGAATCTGAGCGAGCGATGATGTTGAAAGGTTCGGTATGCAGAGAGAACACTGCGCGCAGTTTCTTGTACGGGCCTTGGTCTTTAAACTCGCTGGTACCGTTGTAACCGTGGTATTGCCAGTCAGACTGAACGATACCGAAATCCAGTTCGCCGGAACGAATGGTGTTGACGTTGTAAATAGAACCGCCAGTCGATTCTACAGAGCAGCGGATATTGTGTTCCTTGCGGTCTTTGTTAATCAGCTTACAGATAGCACCACCGGTAGGATAGTAAACACCAGTTACTGAACCTGTACCAATTGTGATGAATTCCTGTGCGTTAACAGCGCCTGCGCCCAATATTGCGGCAGCAATTGCACCGACCTTAATTATTTTATTCAATGCCATGAATTTCCCTTCCTTCTTTTACTATTTTGCCCCAAACCAAGTGTAGTTGCTTTGGGCGTTTCTTCATCGAGAAACGATGGCTTTTTCAACCGACAAGTTAAAAAAGTCGCTGAATAATAGCAAAAAATTGAAAGATAATTATAGGATTGTCTCAATATGTAGGAAAACAGACTGGTTTAATTCACACTTAGTCGCGTGATTTTTAGGCATGAAAGGGATGAAAATCAATCAGTTAATTAGATTTTGTTCCAGATGTTAACCCTTGGTTAACTTGAGAGTGGAGTCACACTAAAGCTAGGCTGAGTGACTCCATCTGGCTGTTTTTAATACGCTTTGTTGGTAATTGACTCAGTAAAACCAGGTTACTGTAGCCGATAGCAAAGCTTAGCCCGCATACTCAAAAAGTTCACATACGGACGTGAACAGTTGCTTGGTGCTGATGCTTAAGGTCGGGGTAATGAAAATGGTATCGTCACCGGCCACCACACCGAGGATGCCTTCCGATTTGCCCAGAGAATCGAGCAGACGTGCGATCAACTGCGCGGCGCCCGGACCGGTATGAATGACAACCAGGGCATTGTTGTGGTCGATATCGAGGACCAGTTCACGCAGCGAGCTGGACACGGTCGGCACACCCAGTTCGGCTGGCAGACAGTAAACCATTTCCATTTTCGCATTGCGGGTACGAACCGCGCCGAACTTAGTCAGCATGCGTGATACTTTTGACTGGTTAATGTTGTCGAAGCCTTCATTTTTGAGAGCGTCGACAATATCACCTTGAGAGCCAAAGCGTTCTTCTTTCAACAACGCTTTGAAAGCACGGACGAGATTGTCTTGTTTGTTATCTGTATGGCGCATTGTTCTTCTACTGTTTGCGAAATGATGATGAAGAGCGGTATCTCTTGCGCGGTTTTACTGGCGCGAAAGAGATACGGCCCCTCAAAGTATTTTCCCATAGGTCGGGGAGTCGTGCCAAATTATCACCTAAAACTGTCTAAAAGGTCACTGTAAAATAGATAAGGTTAGTTCAGTTAAGCACTTAAATCTTTGTCATCCAACACAAATCATTTCATAATCGCGCCCCTTGCCAAAGGCCGCTACGAGCGGAGTTGCGCAAGGTCGCAAAGCTGACGTTAATTGATTGTAATCACTTTGTGATTGCTATAGCTTTTTCAGGGTTGGATAAAAGATAGACAACACCACCCTACATAATATTTAAAAACTTATAAGAAGATTCACTCTCAAGGAGAACTACGATGAAAGTCGCTGTTATTGGTGCCGCAGGCGGCATCGGTCAAGCCCTCGCTCTGTTACTGAAAAACCGTCTTCCTGCCGGTAGTGATCTGGCTCTATATGACATTGCACCGGTAACGCCAGGCGTAGCGGCTGATTTAAGCCACATTCCGACTCCGGTTTCGATCAAAGGTTACTCTGGTGAAGATCCAACCCCTGCGCTGGATGGTGCCGACGTAGTCTTGATCTCTGCGGGTGTCGCACGTAAACCGGGCATGGATCGTGCGGATCTTTTCAATGTTAACGCGGGTATCGTTAAGTCTCTGGCTGAGCGTATCGCCGTAGTTTGTCCGAATGCGTGCATCGGTATCATCACTAACCCGGTCAACACCACTGTGCCAATCGCGGCCGAAGTGCTGAAAAAAGCCGGTGTTTACAACAAACGCAAATTGTTTGGTATCACGACGCTGGACGTGATCCGCGCAGAAACTTTCGTTGCAGAACTAAAAGACAAAGATCCAGGCCAGATCCGTGTGCCTGTGATTGGTGGCCACTCAGGTGTGACTATCCTGCCGCTGCTGTCACAAGTAGAGGGCGTTGAGTTCAGCGATGAAGAAGTGGCGGCACTGACCAAGCGTATCCAGAACGCGGGTACTGAAGTGGTAGAAGCGAAAGCGGGTGGCGGCTCGGCAACGCTGTCGATGGGTCAGGCTGCATGTCGTTTTGGTCTGTCGCTGGTCAAAGCGCTGCAGGGCGATGAAGCGGTTATCGAGTATGCGTATGTCGAAGGTGATGGTGAACATGCCTCTTTCTTTGCTCAACCAGTCAAGCTGGGTAAAGAGGGTATCGAAGAAGTGCTGAGCTACGGCGCGCTGAGCGCGTTCGAGCAGGACGCACTGGAAGGCATGCTGGACACCCTGAAAGGTGATATCCAAATCGGTGTTGATTTCGTTAAGTAAATCGTCTGGCTGATCGCTCAGCCCTGCCGAAAAATCACATAAAAGCCGCTCTTGTGACGAGCGGTTTTTTTATGCGCGCTGCGGTTGATCATGGGCAAGCTATGCAACTGATACGGTCGGTCCGGTTACGTAACAAAAAAGCCTCGCTGGGTGCGAGGCTTTATTGTTAGCGGTGTCTCGTCCTGATATGTGTTTACACATTGAGGACGAATTATGACTGTCGCGCGACGAGTCGCTGGGCGTGGGGACGCCGGCCTATTTACTGCGGTGTACCGCCATATGAGCCAGGGTAATCAGCGCTTGTTTGTATTCGCTGTCCGGAATCGCATCCAGCTCTGCAATCGCCTTATCGGCTTCGTCCTGCGCTTTCTTAACGGTGTATGCCAGCGAGCCGGCCTGATCCATTGCCGCGAGAATGTCATCTAAACGATCCATGCCGTTGGCCTGTTCGATCGCTTCACGGATCATCGCTTCCTGCTCCGGCGTGCCGTTACGCATCGCATGCAGCAGTGGCAGGGTCGGTTTTCCTTCTGCCAGGTCGTCACCGACGTTTTTGCCCATCTCTTTACCGTCGGCAGTGTAGTCCATCACATCGTCGATGAGCTGGAATGCGGTGCCAAGATATTTACCGTAATTTTGCAGGGCCATTTCAATAGGCGCTGGCGCATCGTTTAAGATTGCACCAATCTGAGTAGCGGCTTCAAACAAGCGGGCAGTCTTGGAGTAGATGACCTGCATGTAGCTCTCTTCGCTGGTGTCCGGATCATTACAGTTCATTAATTGCTGAACTTCACCTTCTGCAATCACGTTAACCGCTTCACTCATCAGCTGCAGGATCTTCATCGATCCAAGCTCCACCATCATCTGGAACGAGCGGGTATAAATGTAATCGCCGACCAGTATACTGGACGCATTACCAAACGCAGCGTTGGCCGTCGCTTTGCCGCGGCGCATGTCCGATTCATCGACCACGTCATCGTGCAGCAGTGTGGCGGTATGGGTAAATTCAATAAACGCAGCAGCGAGGGTATGACCCTGGCCCTGATAACCGAGCGCTCTGGCCGATAAAACCGCCAGCAGCGGACGCAGACGCTTGCCACCGCTATTGACGATATAAAAGCCAAGTTGGTTGATTAAAGAAACGTCAGAGTTGAGCTGCGCTTGAATTGTTTCATTCACTTTTGCCATGTCATCGGCAGTAAGCGTTTGGATAGCTTTAAAATCCATTGTACATCCGGCTGAAGTTAGAACTTGTAAGGCATTTGGTTCTTCAAGAATGCGGCAATAATACACTAAAAAACGTTGATTAATACATGGCTTAAGGGCATGATTGGCGCACTTTTATTTGGCGATTAGCTTTTCGCCAATTTTTTTCAAATATGGCTTGTCATAGGGTCGTCATTCACGTAGAATCTGCGCCCTATTGATGATTAGTTTAGCGCACACCCTTATTGCTCAAAATGTAAGCATTGGCTGTGCGGAAAGAGCGGAGTAAAATATGTACGCTGTTTTCCAATCTGGTGGTAAACAACACCGTGTAAGCGAAGGTCAAACTCTTCGTTTAGAGAAATTAGACGTTGAAACTGGCGCAACTGTAGAATTTGATAAAGTTCTGCTGGTTGCTAACGGTGAAGAAATCCAAGTTGGCGCTCCTCTGGTAGAGGGCGGTAAAGTGACTGCTGAAGTTGTACAGCACGGTCGTGGCGATAAAGTTAAAATCGTTAAGTTCCGTCGTCGTAAGCACTCTCGTAAGCAACAAGGTCACCGTCAGTGGTTCACAGAAGTGAAAATCACTGGTATCAACGCTTAAGTTATTAGGAGAGTTTAACAATGGCACACAAAAAAGCTGGTGGTTCTACTCGTAACGGCCGCGATTCTGAAAGTAAACGCCTTGGTGTAAAACGTTTCGGCGGTGAATCTGTACTTGCAGGTAACATCATCGTTCGTCAACGTGGCACTAAGTTCCACGCTGGTACTAACGTAGGTATCGGTAAAGACCACACTCTGTTCGCTCTATCTGACGGTAAAGTGAAATTCGAAGTGAAAGGTCCTAAAAACCGTAAATTCGTTAGCATCGACGCTGAATAAGTTTAGTTTCTCGATGAATTTAAAAGCCCTGCCGTTAGGTGGGGTTTTTTATTTATCTGGAGAGAAGAGCCAATAACAAGAGGCCCTGCCGAGTGTTACCTCAGGTAGCGTCATTGCAGAGCGGCTTGTTATCTGTTCCCAAGCAGAGGGGCGCGATCCTGGGTCACGCAAACTTCTGCTAAAATTTATATCATTGGCATAGCGCAGGCTTAAGTGACGACAATCAGTTGTCGCAGCAGGTTTGGATGGCAACGCGGTGATATTGCAACGCAAGTAATGCGGAGTAAGTAATGAAATTCGTTGATGAAGCGGTAATTAAAGTCGAAGCAGGCGATGGCGGTAACGGTGTCGTGAGCTTTTGGCGTGAAAAATTCGTAACGAAAGGTGGCCCTGACGGCGGCGACGGCGGCGATGGCGGCGATGTCTACATCCAGGCTGATGAGAACTTAAACACACTGGTTGACTATCGTTTTCAGCGTTTCTACGCGGCAGAACGTGGTCAAAATGGTAGCGGCGGTAACTGTACCGGTAAACGCGGTAAAGACATTACGCTGAAAGTGCCGGTGGGAACTCGTGCGGTAGATATTCATACCAATGAGATTGTCGGTGAAGTGGCTGAGCATGGCAAGAAAGTCATGATTGCCAAAGGTGGCTGGCACGGTCTGGGTAACACCCGTTTTAAATCGTCGGTAAACCGCGCGCCACGTCAAAAGACTATGGGTACCAAAGGTGAGGTTCGTGAACTGCGTCTTGAGCTGCTGCTGCTGGCTGATGTCGGTATGCTGGGCCTGCCGAACGCAGGTAAATCAACCTTTATTCGTTCTGTGTCAGCAGCGAAGCCAAAGGTAGCGGATTATCCGTTTACCACCTTGATCCCAAGTCTGGGTGTCGTGAGTGTGGTACCTGAGAAAAGCTTTGTGGTTGCTGATATTCCAGGGCTGATCGAAGGTGCTGCTGAAGGTGCCGGTCTGGGGATTCGCTTCCTCAAACACCTTGAGCGTTGTCGCGTGCTATTGCACATGATCGATATTTTACCTATCGATGGAAGTGAACCAGCCCAAAACGCGCTGACCATTATGGATGAGCTGGAGCAGTACAGCGAAAAGCTGGCCAAGAAGCCTGTTTGGTTGGTGTTCAATAAAGCGGATCTGATGCTGGAAGAAGAAGCGGATGAAAAGATCCAGGAGATCTTAGAAGCGCTCGCGTGGGAAGGCCCTTACTTCAAGGTTTCAGCGGTCAACAAACAAGGTACGGCGGAACTTTGTCGCGAGCTGGCTGACTTCATGGAAACTCTGCCGCGCGCCGAAGAAGAGCTGAGCGAAGAGCAGAAAGTCGAGTTTATGTGGGATGATTACCACAAAGACGCCATGGCTGGTCGTAACGTGATCACCGAAGATGATGACGACGACTGGGATGACTGGGATGACGAAGAAGACGATGGTCACGTCATCTATGTGCGTGAATAATCGGACTAAATTCTGAGATTTTGCGCGTATCAGGCAAAAAACTCTCAATTCAGAGCCGCAATGGAAATTGCGGCTTTTTTGTATCTAAATCATATTTCCAAGCGCTTTTTTCATGCACACTGTAACCTGCGCGCCGGGCACCATTGCGAGTAGCGCTTGGGTTACGGTGTGGTTGGCAGCCTGTTGCCGCCATTGGTTTGGCGGGTTTTATTTTAAGTAAGTTGACGTTTAGGAAAGGGATCATGACCTCGCAACAGAGAAGTATTTCTCGTTTGATTGCTCAGGCCGGACAAATGCTGCTGGCTCATGGAGCGGAAAGTACCCTGGTTGGGGATATTATGCGCCGCATCGGGCTGGCGTGTGGCATGAGCGAGGTGGAAGTCTCGTTATCAGCCAGTTCACTGGTGGTTACCACAGTACAACAGGGCCACTGTATTACCACGACCCGCCGCTGCGCGGATCGCGGAATTAACATGCGGGCAGTGACGGAGATCCAGCGCATCTGCATTATGATCGAGCGTGGCTTGCTGGATCATAACATGGCACAAAAAAAGCTGAATCAGATCAGCCCAGAGCGTTACAACCGCTGGGTGGTGGTCGTGATGATCGGTTTGTCGTGTGCGGCATTCAGCCGCCTGGCCGGTGGTGACTGGACCGTGTTTGCCATCACCTTTATTGCCTCTGCGGTCGGTATGACAGTACGTCAGGAGATCGGCCATCGTCATTTCAATCCGCTGCTTAACTTTGCTGCGACCGCTTTTGTCACTTCAGTGATTTCCGCCCAGGCGGTGAACTTTCAGCTCGGCAATAACCCGACTCTGGTGATGGCATCTTCTGTGCTGATGCTGGTGCCGGGTTTCCCGCTGATCAATTCGGTGGCAGATATGCTTAAGGGGTACATCGATATCGGTATTGCCCGTTTTGTGATGGCCAGTCTGCTGACGCTGTCGACCTGTCTTGGCATTATAGCCGCGATGAGTATTACCGGAATCTGGGGGTGGTAAGATGAACTGGCAACTGTTACTTGGACTGATTAACGATATGTTTTTTGCCGCCATTCCAGCCGTCGGCTTTGCGCTGGTGTTTAACGTACCGGTACGGGCACTCAAATATTGCGCGCTGGGCGGAGCGATAGGGCATGGCTCACGCTTTATCATGATGCATTTTGGCATTCCGATTGAATGGGCGACATTTTTCGCCGCTACTATCGTGGGTATGATTGGCGTGCACTGGTCGCACAAATTTCTTGCGCACCCGAAAGTGTTTACTGTTGCGGCCCTGATCCCTATGGTGCCGGGCGTATTTGCGTACCGGGCGATGATCGCCATGGTGGAGATCAACCATCTCGGCTTTAATCCGGAGCTGCTGGAAACCCTGCTTGAGAACTTTCTTAAAGCGATGTTCATCATTGCCGGCCTTGCGGTTGGTCTTGCTGTGCCGGGGCTGTTATTCTATCGCCGCAAGCCGATTGTTTAACAGGAAGAAATTGATGATCATCAGTATGATTGCCGCGATGGCAAGCGACAGAGTTATAGGTAAAGACAATGAGATGCCGTGGCATCTTCCCGCTGATTTTGTCTGGTTTAAACGTTGTACTATGGGTAAGCCGGTCGTGATGGGGCGTAAGACTTACGCATCAATCGGTCGCCCGCTGCCGGGTCGGCAGAACATTGTTATCAGCCGCGATCCTGAACTGAAGATTGACGGCGTGGATGTGGTGACTTCAATTGCCGCTGCGCTGGAGCTGGCCGGCAGTGCCGAAGAAGTCATGATCATTGGTGGCGGTAGTATTTACCAGGCGTGTCTGCCCCAGGCCGATAAGCTTTATCTGACATACATTGCTGCAGAGCTCGATGGTGATACCCGTTTCCCGCAATGGGGCAACGACTGGACAGAAACTCATCGTGAGCACTACCGTGCCGATGAAAAAAACCAGTACGATATGGATTTTGTTGTGCTTGAGAAAATCTAGAGTCCAAATCCTGCGGCACCGGAAACAGGCCGTAAGCACTAAAAAACTCGTCGTTATGACGAGTTTTTATTTGCTACCGCAAGGTTGCTGCAGGTCAGTACTGCAACGCCTCAACTGCAAAATAACGTTTATCTTCCCAGCGCAGCATAGTCAGAGTTCCGCCCCAGACACAGCCGGTATCCAGGCCGATGATTTGCTTGCTGCGATAGCCTTCCAGCGCTGCCCAGTGGCCGAATAATACGGTTTTATTCAGTGCGACCCGCTGTTTGAGCTCAAACCATGGCAGCAGCTTTTTACGGCTGACCTGATCCGGCGGTAACTTGCATTTCATATCCAGTTTGCCGTCGGGATGGCAGAAGCGCATCCGGGTGTAACTGTTGATGATATAGCGGTAGCGGTCGATACCTTTTAAATCCGCGCTCCACTGATCCGGCATATTGCTGTACATGTTTTCAATCAGCCACAACCAGCGCTCACCGCTGAGCAGGGCGCTGATTTCCTCCGCTGCCGCTCTGGCAGTCGCTAGATCCCACATCGGTGAAATGCCGGCGTGGGCAACGACAAACTCATCATGTTCCTGCAGCAGCGGCTGACGACGTAGCCATTGCAGCAGCTCAGGCCCGTCCGGTGCGGCGAAAATCGGCTCGGTCTTGTCTTTCTTTTTGACCGGGTGGATACCGTTGGCGACTGCCAACAGGTGCAAATCGTGATTCCCCAGTACGACTTTAGCGGCCGTGCCGAGATCGCGGATAAAACGCAATGTTTCGAGCGATTTTGGCCCGCGCGCCACCAGGTCACCGGCGACCCATAAGGTATCCTGCTCGGCAGAGAACTGGGCTTGTTGCAGCAGCAGCTGTAATTCATCCAGGCAGCCCTGGATATCACCGACAATATAATTGGCCACGCCGTATCCTTTAATTCAGTACATGAGGGACGGCAAGCCGGAATGGCTCAATTTCCGCGATAAACTGTTTACCCTCTTCATCGTGCATGATGTAGTGGCCCTGCATCACGCCGACCGGAGTCTCCAGAGCTGTACCGCTGCTGTAGGTATATTCATCATGACCGGGGATAAACGGCTGTTCGCCGACCACACCATCGCCTTCGACTGTCATCTGTTTGCCGTTGGCATCGGTAATCAACCAGCGGCGACTGATCAACTGCACGGTTTGGTTACTGAGATTCTTTATCGTGATCAAATAGGCGAAAACATAGCGCTGTTGTTCCGGGGTGGATTGCTCAGGTATGTATTTGGTATGAACCTGTACCTTAATACAGGGCGTGGCAGTATCCATAAAAACTCCTTTTCCGAATCGCTGTGTCGACATTACCGCAGGATATGGAAGATGACCACCGTTACGCAAACATAACCTGACAAGATGCGCTCATAAAGGCATACCGGACACGAAACAACGAAAGGGAACAAATTACTCAAGCGGGCAAGAATGCAAAAAAGGATGACCGTTAGGGTCATCCTTTCTGTTTATGCCTGTTGGCCGTGGTTGGCGTCAAGCCAGTTGGCCATGGCAACGAATTGCTGCAGGGTCAGGTTTTCCGGACGCATGGTCGGGTTGACACCCAGCTCTTCCAGTACTTCCAGTTCCAGCAGACCTTTGTAGCAGTTACGTACCGTTTTACGGCGCTGGTTAAAGCCTTCACGTACCACGCGGTCCAGCCACTTCAGGCTGGTCGTCGGGTGTGGCAGAACCTCGTAAGGCACCAGGCGGACTACGGCTGAGTCGACTTTCGGTGGCGGCACAAATGCAGTCGGCGGCACTTCCAGTACTGGAACCACTTTGCAGTAGTATTGCGCCATCACGGTCAGCCGACCGTAAGCCTTGCTGCCCGGACCTGCTGCCAGGCGGTTAACCACCTCTTTTTGCAGCATAAAGTGCATGTCCTGCACATCTTTATGATATTCAAACAGGTGGAACATCAACGGGGTAGAGATGTTGTACGGCAGGTTACCAAAAATGCGCAGCTTGTTACCCGGCTTCACCAGTTGGGTAAAATCAAAGCGCATTGCATCGCCTTCGTGGATGGTCAGCTTGTCAGCCAGATCCGGATGGTTGCGCAGGCGCTCAGCCAGGTCACGGTCAAGCTCAATCACGGTGAACTTATCCACTTCACGGCCGACCGGCTCGGTGATGGCACCCAGACCAGGACCGATCTCAACCAGGTTTTGTCCCGGACGAGGGTTAATGGCTGATACGATGCCATCAATGATGTATGGATCGTTCAGAAAGTTCTGACCAAAACGTTTACGCGCTTTGTGTCCTAAATGGACATCGTTTCTCATAGTGTTCTCAATATTCTTCTACTGTCGTCAAGAAGCCTTCTTCTTGTCTACTAATTCAATCGCTTGCGCAAGGGCTGTTCTGAAGCTGCCGACGTCTGCGCTGCCTGTACCTGCCAGGTCAAGCGCCGTACCGTGGTCAACCGAAGTCCGAATAAACGGCAGGCCGAGGGTAATGTTTACCGAGCGGCCAAAGCCTTTGTATTTCAGTACCGGCAGCACCTGATCGTGGTACATGCCCAGAACAGCATCTGCATGCTGCAAATATTTTTCGCTGAAGATGGTATCGGCCGGTAACGGACCGATCAGATTGATACCATCCTGCTGACGCAATTTTTCCAGGGTTGGTGTGATGGTGTCGATCTCTTCATGACCCAGTACACCATCTTCCCCGGCATGCGGATTGAGGCCGCAAACATAAATGTTCGGCTGCTCAATCGCAAATTTCTCGACCAAATCCTTGTGGAGAATATGAATGATCTTTTCCAGGCGCTCACTGGTTACCGCTTTAGACACATAAGCCAATGGAATATGGGTCGTGACCAGTGCAACCCGCAGCCCTTCTGTTGCCAGCATCATCACCACCAGAGGGGTATTGGACTGCTCAGCAAAGAACTCGGTGTGGCCGCTGAATGCAACGCCAGCCCGGTTGATCACCCCTTTATGCACGGGGCCGGTGACAATAGCATCAAATTCATCATTCATACAGCCTGCAGCGGCTCTTTCTAGCGTATTTAATACGTAGCGGCCGTTGGCTTCATTGAGCTGACCGGCAACCACAGGTTTGCTGATCGCGATGTGATCCACTACCAGAGTGCCGGCACGCTGCGCAGAGGCCGGTGCTGCAGCATCGTAGTCTAATAAGGTGACATCAAGGCCGAGCAGTTTGGCGCGTTCAGCCAGCACCGATTTGTCGGCACACACCACCAGTTGATGCGACCAGTCTTCCTGCGACAGTGCCAACACCAGATCCGGGCCAATGCCCGCCGGTTCTCCGGCGGTGACGACGATGCGTTTAATTGTCATCTTCGTTGTCCTTGAGTACTTCAACGAAAGCACCGGCACGCAGCTCCTGCAGCCAGGCGCTGGCTTCTTCATTGAACTTACGGTTGAACAGAATTCGGTACGCTTTGTTTTTCAGTGCAGAGTCGGTACGGTCAACTTCGCGGCGATCCATCACTTCGACAATATGCCAGCCGTGCACGGTTTTAAATGGCTTACTGATTTGCCCCACTGGCAGGGTTTCTACCTGGTGTTTAAATTCCGGTACATACAGGTCAGGGGTCTGATAACCCAGTTCACCATTTTGAGCCGCTGAACCCGGATCCTGGCTGTACTGACGTGCCAGTTCAGCAAAGGTCGCTTCACCGTTGTTAATGCGGCGAATGAAGTCATTGAGCTGCTTCTGAGCGCCTTCATCACTGAGGATAATAGTCGGCTTAATCAGGATATGGCGGGCATTGACTTCAGTCACGGCCACGGTCTCCAGACCTTTGACATCATCAATTTTGAGGATGTGGAAACCGACACCGCTGCGGAACGGACCAATAATAGTGCCTTTGTTCTGCATTTTAATCTGGTCAGCGAAGATGGTTGGCATCTCTTCTTTGCGCATCCAGCCCCAGTCACCGCCTTCGAGCGCTTTCGGGCCCTTTGAGTAGGTGCTGGCCATTTTACTGAAGTCAGCGCCATCGTTCAGCTCCTGGACCAGTTTCTTGGCCTGAGCTTCGACATCAGCTTTATCCTGCCCGTCATTGAAGCGTAGCTGGATGTGGCTGATTTTGTACTGCACAGTGGCATTGGTTTCCTGGGCCAGAATCTCGGCCAGGGTATCGACTTCGGCCGGCAGAATGTTGATGCGGCGGCGCACCAGTGCATTACGCGCTTCACTGGCGGACATCTCTTTCCGGATCTGTTCGCGGAATTCGGCGTAGGTCAGGCCTTGTTCTGCCACAGCCGCGCGCAGCTGCTCAGGAGTCTGTTTGTTATCCCGTGCGATATCGTTGATGGCCTGATTAAGGCGTTCATCATCGATGCGTACCCCGATCCGATCCGCTTCCTGCTGTTGCAGGGTATCAATGATCAGTTTTTCCACCACCTGCTCACGCAGCACATCCTGCGCCGGCAGTGAACGACCGTTTTGTTTGGCATTGGCCTGAACGGTCAGCATGGCGGCATCCACATCACTTTGTAAAATAACGCCGTCATTGACGACGACAGCGACGCGGTCCATTTCAACCGGCTGTGCCTGCGCAGTACCGATAGTAAGTAGCCCGACAAGCGTCAGTAGGGTGTGTTTCCACAATTTCATTACATGTCCTATCTATTGCAAAGGCCTGCCTTGGGCAGGCCTGTCTGTTCGTGACTCAGAGACTCAGTTATTCAGGAAGAACGGACGACCGTAGCCCAGAGAGTTATCACTGCTGCTCAGCAGATCAGAGTCGGAACCAACACTGGTACCAAAGCCGATAATGCCGATATTGAAGCTGAAGTTGTTCTCATAATCAGGATCGCCAAAGTTGTCATAACCGTCGCTAAGGGTCTGGTTCCAGCCCTTAAGCTGGTTGCTGTAGTTGAAACCCATGTACCAGCAGTCAGAGGTATAGCGGAAGCCCGCCAGCCACTCCAGCGCCTGATCTGTGGTCAGATCATAGAAGTACTGGCCGCTGAAGCTCCATTTGCGTGACAGCTGGTAGCTGGCCAGCAGACCGGCCTGAGAAATACCGTCTTCAGTAATGTTGGAGACATCAAAGTCCACGGTTTCCTGAATGTACTCTTTTGGCACATAACGGTAGTTGGTCTGGATGAAACCACCATCAAAACGGTATTCCAGCGTACTGTTGGCGAGCTGCATGGAGCTGGTATCGACGTCATACTGCACGCCGCCGTGGTAAAACAGGAAGTCATCGTAGTTGAAATCCATTTCCACTGCCCAGGCCGAGTAGTTCGACTCCGTCTCTTCATCCGATGCTGTGGAGCGGACTTTCAAATCTTTGTCGATATAGAAAATCTGACCGAACGAGATATTGAGGCGCTCTTTATACGCATCGTCGAAGAAACGGGTGGAAGCGCCGTAGCTTAGCTGGTTCGCCGCGGCGACACGGTCGATGTTGCTGTATTTGCGGCTGCGGAACAGACCGTAGTAGTCGGTTTGCAGCAGGGTGGTGTCATACAGGGCGATATTGCTCTGGTCTTTTTTAGGTACATACAGATATTGGATCTGTGGTTCCAGGGTCTGGGTGTAGCTGTCAAAGATCTTGGTATTTCGTTCCAGCACGATACCGGCGTGAGTGCGGAATTCAGGAATGACGCGGGTCACGCTCTCTTCCAGATCGCGGTTATCGGAGTCGGTCATATCGACGTCGTCCAGATCTTGCTGGTAGTAAGTGCCCAGTACGCGCGCTTCTGTGGTCCAGGTGCCCCAGGTGGTGGCAATCGGGATTTGCATGCCTGGTTCGATATGTACCCGGGTCGCAGAAGGACGGCCGTTGGCATCGGTCTCAAAACGCGAAATATGCGATTTAAAGTCCAGATCCATGTAACGCAGAGCCTGAGGTGAATAGTAGTTAAACGCCAGTTGCGGCATCAGACGATAAGGCTGCTGGGTGCTGTTGTTATCATCCAGCAGCAGCTGGAATTGGCGTACCCGGATGGCGCTGTCCCAGTTCTGGCTGCGGTAGGCAACTTCACCTTCCTGAATCAGCTGACCGTCTTCACGGTTACCGATCGACGAGCTCAGATCAGAGAAGTAGTTAATATCGCTGACTTTGGAGTAATCGAAATCGAATTTCCATGACTGGTCATAAATGCCGCTGTGCTGATACTGGAATGCCCAGCGCTTACCCAGATCCGGGTTCAGATCATCATCCGGCAAAAACTCAGATTTGAGGCTGCCCTGACCAAAATCAGTCAGGTAGCGGAAGATACTGTTGAGCTGAGTACCACGCTTGTCCATATAGTGCAGGGTGGTTTCCAGATCGTACTGCGGTGCCAGGTTCCAGTAGAATGGTACTTCCAGTTCGAAACCATCGCGCGAACCGTAAGAAACGGTCGGATACAGGAAACCAGTTTTACGGGTATCACCAATCGGCACGGTCAGGTACGGGAAGTAAAACACCGGCACGTCGAGCACTTCCAGACGCGGGTTATAGAAGGTGGCCTGTTCCTCATCCTGGTCGACATGAATCCCCGAGGCTCTCAGGCGCCAGGCATTGTCATCTTCCGGACAGGAGGTAATCGAGCCATCTTCAATCTCGTATACCGCTTTACCTGTCTTGGAGATATAGGCTGCATTACCACGGCCTGGCTCACACAGGAATTTGTATTCCGTGTTCTCCAGTGTCATCTGATCATTGGTCAGATCATTGGTGGCTTTATCTGAGCGCGCTCTGACCTGGCCGTCACTGAAATTCACATTACCTTCAGCCACCACCAGGTTCTCTTTCTGGTGCAGGGTCACATTGTCAGCCTGAATCTGCTTATTACCCTGAATGACAACAACATGGCCGGAGTAGGTGGCGCGATCGCCATTAATTGCTTCTAGCTTATCCGCTTCGACATTGATAGGCTGTTGGGCGGAATTCTCTGCTGCTGGTTTATCCACCAGGCATTGATCGATAGTGGGCAGTTCCTGCACACTGTCATCCACCGTAGCGTCTGCTTGAGTCTGAGGCGCAAAGAGCGCGGCGCTAATCGAAGCGGCTAAAAACGTGCGGGAAAAACGTGACATCGAATTGTACTATCCTGTTGAAATTGTTTAAGTCCGATATTGGGAGATGATACACCCAAGCACCTGTATGTAAATTCATCCTGAACCTGGCTGTGACACAGCCGATGAGATGACTTGGGTATAATAAAAACCGTTCCTTATCATAAAGGAATTTCACGCTCCCGGCACTATCAGACCACGGCACACCTAAAAAATTCATAGATTGAGAGCACATAATGCATATTTTTGGCAAAATTCTTGGCGCTTTCTTCGGCCTCCTGTTTGGCGGTCCGCTAGGCGCAATCTTTGGCCTGTTTATTGGGCATCAGTTTGATAAAGCCCGTCGTATGAGCCGTGCCGGCTTCAGTTCCGGCGGGTTTGGTTCCGGTCCGAGCCAGGCGGAACGGCAGGAAGAATTCTTTAAAGCGGCCTTTGCTGTGATGGGCCATGTGGCCAAAGCGAAAGGCCAGGTCACCAAACAAGAGATTCAACTGGCCAGTGTCATGATGGATCGCATGAACCTGCATGGCGACCAGCGCCGTGCCGCGCAGGACGCGTTTCGTGACGGTAAAGATGCCGATTTCCCGCTTGACCGGGTACTGGAAAAAGTACGCATTTCGTCCGGCGGTCGTTTTGACCTGCTGCAGTTTTTCCTCGAGTTGCAAATCTCAGCCGCTTTTGCCGACGGCGATCTGCATCCGAGTGAGCGCGATGTGCTGCACCGTGTTGCTCAGATATTAGGTTTTTCGGCTGACCAGCTAGAGCGTCGCCTGCGCATGCAGGAAGCGGCGTTTCGTTTCCAGCAAGGTGGCGCTGGTGGACAGGGGCAACAACACTACTCAGGCGGCCAGTGGCAGCAAACGTCAAGCCGCGACCGTCTGGCCGATGCGTATTCGGTACTCGGGGTGGATGAAAACTCCGACGCGAAAGAAATCAAGCGCGCTTACCGTAAACTGATGAACGAGCATCATCCGGATAAACTGATGGCCAAAGGCCTGCCGCCGGAGATGATGAACGTCGCCAAAGAGAAATCGCAGGAAATCCAGCATGCCTATGACTTGATCAAAAAGGAAAAAGGCATCAAGTAATCTGAGCGTGCTCAAGCACAAGGCAAGCTGCGGCTTGCCTTTTTTACCTGTGCAGTTTGCCGGCTGGTCAGTCTGTCAGGGTGGGGGCCAGAAAAGCAAAAACCCAGTCCGAAGCTAGGTTTTCTAAAAGTGGCTCTCGCTGTCAGGACTTGTACGGGCCGACCTTCGGTTGCGACATATCTACCGTTCACAAATGAAGAATTTTCCATATACCAGAAAAGCAAAAACCCAGTCCGAAGACTGGGTTTTCTAAAGTGGTTCACGCTGTCAGGACTTGTACGGGCCAGCCTACTGGTTGCGACATATTCATCGTTCACAAAGAAATGGAATTTTCGCACAGTTTTTTTGGACCAGAAAAGCAAAAACCCAGTCCGAAGACTGGGTTTTCTAAAGTGGCTCCCCCTGCAAGACTTGAACTTGCGACATACGGATTAACAGTCCGCCGTTCTACCGACTGAACTAAGGGGGAATTATTTGTTGTTCACTGTTTTGCTATTGTCAAAACAATGGTGCCGACTACCGGAATCGAACTGGTGACCTACTGATTACAAGTCAGTTGCTCTACCTACTGAGCTAAGTCGGCCTTTTCAATCAGCTATTAAAGCTCATTGAGGAAAAGTGGCTCCCCCTGCAAGACTTGAACTTGCGACATACGGATTAACAGTCCGCCGTTCTACCGACTGAACTAAGGGGGAACAGATTTTTAAGACTCAAGGTCTTGTAAAGAATGGTGCCGACTACCGGAATCGAACTGGTGACCTACTGATTACAAGTCAGTTGCTCTACCTACTGAGCTAAGTCGGCACACCGAATCTTTATGTTTTGTTGCATGCTCGTGATGTACACCAACATTCTAAAATATGGTGCCTCGAGGCGGAATCGAACCACCGACACGAGGATTTTCAATCCTCTGCTCTACCGACTGAGCTATCGAGGCAACGGGGTGTATTAAACGAGTTTTCCGATTTCCCGTCAACAGTAAAATGCAAAAAAAATATCGTTTGTTGTTTTTCTATACTTAATGGCCTGTTTTTATCCATCAGAAGCTACTATTTGCCCAGATCCCGCGCCCTAAAAGCTGTTGCGCCAGGGAGACAGGCGAGGGCGCTGGCTTGTTAGCTGCCAGATAGTTAGTTCGGAATGGGTGTTTTTTCGGCAAAGCGGATCAACCTAAACGGCAGCTTCACGCTGCGTGGCTATCTTTTGCACTGAATACTACGGCTGTTGGTGAGTATACGGGGCGCTATCCGTTACCGGGCAGGAGCGGTTAATGTCTAATACGGCACTGTTGATTGCGCACAAAAGCAAAAAAACAGTCCGAAGCTAGGTTTGTAAAGAAATTAGGTTTTCTAAAAGTGGCTTCCGCTGTCAGGACTTGTACGGGCCAGCCTACTGGTTGTGACATATTCATCGTTCACAAAGAAATGGAATTTTCGCACAGTTTTTTTGGACCAGAAAAGCAAAAACCCAGTCCGAAGACTGGGTTTTGTAAAGTGGCTCCCCCTGCAAGACTTGAACTTGCGACATACGGATTAACAGTCCGCCGTTCTACCGACTGAACTAAGGGGGAATTATTTGTGTACTCTTTGCAGAGTAAAGCACCAAATAATGGTGCCTCGAGGCGGAATAACGGGCCCGCCCAGGGCACTGACCGATGATTTTCAACTTAACCTTACAAGGTTAGTGAGCACCGGAAATAATATGGTGCCTCGAGGCGGAATCGAACCACCGACACGAGGATTTTCAATCCTCTGCTCTACCGACTGAGCTATCGAGGCAAAAGAATGGTGCCGACTACCGGAATCGAACTGGTGACCTACTGATTACAAGTCAGTTGCTCTACCTACTGAGCTAAGTCGGCGCACTGTATTCTTTTACTGCTGCTGGTGACCTGCACCAACAACATTTAAATTGTGGTGCCCGGAGGCGGAATCGAACCACCGACACGAGGATTTTCAATCCTCTGCTCTACCGACTGAGCTATCCGGGCAACGGAGCGCTATTAAACGGATTTTCCCTCCAGTCGTCAACCTGTTTTTCTAAAAAAAATTAAAAAATCGCTTAAGCGCCGCTATTTTAAGCAAGGTGGTGGTTTTTACTGCAAATGCATCACTTTTTCTTTGCCAGCGTTAACTTTTTCTCAGCCAGCGTTAAATTGTTTCTTAAATTGGGTCACTTTCTCCAGATAGCGGCGCGACTCTGCGTTCGGGTGTTTTTTGGTCAAAGCCCAGTAAACCTGATTCGGTTTGAGTGAATTGAGGTCATTCATCGCCCGCTGCCGGTTGCGGTCGAAGGTGTTGAGTACCCCGCCGGTGCCACCGTTATAGGCTGAAATCATGCTGTACTCGAGTGAGACCGGGTTGCGCACATCGCGCAGATAGCGGGTTTTGAGAATGTGAAAGTAGGCCGTTCCGGTATCAATATTGTTCTCCGGATTAAACAGATATTCGGGGGACGGCTGGCCGGAGCGGTTCTTGACCAGCTTAAACACATCGCGCCCGGCGGTTTTTGGCACTACCTGCATCAGTCCGTAGGCGTTGGCCCAGCTCACCGCATAAGGGTTGAAACTGCTCTCGGTTTTGATGATGGCGTAAATCAAATCTTCCGGAATGTCATATTTGCGCGCCGCACGCTGGACAATACTGGCGTACTGGTAACTGCGGATCTCGACCTGATCTTCGACCATAGGGATCTCGACATAATAGGCTTGTTTAAAGTCGACCTGTTTAACTTTAAGGTGATGAGCAATCAGGTAATCCGCGTAGCGGTTGGCGCGCCAGCTCCACTGAATTGGCTTGTGTTCCTGATCGACCACCTGACGATACAGAAAAGGCTGCCCTTTTAATTCAATATTTTGTGATGAGAATAAGTCGACATGGGCCGGATCATCCGGAGTGAGCAGGGTGGTGACTATGGCTTTCTTGAGGTGACCTTTAGGATCGGTCGGCGAGATGGTTTCGACCAGGATCTGACCGTCGTTGAAGTTAACTTCGGCCCGGCTCAGGTAGTCATCGATGTATTTGACATAGTTACGCTTACCGGCAATCTTGATTTCGCGGCTGCCCCAGCGTTTTTCGATATTGCCGGAGAAACTGTTGATCAGCGCATCGAGGGCCGCGGTGTCTTTGACAAACTGGCCCGGCAGCTGCGCCAGATTGGTGGCAAAGCGGTTAGTAGGCTCGTAATCGACATCGTACAAGCTCTCGACAAATTCCCGGCTGCAGCCTGCCAACAGCATGGCCGTCAGGCAATAAACTAGCTTTCTCATTTGCTCCCCGAACGTGATTGAGACGGTTAAAAACAAAAATGACACCAGAGCGGAAGGCTGTGATGTCATTGTTTTTCATAGAAATGGTCTCGAATTACTCGCTTGGTGGCGTGTAACCTTCGATATGAACTTCCTGACCTTCAAACAGGAAGTTCACCATTTCCTGCTCGAGCAGTTTACGGTGCTCAGGATCCATCATGTTGAGCTTCTTCTCGTTGATCAACATGGTTTGCTTAGATTGCCATTGCGCCCAGGCTTCTTTCGAAATGTTATCGAAAATACGTTTGCCCAGTTCACCCGGATACAGCTGAAAATCCAGACCATCCGCTTCTTTTTGTAGTCGAGCACAAAATACAGTGCGGCTCATAACGACTTCCTCTTTAATTTTTTATGCATGAATTTCAAATGGAAGACTTTGCAGCAGCTGCTTTACAGGGGCAGCTAAGCCGATTTCTTCAGGTTGGTTTAAGTTATACCAAAGACCTTTGTCCGCTTCCATGATGATGTCGGGTTTGGCGGATAATTCCAGCAAAACCGGAGTAATATCGAGGTGATAATGGCTGAATGTGTGGCGAAAAGCGATTAAAGTCTTTTTCGCTACTACCAGCTTATCAGCAATACTGCGCTGATCCAGAGCGTGTTCAATCGCGGCATCGGCCGTTTCCGGAAAGCAGAACAGGCCGCCCCAGATCCCGCTTTGCGGCCGTTGCTCCAGCCACACGTCTTCACCGTGATGCAGCATGACAAACCAGGTTTCTTTGACCGGTTTGTCTTTCTTCGGCTTTTTGCCCGGATAGTCGAGCGGGTTGCCTTGCTGGTATGCGCTGCAGAACTCCATCACCGGACACAGGCTGCATTTGGGTTTGGAACGGGTACAGATCATCGCGCCCATATCCATCATCGCCTGATTGTATTTGTCGACATCGGTGGCCGGAGTGTGCTGCTCGGCATGTTGCCACAACTGATTCTCAACTTTCTTTTGCCCCGGCCAGCCTTCGACCGCAAAACTGCGTGCCAGGGTACGCTTGACGTTACCATCTAAGATAGCGTGCGGCTGTTTGTACACCGAAGACAAAATCGCGGCAGCAGTCGAACGGCCGATGCCGGGCAGGGCATTGAGCTGCTCAATGTCGGTCGGAAACTCACCGCCGTACTCGGTGGCGACAATCTTGGCGGCTTTGTGCAGATTACGCGCGCGGGCGTAATAGCCAAGGCCGGTCCAGTGATGCAGCACCTCATCCTGCTCGGCTGCGGCCAGCGCAGTCACGGTCGGGAAGCGCTGCATAAAGCGCTGGTAGTAAGGGATCACGGTAGCAACCTGAGTCTGTTGCAGCATAATTTCCGACAGCCAGACGCTGTATGCGGTTTTGTTGTGTTGCCACGGCAGGTTTTTACGCCCGTAAGCGTCATACCAGGTAAGAATAGCCTTAGCGAAAGGAGTCACGACTTGCTCTGTATTAAGAATAATAATGGGGCAAAATTGCAGCACATATTTTACCAGAAGTAAAACAGACAATATTTGCGGTTATTTCGCTCTCTTTGCGGTTCTTTGGTTAGCAATAACACTTGCACCCAAAGCAATTCTTTGGATAATCACAAGCCCTTTGAGTGAGAGTAAAAATTAAGCAGGCAATATCCATGACTGAAGTAACCAAAAATGAGTTCACTGAAGACGGCAAAATTGTGCGTAAAATTCGCAGTTTCGTTCGTCGTGAAGGCCGTCTGACCAAAGGTCAGGAAGCCGCGATGAAAGAGTGTTGGCCAACCATGGGTATTGATTATCAGGATGCTCTGTTGGATTGGAGCGAGGTATTTGGTAACAGTAACCCTGTGGTACTGGAAATTGGCTTTGGCATGGGCGCCTCTCTGGTTGAGATGGCTAAGAATGCACCGGAGAAAAACTTCATCGGTATCGAAGTGCACAGCCCGGGTGTGGGGGCGTGTCTCTCTTCGGCGCGTGAGGCGGGGGTGACTAACCTGCGCGTGATGTGTCACGACGCGGTGGAAGTGTTCGCCAATATGATTCCTGACAGCAGCCTGACGACACTGCAGCTGTTCTTCCCGGACCCGTGGCACAAGAAGCGTCACCACAAACGCCGTATCGTGCAGCTGGAGTTCGCGGAGATGGTGCGTCAGAAGCTGATCCCGGGTGAAGGTATCTTCCACATGGCGACCGACTGGGAAAACTACGCCGAGCACATGATTGAAGTGATGAATCAGGCGCCGGGTTACCAGAACATCGCGCAGCAAGGCGATTTTGTCGAGCGTCCGGCGGATCGTCCGCTGACCAAATTTGAACAGCGTGGCCACCGTCTCGGCCACGGTGTGTGGGACATCAAATTTCAGCGCATCAGTTAATCTGGGCCGCCAGCTAACGCTGGACAAGCCAGACCGGGCAACTGATACTGACCGGGCATAACGTGAAACGAAGCCAACATGACTGCAATGTTGGCTTTTTTGACTGCGCAGCCTGAGCTGGCTGCACCTCATATCCTATCAACAACAATAACAACCAAGACAGTTGAAGACATGAAACCGACCTCAGACATACTGGCGGACATCCTGGATGAAGTTCGCCCACTGATCGGACAAGGAAAAGTCGCAGACTACATACCAGCCCTGGCACAGGTGCCGAATGACAAGCTGGGTATCGCCGTGTACACCAATCAGGGTGACGTGATCACCGCCGGTGACGCGCACGAGGGCTTCTCGATTCAGTCGATCTCGAAAGCGCTCAGCCTGACCCTGGCCATGAATCTGTATCAGCCGGATGAGCTATGGCGCCGGGTCGGCAAGGAGCCGTCCGGACA
This sequence comes from Vibrio sp. H11, assembly GCF_004804295.1. Classification (NCBI taxonomy): domain Bacteria; kingdom Pseudomonadati; phylum Pseudomonadota; class Gammaproteobacteria; order Vibrionales; family Vibrionaceae; genus Vibrio; species Vibrio sp. H11. The sequence continues at coordinate 15,756 of NZ_SSHN01000016.1, read as the reverse complement.
AGCGTTTAACTCGCTGATCCAGCTCGAAATGGAGAAGGGCATTCCGCGCAACCCGTTTATTAACGCCGGGGCGATTGTGATTGCCGATTTGCTGCAAAGCCGCTTGTCGGCGCCGCGCCAGCGCCTGCTGGAGTTCGCGCGCCAACTGAGCGGCGAAGCACAGTTAGTGTATGACAAAGTGGTCGCCGCGTCGGAGATGATGCACAGCGACCGCAACGCGGCCATCGCTTATCTGATGCGTGCGTTTGGTAACTTTGACAACGAAGTGCTGCCGGTACTGAATAACTATTTTCATGCCTGCGCGCTGAAAATGAGCTGTGTCGAGCTGGCGAAAATGTTCAGTTATCTGGCCAATAAAGGCGTGTCGGTGCATACCGGCGAGCCGGTGATCACTGCCACGCAAAGTAAGCAGATCAACGCGCTGCTGGCGACCTGTGGCCTGTATGATGGTGCCGGGGAGTTTGCCTACCGGGTCGGCATGCCGGGTAAATCCGGGGTCGGCGGCGGTATTATCGCTATCGTGCCGGGCGAAATGACCATCGCGGTCTGGTCACCGGAGCTGGATCCGTGCGGTAACTCACTGGCCGGTACCCGGGCACTTGAGCTGCTGGCGCAGCGAATCGGCCGCTCTATCTTCTGAGTGCACCGGAGTGTGATCATTCGCTCTGCAGAGACAAAAGTCAGCCAATCGGCTGACTTTTTGCTATTTCTCATTCACGAACAGCAGCTGAGATAACCTCGATGAGGTGAGCAAGCTACGGAAGCTACTTGTCTTCTTCTTCCGCCATAAAGGCTTCCAGCAGATCGTTTAAGAACAGTTTACCTTTCTCGGTGATCTGCCAGTGGGTGGTATCCTCACTCAGATAGCCCTGCTGCAACGCCCAGTTGAGGGTAGGTTCAATCACACTGAGCGGCAGGCCGGTGGTGGCGGTGAAGTCAGCTTTCGGACACGGCTCGATCAAACGGAAACGGTTCATAAAGAACTCGAACGGACGATCGATATCGGCCACCAGCTGCTCGTTATCCAGATACGGCTTGGTCAGATTCTGATAGGCCGCCAGATAACCGCGCGGATGCTTCACCTTAGTGGTCCGTACGATGCGGCCATCACTGAAACTGAGCTTGCCGTGCGAGCCGCAGCCGATACCCAGATAATCACCAAAACGCCAGTAGTTGAGGTTGTGCTGGCACTGATAACCCGGTTTGCTGTAACCGGAGATCTCATACTGTACATAACCGGCCTCGGTCAGCTTGTGATGGCCGAGATCAAAAATATCCCACAGCGCATCATCATCCGGCAGGGTTGGCGGCTTAAAGTAAAACAGCGTATTGGGCTCGATGGTGAGCTGATACCAGGACAGGTGCGGTGGATCGAGCTCGATCGCGCGGTCAAGATCAGCCAGCGCCTGCTCCAGGCTCTGATCCGGCAGGCCGTGCATCAGATCAAGGTTAAAGCTGTTGAGGCCAATCTGGTGCGCCAGTTTGGCGGCATTGACCGCTTCAGCCTGACCATGAATGCGGCCGAGGCGGGTCAGTTTCTCCGGCTCAAAGCTCTGCACCCCAATTGAAATCCGGGTCACGCCCGCGCTGCGGTAGCCGGCAAAACGCTCGGCTTCAATCGTGCCCGGGTTGGCTTCCATGGTGATTTCGATCTCCGGCTGAAACGGGATCCGTGCTTCAATCCCGCGCAGCAGTCGGCCGATGCCTTCGGCTGAAATCAGGCTTGGCGTACCGCCGCCGATAAAAATCGAATGCAGCGGGCGCGGGGCCTGATTGAGCTGATAACGCTCAATATCGGTATCGAGATCTTCCAGCAGGGCATCAATATACTCATCTTCCGGAATATCATTTTTCAGGGCGTGCGAGTTAAAGTCGCAGTACGGGCATTTCTGCACGCACCACGGAATGTGCACATACAGGCTCAGCGCCGGAGGAGTTAACATCACAGCTTCTGCTCTTCAATGGCAAACTGCTTTTGTTCTTCAATCGCCTGAAACAGCTTGTGCAATGCCTGCCCACGGTGTGACAGTTGCTTCTTACGCGCCGGTTCAAGCTCTGCCGAAGCGCAGTTCTCTTGCGGTACAAAGAACACAGGATCATAGCCAAAACCGTTACTGCCCTGAGCCTGCTCCAGAATACGCCCTTCCCACTTACCGTGGCACACCAGCGGTGTTGGGTCGTCAGCGTGACGCATCAGTACCAGCACGCAGTGGAAACGCGCCGTGCGCTGCTCCTGCGGTACGCCCTGCATCGCCTCAAGCAGCTTATTGAGATTGTCGGCATCGGTCGCGCCAACACCTGCGTAACGGGCAGAATAGACACCCGGCGCACCGGCCAGGTAATCCACTTCCAGGCCTGAGTCATCAGCAATCGCCGCCATACCGGTCTCTTTGGCGGCGTGACGCGCTTTGATAATCGCGTTTTCGATAAAGGTGGTGCCGGTTTCTGCCACGTCAGAGACGTTAAATTCGCTTTGTGCGACCACGTCAAAACCAAATTCGGCCAGCAGGTCGGCCATTTCGCGTACTTTGCCCTGGTTACCAGTGGCCAATACAATCTTGTTCATGCTTATCTCAATTTTGTTTACGGTTCTACATAAAATTTTTGGCTGAATTTGAGCTTGCCGGCGCCTTTCATCCCGGCGTTGACGTCAATGTCAAAGGTCAGGTTTTCTTCGTTACTGATCGGAAATTCAGCCAGATAATAAATCGCATCGCCTTCTTTCACCTCGCGAAACTCCAGCTCGCGCATGTTGCCGATCAGGTTCTTGGCCTGGCCGGAGAGCTTAGCCTCGGTGGCCGGTTTACCCAGCGCGGCCGTATCGAGTACGCTGACGTTGAGGATGGCCGAGTAGCCATTACGGGTCAACTGGTACTGCGTGGCGACTTGCGGCGTGAGGAAGGTCGAGTTAAACGCCGAGTAGTGTACCTCAATATCCTTGATCGTGATCTGTTGTTGTGCGCTGGCCGGTAGCGCAATGGCCATCAGCAGCAGGCCCAGTGCCCAGTGACGCGCGCTGAGCTGGCGCAGTGAATGTTTCAGATGCATAAGGGCTTTCTCCATAAAAGACCCACCCGCCCCGCAGGTTCGGGATGGTAATAAAATGGCACTGCTCTAAAAACAATCCCCACCATAAGGTGGGGAAGTATGTAATTAACTGAGCAGTGCCGCAACCGGCGGCGGCAGACAGACCGGAGCACTGATGCGCACTTGTTTGTGGCGGCCAAGCTCCCCTTTTTCTATCGCGATCAGTCCTTTCGCTACCTTACACTGTTTTGCCAGGAACTTACTGAGATGTGCGTTGGCTTTGCCGTCCACCGGCGGGGCGGTAATCGCCACTTTGAGCTCATCGCCATGCAAACCGACAATCGTGTCACGGCTCGCTTTGGGCTGAATATACAGCCGTAACACCAGATCGTCCCCGTCAAACCAGGCTGCTTTCATTATAGCTGATACCAGATAGGACCGATAAAGTCACCCATCAGGAAGTTAGCAAACTGCAGCACAATGAACAGCACCAGTACGCTGAGGTCAAAACCGCCCATCACAGGGATCACGCGGCGAATCGGCGCCAGCATCGGCTCGGTCAGCTGATGGAACACGTACTCCACCGGGCTGCGACCCTGGCTAACCCAGCTCAGAATCGCGCGCAGCAGCAGTACCCAGAACAGCAGGCCACCGGCCGCTTTAATCAGCGACAACAGGCCAAGTAACAGGAAGTCAGCGCTGAATACCACACTGCCGCCGGAGGCGATCAGGATCAGGGCAACGTATTTGAGAATACACAACACATAACCGAACAAGATCGTGGCCAGATCCAGGCTGCCGACGGATGGAATAACACGGCGAAGCGGGCCGACTACCGGCTGGGTCGCTTTTACCACAAACTGGGAAAATGGGTTGTAGAAATCAGCACGCGCTGCCTGCAGCCAGATTCTAAGAATCACGACCATGATATAAAGATCAAACAGGGTGGAGATTAAAAAACTCATTGCATTCATAGGTTGCCCTTACTGCGTAGGATGATCGTTGGGTCTGACACTCCACAATTTACCACTGTCTGGCACGGGTGCGGCAGCGGAAGTATTGAGTGTGCACTAGGGTAATGAAACGATCGTTAATATTAAAATAATTTTTCCATCTCTTGTGCGCGGCTCACGGCAGCGCGCATCGCTTGCGCGACAATCTCACTGAGCTGATGCTCATTGAAAGTGCGGATGGCTTCGGCGGTGGTGCCGCCTTTCGAGGTCACCTGCTCACGCAGGGTCGACAGTTCAATCTGCGGATTGGCTTTAACCATCTCCGCAGCGCCGAGCGCTGACTGCTGCACCAGCAGACGCGCGGTTGCCGCGTCAAAGCCTTGGGCTATCGCTTCAGCCTGCATTGCTTCCATAAACAGGAAGAAATAGGCCGGGGCACTGCCTGCCGCAGCAATCACGCTGTTAATGCCTGACTCTTGTTCCACCCAGCATACTTCACCCACGGCGCGCATCAGATCTGCGGTGAACACTTTATCCTGCTCGGCCACCTGCGGGGAGGCAAACAGACCGGCCATACCGCGGTTCACCAGCGAAGGGGTGTTTGGCATGACGCGCACCAGACGCAGTTGCGTTGCCAGCATCTCATTGAGACGCGCCGCCGACACACCAGCCGCAATCGAAATCACCAGCTTGCCGGAAAAATCGATCGCCTGCAGCGGCTTACAAACCTCAGCCATCAGCTGCGGTTTGACTGCCAGCACCACCACATCGGCTTCGCTGGCCGCCGCCAGGTTGTCACTGCTGGTGCGGATACCATAGTTCTGCTCCAGCGGCAGGCGGCGGGTTTCAGAAGGTGCGGTGGCAATGATGCTCTGCGCCGGATAGCCGCTGCTGACCAAACCTGCGATGATGGCGTGTGCCATGTTTCCTGCGCCGATAAAGGCGACGGTTCTTTGTTCCATGCTTCTCTTGTCCAATATTGTGGCTGCTGACCTGTGCTGATATCGGCCGATACCGGCTCAGAGCCGCAGACCTGAGTTCCAAATTCGTGTCACAACCAGACTGATGACTTAGGGTACAGTCTGTCTGCGCGGTGCACCCGCTTAAATCGTTACAGACGGTAAAACGGTGCGGCAAATGGTACGTTAACCACACCCTGGATCACGGCGCGGATTACCCTTTCTGGCTGTAATCGCGCTGACCAAAAATCGCGGTACCGATGCGCACAATGGTACTGCCGGCTTCAATTGCCGCGTCCATATCGCCGCTCATGCCCATCGACAGGGTATCAATGCCGTCAAACTTGTCCGCCAGTTGCTGTTTTAACGCGGCCAGTTGCTGAAAGGCGGCCAACTGCGACTGATAGTCGGTGACGTTCTCCGGAATTGACATCAATCCTCTTAACGTGAGGCCCGGCAGAGTAGAAATCAATTCCGCGAGCGGAAATAATTGCTGCGCACTGATGCCGGACTTAGAGGTTTCACCACTGGTATTCACCTGGATAAGCACCTGCAGCGGCGGCAGATGGGCCGGACGCTGTTCACTGAGGCGCTGGGCAATCTTGGCGCGGTCAATGGTGTGCATCCAGTCAAAGTGCTCGGCAATCAGGCGGGTTTTATTGGATTGCAGCGGGCCGATAAAATGCCATTCCAGATCGAGCTCAGGATGTTGGGTGGCGAAAAACTGCACTTTATCGCAGCCTTCCTGGACATAGTTTTCACCAAAGCTGCGCTGGCCTGCCGCGGCAGCTTCCAGAATGGCTTCAACCGGTTTAGTCTTGCTCACTGCCAGAAGTTGCACTGAGCCTGGAGCGCGACCACACTTTTGTTGTGCGCTTGCGATCTGCGCCGTGATAAGTTCAAGATTTTGTTGAATACTACTCATAGCCGGACTTATTTGGGTCTGTTGACCATAGGAAAATTAAATGGATATCTCTGAATTACTGGAATTTAGTGTAAAACATAATGCGTCAGATCTACATCTTTCTGCAGGCGTTCCTCCGATGGTTCGCATCGACGGCGAGGTGAGAAAGCTTGGTGTGCCTGCTTTTAGCCATGCTGACGTGCATCGATTAATTTTTGAAATTATGAACGATGCCCAGCGCAGCGAGTATGAAGAACGGCTCGAAGTGGACTTTTCCTTTGAACTGCCGTCGGTCGGCCGTTTCCGGGTCAACGCATTTCATCAGGCGCGTGGTGCCTCAGCGGTGCTGCGGACCATCCCGACCACGATTCCAAGTTTAGAGCAGCTGGAAGCGCCGGAGATCTTCAGTAAAATCGCCAACTATGAGAAAGGCCTGGTGCTGGTCACCGGCCCGACTGGTTCCGGTAAATCGACCACACTGGCGGCGATGGTGGATTACATCAATGCCCACCATAATAAACATATCCTGACCATTGAAGACCCGATCGAGTTTGTCCATAGCAACAATAAATGCCTGATTAACCAGCGTGAAGTGCACCGCGATACCCATAGCTTTAAAAATGCGCTGCGCAGCGCGCTGCGTGAGGATCCGGATGTGATTCTGGTTGGTGAGCTGCGTGACCAGGAGACTATCAGCCTGGCGCTGACCGCCGCAGAAACCGGCCACTTAGTGTTTGGTACCCTGCACACCAGCTCGGCGGCGAAAACCATCGACCGGATTATCGATGTCTTCCCCGGCAATGATAAATCTATGGTGCGCTCCATGCTGTCGGAGTCACTGCGCGCGGTGATCGCCCAGAAGCTGCTCAAACGGGTCGGGGGTGGCCGGGTGGCCTGTCATGAGGTGATGCTGGCCACACCGGCGATCCGTAACTTGATCCGCGAGGATAAAGTGGCGCAGATGTACTCGATTATCCAGACCGGTGCCATGCACGGCATGCAGACCATGGAGCAGAATGCCAAGCAGCTGCTGGCGAAAGGGCTGGTGGATCAGGCTGAAGTGCAGCAAAAAATCGCCACCGATATTGCTGGGTTTTAAGCTGCTGGCCGAGCGTTTATGAGTAATCAGGATAAAGAGAGCATGATGCAACTCGATGAGTGCCTGCAGGGCATGGTGACGCGTAAAGCGTCCGATATCTATATCACGGTCGGCGCGCCGCTGCTGTACCGGGTCAACGGTGCACTGGAGGCTGAGGGCAGTGCACTTGGCTCGGCTCAGGTCGGGCAACTGCTGGATGCGATGATGGACAGTGCCCGCCAGCAAGAGTTTGCCGCCAGCCATGAAGCTAATTTTGCCCTGGTGCGTGACTTTGGCCGTTTCCGGGTCAGTGCTTTTATGCAGCGCGAGCAGCCGGGCGCGGTGATCCGCCGCATCGAAACCGACATCCCGACCTTTGAGCAGCTCGATTTGCCGCCGGTACTGAAAGATCTGGCACTGGCCAAGCGCGGCCTGGTGCTGGTAGTGGGAGCGACCGGCTCCGGTAAGTCGACCACCCTGGCGGCGATGACCGGCTATCGCAATGCCGAGCGCAGCGGGCATATCCTCAGCGTGGAAGATCCGATTGAGTTCGTTCATCCCCATCAGCGCAGTATCGTGACCCAGCGTGAAGTCGGCCTGGATACCGACAGTTTTGAAGTGGCGCTGAAAAACTCGCTGCGTCAGGCGCCGGACATGATCGTCATCGGGGAGATCCGCACACGTGAGACGATGGAATACGCCATGACCTTTGCCGAAACCGGCCATCTGTGTCTGGCTACCCTGCACGCTAATAATGCCAACCAGGCGCTGGAGCGCATTTTACATCTGGTCAGCAAAGAGCGCCGCGAGCAGTTTCTGTTTGATCTGTCGCTCAACCTGCAAGGGATTATCGCGCAACAATTGCTGGCGGATAAACAGGGTCAGGGGCGGCACGGGGTGTTTGAAATATTGCTCAACAGTCCGCGCGTGGCGGATCTTATCCGGCGCGGCGATCTGCATGAACTGAAAGCGACCATGGCCAAATCACGTGAAAACGGCATGCAGACCTTTGATCAGGCGCTGTACCAGCTGGTGGCAGAGGATAAAATCGATGAGCAGGAAGCGCTGCACAGTGCCGATTCGGCCAATGATCTGCGTCTGATGCTCAAAACCCGCTCGGGCACAGAGGGTTCTGCGCTGTCCGGCGGTTCACTGGCGAATGTGCAGATTGATATGGACTAAGTTTATATGGACCAAGTTTATATGGACTAAGTGTATATGGACTAAGTGTATATGGATTCAGCGCCCGGGGTGATGGGGAATGATAAAAAACAGCCGAAGCAGGCTGTTTTTTACATGCTGTTGCTGGAGCAGGATGGAAATGCTGCGCAGTCAGTCGCTATTCGCCCCACAGGGTTTCGAACCAGCTTTCCAGGATCACCACCGCCGACTGGCAGTCGACGTTGCCTTTGCTCAGCGCTTTGTAGCCGCCCATCGAGAACAGCTCGGCGCGCGCTTCGGCCGTTGACAGCCGTTCATCATGCAGTTCGACCGGCAGGCCGTAGCGGCCGTGCAGCCGCTGGGCAAACTTCTTGGCGCGCGGGGTAATGGTTTCCAGCGCTTTGCCTTGCAGGTCAGTCGGCAGGCCAACCACCAGCAGATCGGGTTGCCACTCTTTGATCTGCTTTTCAATCTCATCCCAGTTGGGAATGCCATCGTTGGCTTTAAACGCTTTCAATGGTGAGGCGGTGCCAGTGATTTCCTGGCCAATGGCGCTGCCGATACTCTTAGTACCGAAATCAAACGCCATAATAGTGCGTGACATAGGGTGTTTCTCTTAAATTGCGCGCCGCTCAGGCGTGTCCGGTCTGGGTGGACAGCTGGTGCGGATTAATACCCAGTTTCTGAATCGCTTTATTCCACTTTTCATGCACCGGGGTGTTAAAGATCAGCTCCGGATCGGCTTCAATCGTCAGCCAGGAGTTTTCCGCCAGTTCATCTTCGAGCTGACCCGGCGACCAGCCGGAGTAACCCAGTGCGACAATGTAGCCGCTTGGCTCGGCATCGGTGCCCAGTACCGTCAGAATATCTTTTGAGGTGGTGACACTGATCTCGTTGGTCATATGAATGCTCGATTCATAATGATCTTTCGGACGGTGCAGAATAAAACCGCGATCTTCCGAAATCGGCCCACCGTTAAATACCGGACGTTTCAGGCTGTCAGCGTGTGACTGCGGATACGCCGCTTCCACTTCAACCTGCTCGAGCATCCCGCCGACAGTGACATCAATCGGAGCATTGATCATCAGCCCCATCGCCCCCTCTTCATTGTGTTCACAGATGTAAATCACACTGTGCTTGAAGTAAGGATCCTGCATGCTCGGCATGGCGACGAGAAAATGGTTGGTCAGGTTCATCTGTGTCTCCACTTGCAAGGGCCGGCACTGCGGTATTTGCACCGCGAGTGAGGCCCAATTTTCAGGAGCGGAGCTCCTTACAATGACAAGGCTTTGATACGACGCTCAATCGCGTCCATCAGTTTACCTGTGATTGAGATATCGAAGGCCGCCTCAATCTCGCGTACGCAAGTCGGGCTGGTCACGTTAATCTCAGTCAGTTTATCGCCAATGACGTCAAGGCCGACAAAGATCAGACCTTTTTCTTTTAGTACCGGTGCCACGGTTTCGGCAATCTTGCGATCAGTGTCGCTGATCGGGCGTGCTTCACCACGACCACCGGCAGCCAGGTTACCACGGGTTTCACCGGCGGCCGGAATACGAGCCAGACAGTAAGGCATCGGTTCACCATCCACCACCAGGATACGTTTGTCACCGTTGCTGATATCCGGCACGAACGTCTGTGCCATGCAGTAGTTTTGTCCCTGGTTGGTCAGCGTTTCAATGATCACCGACACGTTCGGATCGCCTTGCTTGACCCGGAAAATCGAGGCGCCGCCCATGCCGTCGAGAGGCTTAAGGATAATGTCACCATGCTGCTCGCGGAACGCTTTAATCTTCTCGGCTTTACGCGTCACCATCGTGGTCGGCGTCAGTTCCGGGAACCAGGCAGTGAACAGTTTTTCGTTACAGTCACGCAGGCTTTGTGGCTTGTTGACCACCAGGGTACCTTCTTCTTCTGCACGTTCCAGAATGTAGGTCGCGTAAATGTATTCAGTATCAAACGGAGGATCTTTACGCATCAGCACGGCGTCGAGTTCAGACAGGGCGATGGATTGCTCGGACTTGAATTCATACCAGCCGGTTGGATCTTCTTTCAGCTCGACAACTTTGGTGTCAGCCATGGCGACGCCTTGATCTAAGTGTAGATCATTCATCTCCATATAATGAATCTCATAACCGCGACGTTGCGCTTCTAGCATCATGGCGAAGCTGGTGTCTTTTTTGATGTTAATGGACGAAATCGGGTCCATTACGATGCCGAGTTTAATCATGCTCATCTCCGTTAGCCAAGATCGCCGAAGCGAACTTGCAGGGCTGTAATTGCGGTTAAGGCTGCGGTTTCGGTGCGCAGTACGCGCGGGCCGAGCAGCGTCTCTTCAAATTGGTGATCGCGGGTCATCTTGATCTCTTGTGATGACAGGCCGCCTTCCGGGCCAATCAGCAGGCGCACTTTGCTTACCGGCTGTGGCAGGGTATTGATGGAATATTTAGCGCGTGGATGCAGGTTGAGTTTGAGCGCGTCGCTCTGCTCGCCACACCACGCTTCCAGGCTCATGATCGGACGAATTTCCGGCACGATATTACGGCCACACTGTTCACAGGCGCTGATGGCTATCTTCTGCCATTGCTGCAGTTTCTTCTCAAACCGTTTCGGATCCAGCTTGACGCCGCAGCGCTCAGAGATGAGCGGTGTGATGGTGTTGACGCCGAGCTCGACCGATTTCTGAATGGTGAACTCCATTTTATCGCCACGGGAAATGACTTGTCCCAGATGGAGATCGAGCGGGGACTCAATACTGTTCTCAACCCGCTCAGAAAGTTCGACCACCACCTGCTTCTTACCGGATTCGGTAATCACAGCCGGAAATTCCGCGCCACTGCCGTCAAACAGCAGCACTTCCTGACCCGGTTGCATGCGCAGTACGCGCCCGATGTGACCGGCCGCATCCTCACTCAAAGTGAGCGCGCCAAGATGAGTAATAGGGTGCGGGTGATAAATACGGGGAACTCGCATGCTGGTATTCCTGAAATTATGCTAATTATCTGGCCCTTAAGATGGGCGCTTTACAGCAAAAAAACAAGGGGCAATCTCGGATTGCCCTTGTTTTGGCACAAAGTCAGTTTTGGCGCAAAGTCAGCATGGTCATCTGTCAGCATGGTCATAGGCCGCTTGCGGCCGGGCAGTCAGGCTGTGGTGTGGCCGCGCGGATTATCGCGCAGATGATAAAGCGCGTACGATTAAGGTTTGGCGCTCAGTGCGTAGCTGCGGCACTGCTCGATGACATACGGGTTGTGGTTGCCCTGAATGCGTTCGATACGCTGATCGCGCACGCACTCCCACTGGTTAACCGGATACTGGCGGTTCCAGGCCTGCATCAACTGAGCCTGGGCCTTGGAGAGACGAAAACCGTAGCGATCGCTCATATACAGATAGGTCCGTGCAATCGCGCCGCGCGCGCGCTCCGGCGGCATCACCCGGCGCTGTTTAAAGTTGACCTGTACTTCGCAGCGGCCGTAAGTCGCACCGTCGATGCCGTTCCACTGGCTGAAGTTGAGATTGGATCGGTCGCCGTTCACCTCACCGATCGCCGGGGTCAGATTGTGCAGATCCGCTTCCATACGCTTGAAGGTGGCGTCATGACGTGAGCACTCTTTGCGCCCGCCTTTTTGCCAGCATTGCAGCTGGTGGCCAAACTGCCAGGCCGGAACAACGTGTTCCCATTCGATGCGACTGGCACGTTTTTGCTGTTTGCGCACCTGATAGCCACAACTCTGCAGATCCGGTGTGCCTTTTTTGCCCTGCCAGGTGATGTTACAGCCACAGTAAAAGCTGACCGGATGATCCTGATAAATCGTCAGTGCGGCCTTTTTGGCCTGATAAAAAGAGGTCGGTGCTGAAGCCCAGGCTGCCGAAACCAGGCTGCTTAAGCCCAGCGCAAGTAATAAACGCAACATAGTAAAGACTGGTTATAGTGTGATTTTTTCCAGTCTATCACTCATAAATGGCAGTTTGAGCAGATGTTTTTATCATTACGGAACGCAGCGCACTGTCTGACCAAAACTTGCGCGCTGCGGTGGCCGTTAACATATAACGTCCGATAAAATCAGGCTCGGCAATGGCCGCACAGACGCAGCTTTAAGAGAGTTGTTTGCCGGTGAAGGTCAGAGTTTGCTGGCACTGCTGGCAGCGGTACACCGCCTGATTGCGCAGCACTTTATTGTGGCGGCGCACCGAGAGCGGATAACGGTTACAGGCACACAGATATTCAAAGGTCTTGCCCTGTACTGAGGCGACCGAGAAACGGTGGGTGGTATTGGCGGGCACGCCAAATACCTCAGTCATGATGTGTTGCCACTCGCTGCCGTGCGGGCGCACCCGGCCGTAAATCTGATAGGTGATCAGGTGGGCGATTTCATGCGGCACCACTTCCTCGATGAAAGCGTGCGGGTTTTCGCCAAACAGCACCGGATTGAGACGGATCTCCTGCAACTGCAGATAGGCTTTGCCGGCCACTTTACCGCGCAGTTGAAAGCTCAGCTTTGGAGTGGCAAAGGGACGCTTAAAATAGCGCTCGGCTTTGTCGATACAACGTTGAATTTGCGCTTTGGCGCGATACTGCAGTTCAAAATCGACCACAAACAGGGACTCCGGCGAAGCGTGCTCAGTAACGGCGTGTGGTCACGGGGGCACGAGAGAAAAGATAAAAAAAACCTCAGCATTTGGCTGAGGTTTTATCATAACACTGTTGACCGTACTCGCTGTAGTATCCAGTGGACGGGACAGTGAGTCAGGTTGGAGACCTTTGACATCAGTGTCATTTGTTACACATTGTCCGCTTGTGGCCAGGATTAGCCGTCATGTTTCTTCTTGATGATCGCATGGTAGGCGTGCCAGGTGCTGTAGCCGAGAATCGGCATAGTAAACAGCATACCGATACCGTAGGTGGCAAAGCCAATCAGGATCCCGCCGCCAATCACCCCGGCCCAGACGATCATGGCCGGAATGTTGGACTTCACCGCGTTAAAGCTGCTGAACACGGCGGTCATCACATCGACGCGGCGCTCCATCATCAACGGAATCGAAAACGCCGAGATACTGAAGATGACACAGGCAATCACGAAACCGACCAGCGAGCCAATCACCAGAAACGGCAGGAAGTCGGTCAGCGGCGCGCCCTGCACCGACGGATAGAGCGCGTGCAGCAGCGCGGCAATCCGCATCCAGAAAATCATCGCCACGGCCAGCATCACCGCAAATGCCCACTGTGAACTGGAGTTACGGGTAATGGCTTTAATCGAATGGAGCAGACCGGCGGAGTGGCCTTTCTCCCGTTCCCAGCTCGCGGCGTACAAACCGAGCGCAAGGAAAGGGCCAATCAGCATATAGATCACCAGACTGGGCAGAATGACCAGGTGGGTGCCTTGCCACTGCACCAGCAGCACAATACCGATCGCGGCGGCCATAAAGCACAGCCCGTAGAACGCGCTGATGAGCGGCATGCGGATAAAGTCATGCAGGCCGAGCGCCAGCCAGTGAAACGGAGCAGACACACTCACCGAGTTACATGGCAGCGTGCGGGCGTATTCCTGTGGACCGACTTCTTTTTGCTTATGGTCGAAGTCGGAAGAGTGAACCGTACGAGGCATAAATCCTCCCTGATCGATTAGGCACAGCAGTGGGATAAGGAACGCAGCCAGCGGGGTGCCTTGCAAGAGCGTGGTGTCTTGAAGAGGAAAGTCCCCCGGGCAGCGCAGTATCAATTCTATCGGTATTCATTATTTCGTCTGTTGGTATTAACGATTGCGTCTGTTGGTATTAACTATTCGGTATGTTCGTATTAACTATTGCTGACGTGCAGCAAAAACACAAATAAACGAATAAAATTTAACCAGGCAATAGCAGATTGAAAGCACTGATAGGCAGCGAGCTAAGCGGGCAAGTAAGCGGGCAAGAAAGAGGGGTAATAAAAAAGCCCTGGCGCGATGGCAAGGGCTTTGAAATGTGGCGCTTTATGATGTGCGCTGGCTGAACTTATGTCCGTTGAAAGAACTTATTTCAGACCCGCGAAGTCACGCAGTTCAGCGGCTTTGTCAGTGGCTTCCCAAGGGAACTCTTCGCGGCCGAAGTGACCGTATGCTGCGGTCTTCTTGTAGATAGGTTGCAGCAGGTTCAGCATCTCTTGCAGACCGTACGGACGCAGATCGAAGAACTGACGTACCGCTTCAATGATGATGTCGTGTGAGACTTTTTCAGTACCGAACGTTTCCACCATGATTGAGGTTGGATCCGCAACACCGATAGCGTAAGACAGCTGGATCTCACAGCGGTCAGCCATACCGGCAGCAACAATGTTTTTCGCTACGTAACGCGCGGCGTACGCTGCACTGCGGTCTACTTTTGATGGATCTTTACCAGAGAATGCACCACCACCGTGACGTGCTGCGCCGCCGTAAGTATCAACGATGATCTTACGACCGGTCAGGCCACAGTCACCCATAGGACCACCGATAACGAAACGGCCGGTTGGGTTGATGAAGAATTTTGTCTCTTTGTTCAGCCATTCAGCTGGCAGAACCGGCTTAATGATCTCTTCCATCACCGCTTCACGCAGATCCGGGGTAGAGATTGAATCACAGTGTTGCGTTGACAGAACCACCGCGTCGATACCGACGATCTTGCCCTGGTCGTACTGGAAAGTGACCTGAGATTTTGCATCCGGACGCAACCACGGCAGGGTGCCGTTCTTACGCACTTTCGCCTGACGCTCAACCAGACGGTGAGAGTATGTAATTGGTGCAGGCATCAGCACGTCAGTTTCGTTACATGCATAACCGAACATGATGCCCTGGTCGCCGGCGCCCTGTTCTTTAGGGTCAGATTTGTCGACGCCCTGGTTGATGTCTGGAGACTGTTTACCGATGGTGTTCAGTACCGCACAAGAGTCCGCATCGAAACCCATGTCTGAGTGGGTGTAGCCAATTTCACGTACGGTTTCACGCGTCAGCTCTTCGATATCAACCCAAGCTGAAGTGGTGATTTCACCACCGACCATAACCATGCCGGTTTTCACGTAAGTTTCACAAGCAACACGTGCTTTTGGATCTTGTTCCAAAATGGCATCTAAAACCGCATCAGAGATTTGGTCTGCGATTTTATCCGGATGGCCTTCTGATACTGATTCAGAAGTAAACAGGTGCTTAGCCATGATTGCTCCAATTCTATAATCAAAAGAGCAGTGCGCCGTGGTCACTGCTCTGTAAAATCGTTCATTATGTAGGCGTTTCTACATCTAGACGTCTATTCTAGTTTTGAATGCTTAAATTACAAGCTCTTTTTTTGTCTGATTGCTAACCAAACGTTTGCTTATCGGCAGGACTTTTGCAGGCTTTGTGCATCAATATGTCGTAAAGCATTGCAAAATTGGAACAAAGCGCCAGCAAAAGGTTTGCAGTGCCGATCCGGCTTTGCGACAATATCGGCCAATTTTCTCCCCGATTGACCTCAACGTCACGCCCTGAAAGCGGCTTGGTGAGGTCAATTGGCGACCGACGGATATTTTTCGCATATTGCTTTAGGAGCTGACATGTCTTCCCGTAAACAACTGGCTAACGCAATCCGCGCGCTGAGCATGGATGGTGTACAACAGGCTAACTCTGGTCACCCAGGCGCCCCGATGGGGATGGCTGACATCGCTGAAGTGCTGTGGCGCAGTCA
>NZ_SSHN01000015.1:0-107598 GCF_004804295.1 Vibrio sp. H11 | reverse complement strand
TTTATTTGATTACTTTAAAAGGTACGCTAATGAGTCCCGTCAATTTCCCTCGGTAGTTATTGTAATGACAAAGTCGCTTGGTAATTAAGGTACGACAGAATCGCTTGGTGATCACACACGTAAAAGTACCTTCGTAACTCAGTTTTGGACATAACCGTGTTACCTGTCTTGCTAAATTAGCGGGTAATGGATTAGTGAAAGAATGGAAAACCTTTACTAAATAGACGACCAATCAGGTGATGTCGCCATCTCTTCAGCCAGAAAATCAATAAAGCCTCGTTGAAGCGGTGTCACTTGTTTACGATTGGCATACACCGCATATACTCCTAAGGGTCTCGGCTCCCATTCGGTTAGCAGCTCAACCAGCTGACCACTTTCTATCAGAGGTTTAGCTGCAGCGACTGGCTGTAAACTGATTCCATGTCCCTTTGTTGTCGCTGCCAACAATACTTCAGATAAGTTCGAACTAACATTGCCTGATATTGCGACGGATTCTGGCCCGTTCGGACCATCAAAAACCCACGCTGCTTTTCCATAGTAGGCAAAAGATAAACAGTTAAAGTAAGCCAGTGATTGGACATCGGCAGGCTTACCTCTTCTCTTGATATAGTCAGGTGCCGCACAAACAACCGAACGGCATTCTCCAATACGCTTTGCTACGACATTTGGCTCTAGGTCATTAGTAATACGAATTGCCAGATCAATTCGCGACTCAACCAAATTGACAGGGTCGTCAGTGGTAAGAATATCAATAGAAGTCTGAGGCCAGTTCTCTATAAACTTACCAACTGCATCAATAAGAAAACTTTCCACAAGAGACAAACTGGTTGTCAGCCTTAGTTGACCTTTTAACTCCGTAGAATTCTGACTACGAATATTTTCAAGAGATTCTGTCATTCCTAAAAGCTGATGAGCAACATTTAAAGTTTGTTCTCCAGCGGAGGTCAGGCTCAGGCGCCGGGTTGTTCGGTGTAAAAGCCGCGTATCCATCCAGGTTTCGAGTTCAGCAAGGTAACGAGATACTTTCGCCCGGGAAATGTCTAATTTGTCAGCTGCCCCGCTTAAGCTTCCTTGCTCAACAATCGTTGAAAAAACACTGAGAGCTGTAAGCCTATCCATATCCACCACCTTATTAGACCGAAAAATGAAACAGTAATAATCGAATTATAGGGTATTTGCGTTAATTATAAACCAATATAATCGTCTCCATTGAACAAACACGCGCATTACGTGTTTTCGTTAAACAACACAAGTAAAGGTCACCTATGAAAAAACTAACAACAACTCTTACTGCTGGCGCACTACTTCTATCAGGTCAGGCTCTGGCGTCAGATCTAACGTTGCAACAATACAAACCAGGCGAAGACGCGATCTTCCCAGTCACATCTACATTGGTAAGCGGCCAGAAAGATGCGATTTTATTTGATGCTCAATTTAGCCTTAGCGACGGCCAGGCTCTGGTTAATATGATTAAAGAAAGTCACAAAGAACTAACCATGATTTACATCACGGCTGGTGACCCAGACTACTACTTCGGCCTGCAACCACTATTAAAAGCATTCCCGGATGTTAAAGTGGTTTCAAGTCCTTCAATTGTTGAACACATTAAGGACACCAAAGACGCGAAACTAGAACACTGGGGACCAATCCTCGGTGACGATGTCCCGACAGAACTGTTCGTTCCTCAGCCATCTGAGCAAACAACATTCTCACTTGAAGGCCACGATATCGAAGTTAAAGAAATGGGCACATACCAGGCTTATATGTGGATTCCATCACTAAAAACTGTCTTTGGTGGTGTGTCACTAACCTCTGGCATGCATGTTTGGACTGCAGATACACAAACAGAACAGGCTCGTGGTGCCTGGGTTCAGTCACTGGAGAACATGAAATCGCTTAACCCTGAACTGGTTATTCCTGCTCACTACTTAGGTGATGCACCTGAGAAAGATGAAGCGATTGATTTTACAATCGAGTACCTGAAAACATTCGAAGCTGCATTATCTGAAGCGGACCAACTTGAAAGCAAAAAATCAGAAAAAGTCATTTCTATTATGAAAGAGGCTTACCCAGAGCTACCAGGTGAAAGCGACTTAGAACTTGGCAGCCAGGTAAACACTGGCGAAATGGAATGGTAATTAGCCATTAATTAGCACTTAAGAGTCAGTCAAAAACTGGCTGGCTCTCTTAAGGAGGATGCACTATGAATCCCCAATTAACTCAATTATCAGGGCTGAGATTCCAAATCGACTACCCTGACTTTTCATTTGAAAACCAATATCTGGATGAAAAGACGATTGTATGGAAATCGATCAACGGTCCATCAATGACAGGTAAAGCCGCCGGAGAAGAAGTGACCGAGCAGGCAACGGTTATAAACTTAGCCGTGAATCAATTCCTTGTCAGTTGGGTAGAAGAGAGTGGTTTAGGTGTCACGCAACATCTTAACTTCAGCTCAGGTCAAATCCATTCTCTGATCCGTGATGATAAAAACATCATCGCCGAAACAGGCAAGTTAACCATTCTGAATTGAACCAAACAACAAAAGCAGGTTAAAAATGACGCATATTCACTACCGTAAAGCCGTTCAGCAAGACTTCGAGACGATTGCCGGTATGTTCGCCGCCAATATGGATCTTAGTGTATTCACTTCAGTAAGAGACGCAGACGCTCTTGAACACCTGGCAACCATTTTTGTTGCCGGTGATTTTATGCGCAGTACTTTTATTGAAATAGCAGAACACGACGGAAAAATATGCGGCGTCATCTTAGGTTCAACCAGATTGACTCGAGAAAAGGCGGTAGAATTTGACTACAAAGGGGTTGTCAAACAAGCTAAAGCTGCATTACAAACAACGGCTGCCGGCCAACAAGTGCTTAGAGAACTGAAGCAACAACAAAAATCGTTTGGTCAGATGCCGGAACATGATTGTGACAGTGAGCTATTGTTTTTCTGTGTCGACAACAATTATCGTCGTCACCAAATTGGGACCACCTTAGTCAATGCATTTGAGCATTATTTATCAAACATGAATGCGAAAGGCTACTCATTGCACACGGACAATAAATGTAGCTATCAATACTACGAAAAAAATGGATATCAACGTATTGATACCCGCACTAACAGTTATGATCCTCAGGTGGAACACTACACCTACATCAAAACTCTCGTTTAGAACCTGCAACCGGATATAGATAAAATCAAGAACATAATCCTGATTATTTATCTGTATCCAAAGCAAATCAGGAATTTATTATATGACAACTAAAACTCACTCATCCCAAACCGTGAGTATGTTGCTGGTTACACTGTTGGCTTTACTAACAGCGTTAGATGCTATGGCTATTGATCTGTATTTACCCGCAATGCCAACTATTGCAGAAGCACTACAAGTTTCACCAGGTGAAGTCCAGCAGACACTGGCTGTCTTTTTAGCCGGTTTGGCCATTGGACAGGGTATCTATGGGCCTTTGCTCGACAGATTCGGCCGTAGAAGCCCATTGCTGATTGGTGTCGGAATTTTTGTTGCTGGTTCTGTTATCGCAGCTCTTTCACCATCGATAGAATGGCTTCTAGTTGCCCGCTTTGTTCAAGCATTAGGTGCAGCGGCAGGCCTGGTCGCACCGAGAGCTATTATTGATGATCTATATGAGTTAGAAGATTCGGCACGTATGCAATCCATTCTAATGCAAGTAATGATGGTTGCGCCTATCGCAGCCCCAATTCTCGGTGGGGTACTACTTCTTCACTGGCAATGGAGTAGTATTTTCTGGGTAATGGCAATACTTGGGTTGCTTGGTTTAGTATGGGGAGCTAAAACGGTACCAAACTCTCAACCGGTAGAAGAACGAGTATCACTGAGTATAAAAGCAATAATCCATGGCTATGGCGGGTTACTTCTACAACCACGATTTGTCCTTTATACAATCGCAAGTGGTTTAGTACTTGGATCCTTTTTCTCTTATATCAGTGGCTCTTCTTTTGTCTTCATTGAATACTTTAAATTAAGTGCAACGCAGTACAGTCAAATATTTGCCGCCAACTCTGTTGGGCTTGTTATCGGTGGTGCAATCAGCAATCAACTGATCAAGCGTGGTTTATCAACCCACAAAATTATGATACTTGGTACTCTCGGTTATACACTGTTCGCTTTCCTATTGCTGGTTGTCGTTGAGTTTTCTCTCTCTTCACTGCTCAGTTATGCTGCATTACTCAGTTTAACTATTGCGTGTTTAGGTCTTGTATTCGGCAACTTAGTCGCCTTAACCATGAATGCTTCAACATCACCGGCTGGTGTAACGTCTGCGATGATGGGTATGGCACAATACCTTCTGTCTGCCGTTATCGGATTTATGGTTAGCCTGACACCAACCAGTATTGTTCAGCTTCCAGCGACAATTGCAATTTGTGGAGCGATAACCATCCTACTTTGTATCATTGCACCAAACCTCAGACCACAATCTTCCAATTTAAGAACAATACAGGGTTGAATTTAAATAAAGTTAGATACTTACAAATCAAGTAAGGCGAGGGTCAACTCGCCTTATGTCGAGCATTAGATAAATTTAGTCAAATAATGTTCGACCCCGTTCTAGAGAAACAGCCATAAACACGGAATGGGGCATAAACGTGCTAGCAATGATCACGCAAGCACATCTCTGGACAAAGACGTGTCAGTGACTCTTCTAATTTAGCTATTTATGGATTACTCTGGGTGAGGCAAGCTGTGCGATAGTTTTGTTATAAGCAATTTTCACGTTCGCACGCCATTAGCATTCCAGATGTAGTAAAAGTAAAATTATCATCACTAGCTATATGCAATGTACCGTTACTGTACACGTAGTAAATTGCATAAAGAACTGGCAACTGGTAGTGACGACTACCAATGCCTTTCGGCTTACTCATAAGCTCTTCTTCTAACTCATCTTCTTCTTGTTCTAAAACTAGAGAAAGAATTTTAAGTATTTGCCATAGCTGCAAACTGTTAGAAGGCATACTTATCACCATGTTGGTAGACCGACGCCTCCTTTGTTCGATAAATGACATCATTTCAGAATCAAAGTTGGATAACTTATCACTACTTGAATAGAGATCTTCTAGCGTCTCAATAATTTCAAAGTAATCTTGAGAACCATCAAGTCCCAATGCTTCATTAAGACTTGTTCGCTTCAATGTCTCGTAGGTTACATCAAGAGCTAACTTTTTTTCTTTTAGATGCTCAGTCGCAACATCTCCCTGACTAGCCTCAGTTATGATTGCATCTAAATATGCGATTAAAATACTTGCTGAATTCTTGGTTACAGTGAAATCTGACCGCCCAACATAATCTATTAGCCTATAACTGAGGTCTTTTAAACGAGTGTACTTTTCTTCTTTTTCCTTATCTTTTTTCTGAGAAATAAACGTATGAACAGCCCAAAGAAACACAGCAACTGTTGCGGCTTTTGATGCTACATCGATCCATGTTAAAAAACCTGAGTTTAATTCAAGAAAAACTGTCGAGATAGCTGATAAAATTAAAAGGACACCTTGAAACAACAAGATCGATACCAATGAAATTATAACTACTTGCACAATTCCCCCTTAGCTTATAACGCAGAACATCAGGTGCGCCTCGATGACTCACCAAGCACGCAGAACCCATTAAAAAACAACCAGCGTAACGCGTTCACCTTGATATTTTTTATGCTTTTTCCTGTGACTTACGTCTAAAGTGGTGATTAGGTGTACAAATCATATTAGTGTCCGAACTAATTTTATGAGTAACCGCATACACTGATTTTAACTGCGTCGAAACACCAGTAATAGCTGTATAGAGCTGAAACAAAGACACCTGCTCTGAAATCGACTGATTAATAACGCTCAACTTTTTACGCTTATCAACGTCTGAATGAAAAAAGTCAGAATTAAACCAAAGATTAATTATTTCTCGGTTGCTTACGGGGTGCCCCATTGAGTCACTCATATCACAACCGTTCATCAGTCCATTGTACTGCTTGCGCACTAAATCGAGGTAATTGCATGCCCACTCATCTTTGGCTCGTTTTCTCAAAAGGCTAATAACCGATTCCAGCTTTGTTGGCTCTTTTTCGGCATAGAAAAATCGGAATTTAAGTGCAAGGTTTTGAATATGGTCTAGATCTGGAGTATTAGCTTCAAACGTTGCTTTTTTTACTTCTGGATCGTCTGATATTGCATGTTTCGCGATGGCTCCAACGTAATAACGCTTCATTGCGTTTGCGAAGCTTTCCACTCTTCGCCTAAACTCATATATGCGAAACAACTCTTCTTTAGAAAGTGGTTCAAGCTCACTTTCTCGACTTATCAAATAATCAGGAATGTGCATCTTTTTCCTTGAGGAATAACACTTTATAGGTGGCATTTTTCTGTGTTTGCATTCCGTCTATGTTGCTTCAATTTATTATGAAACTCAACCAGTATCCGTTTGTTGCGCGAATTGAAGATAGATTTCATGAAGAAAATACCAAAACTTTCCGTACAAGTTCCCAGAACATGGATTAGAAAATTTTGATCTACCTGAGTGCGCGTCTTTAGTGAAGGGCATCTACTCTAAACGATTTTGGGGCATAAATGAGTTTAAAACTGTTAACTCAACAGTTCTTTCAGGTAACTATTCCGCTTATGAGAGTGACTAGGTGCCTCGGTGATACGCTTCATATCATCTCTACTACCAACGATATGGATTTCACTTTCAGCTCTCGTAATTGCCGTATAGAGCCATGCTCTATCTACTATTCCTCCGTTTTGCAGAGCGATGATGATGCGTGGAAACTGTGACCCTTGAGCTTTATGTAGGGTGATTGCGTAACCCAACTCCATGCAGTCGAGAACGGATTGTGTTATTTCGACCTTTTCACCTGTATCTAGCGTCACTTCACCGTAACTATCACCAGAAGGTTTGGCGTTGGTTAGAATACCAAGTGAGCCGTTCTGAATACCTTTGTCGTAATGATTCTGAGTAAATAACACCGCATCATTCATGCGAAGTGGCAAAAAGAACTTATCACCATTGATTTCGAACTTAAGGTTAGTGCTATCTGGGTTAACGGCTTGTTGGGTGAGTTTATTGATTTCTGATACGAGTGCCTTGGTTGGAGCCATGACGCGACTGTTTTCAGGACACTGTTGGTAAAGTTCACAACAGACTTTGGCAATGTCTGTTTTACTGGTTTCGTGAAAGTGTATTGCTCCCGAACTTAATCGATCAGGCATCACACCTTGATTGATGAGCTTTGAGTATTCGGGGATACCCGTTGAACCTTCCTGTCTCTTGACGATATCTAACATCGTATTAGCCACCGTTTTTGCTTCAACGATGTCTGCCAACACCTTGCCGCAGCCGATTGGTGGAAGTTGGTCGGGGTCGCCAGTGAATATTAATCGTACAGAGGGGTGAATGTGATTCACAAGACGATACATGGTTGGCAAGTCAATCATGCTTGCCTCATCAATCACCAGTAGGTGATTTGTTTTCTCTACACTGGGTTCTATGGGGTCTTCACGCAGTAATTTGGCAATGGTTGAGGTAACAAAACCGATGGACTCATGAAGTCTCATTGCAGCACGACCGCTGAGCGCAACGGCGTGTATTTCAAATCCAAGTTGATGATATGCCCTGAGAGCCGTTCTGAGTACCGTTGTCTTGCCTGTTCCTGCACCGCCCGTAATACAGCTTAGCGAATTATCCAGACACGTTATGACGGCTTCGATTTGTTTAGGAGTTAATTCGTAGGGAAGCTCCGCAACCGCAGAGCAATACGCAGCATTGGCGTTTTCATCAAACAAGTCATTTCGCTTATTCAGTGTTTTTAAGCGCTTGGCAACGACACTTTCCATCAGAAGTTGCGCCGTTGGATGGTAGGTTCCTGTGTCGGGGTTTAAAATGTACTGAGCTTTATCATGACCTGATTGGAACGCCTGAGTGACCAGTGCTTTGTCTTTCAATAGTTTGTTGAGGTAAGGACGCACATTGGCATGAGTGGTATAGGTGTGACCTTTTTCAATCTCCTTGCGAATCGCCATTTCCAGAGCAGCGCTGAGCCTTCTTGGGTCATCCTTCGCAACTTCGCTCTTAAAATCCATTACCTTGATAATATCTTCAATGGCACTGAACGAAAGACCAAAGCCCATCAGGGTATAAGGATTACCCTTGATAACCTCGATAGAGGCTTCGCCATGATGCTTGAGCAGCCGTTGCTGCACACTGGCGGGGATGTTGTGTTCGCTCATCCAGTTACAATGTGCCAGATTTTTGTATTTGGCGTACCCCTTAAAGAGTGCTTCTACTGAATCTTTACTCAGAATCGATGTCAGAAGCTTTCTGGACTCTGGGGTGTCATTTCTCAGTGTGGCATGGAATTCTTTACCCAAGAGCTGCCAGAGCGCTCTTGCTTTGCTTTCGCCAATACCCTTGAAGTCACTTTCTCTGGCGATAAAGCGTATCAGTTGCTCACCCGTTTCGGGTAAAGTGCATTCAATATGCTTGGGTGATTCATAAGTGTGCTGCTGCATTACATAATCACCCATCTCCATATTTTCTATCTGGCGAGCGCCTTTGACTGACCAATGCTGACCCAGCGTTGGAAGCACAGGGATGCTATCGGGGTCGGCTTTGATGGTGACGTAATACTTCCCACTATTGGTTTTGTAAGAGTCTTTCGCCAGCGGTACACCGCTGAATATCACCATCTTGGTCGAGCGATAAGGGATACTGGTTACACGCATTTGGTCTTCATGCAAAGGGGGATTCATCGTGGCATCAACCCCATTTCGGATAAGGTTTCAGATAGCTCACCAAAGCGCTCAAGTCGCTTTTCAAGCTCCTTGACCTTGGCTTTCAATTCAATGTTCTCAGCTTCTAATGACGACACTCGCTTTGAGTCGAGAAGCTTTCGATTTGCTGTGTTGTCGTAGGCTTGAGGTTTGCCCTCATTCTTCTTGGCAGCGTCGGTCAACGGTGGCAGGACACCTTTACCGCGCAGCTCATCTTCTAAGGCTTTGAGTGCTTTCTTGAGGGCAGGATTTTGGTTTAAAGCCGATTTTCCACAGCCAATACCCTTTGCCACTTCAATACGATTAAGCTGACCTCTGAACACGATTTGTTTAAACTCATCGTCCGTCTGTGTGGCTTTCCAGACCTCAAATGCCTCAAGGTTTTGTTGCGCTTTCTGCTGCCCACTTGCCATTAGTTATCTACCTCACCCAATAGCTTGCGAAGCCCTGTGACAAATCCTCTAGGGAATACTTCGCTGTTGTATTCCATGTCTTTTACCTGACCTGCCTGAGTAGTTTGCCAGTCGTTCTTTTCCATACATTCATCAGAAATGGCATACGCTAAGGCTTTTTTCTCTGATTCGGTGAGTACACCTGATAGGGATGGCAGCACTTCCACGCTTGGTTCTGCGGTGGTGTCAAACTGGCGCACAGGGCGTTTGTCGATGGTAATATTGGCGTGTTGCTTAAGCAAATTAACCTCTTTGCGGTAACGGTTACGCTCGGCAATGATTTGACCAAACAAGGCGCGTACTGCAGGGTCTGGGATGCGCTCTAACAGTTTATTATCCGCAGGGATGGATTTAGACCGTGAGGTGTTGGATAGCGGTTTTTTGGTATTGGTATTGCATTTTGCCGCCCACGCTTCGATGAGTGTTCGGTAGTGCTTGTTACGGGTAGCACGCAAAGCCTCATACGCCAATCCACCATTTTCGGCAGACACCCGTCCAATTTGCGTGATGGAGAAGTCACGCTGACCTGATTCTGCATAGGCTTTCAGTGTGTCATTGAGCTTATCGAGGTTTTGCTGCGTGCGAGGCACTTTGCCTTCTTTTAAGTCAGCCAGAATAACATCAATATCGAGTTCCATTAGTCCTCCAATAAGTTCGGTAGTGCTATGCCATCTAGGTTGATGACTTTATTACTCAGAGCATGAATACCCTGAGAGAACAGCTTGTTATCAGTCAGGTATTCACCCGCTTCGATGTAGCTCGCCACTTTGCGGAAGCCTTCGAGCTTGTCGTCAGGGTCAGCGATTTTTGCCATATGACGCAGCATGGCATTGGCAGCGATGAGTTGTTGTTTGTCGTCCATTTCCATGAAAATTGGTTCAAAGCCTTTTTTCATCAGTACACGGCTAAGTTGCATTGAACGCTTTTGAATCACAGGGGTTTTGCGCAGTTCGTCCTGCAAATCAGGGTAGAATTCTGCATCGTCACAAAGCAGTGATAAATGCAGCAACTCTGAGTCGGTTTCAATAAACTTCAGGGCATGACTGACATCTTGCTCAGAGCCAACTGCAATCAGTTTATCTTTGGTGTCATCGTCATTTCTGGCTTCTTCGACACGCATGATTTTGTTGATAAGCTCAAAGCACGCAATCCAATCTTTTGCGTATTCATCGGCTTCGACTTGCTGTTTTTCCCAGCGGCGCTGTAGGGCTTGCAGTTCATCATGCTTGATAAACGCTTTGCCTTGCTCTTCACAGAAGAACTGCTCGTCTTTCAACGCTTCCAGTTCACCCTCGATTTCCACAGATAGGTTAGCGGCTTGATGCGCTTTGTAACTCAGTTGATTGAACTGGGCATTGAGCGCAGGAAGGTAGCGTGCCTCGGTAATAAACCAGCGGCAGCGAGGGCAGTTTTCAGGCCCGTGTGGCACATTACTATAAACGCGGTTGGTAACAGCTTTTGCATCTCGAATCAAATCTCCACCGTTCCAGCAACCACCAAGGGTACTGACTTCATTCGATTTCACGGTGTTGCCACCGACCAGACACATCCCACACGAGCGCTCCTCCCAGCCTATCGGGTTGCGGTTAACCAATGCCACCTGAATGCTGCCCTCACTGTGATACACCATCTTGCATTGGATTTGCTCCATTGAGGCATCTTTGAGGAAGTTTCGCACCGATTGTTTGGATTTGGCATCCAGTGCGTCATGCGCTTCATCCATTTTCTCTGCCATCACAGATGGCGTAATTTTGTTGTAGTAGATGGTCATCAACAGGCGTGTATGACCCGCCAATAACTTAGAAATCACAGGCAGTGGCAATTGCGTGTCCATCGTATACGACGTGATGAGTGAGACTCGTAAGCTGTGAAGGGGAAAGAGTGTGGAAACCCTAATACTAGTACTTTCTGGGTAATCCACAACCAGTTTTAAGCGTTCACCGTTATCGAGTGTATTCCCATACTCTGCGAGTTGGTTTTCTAGCGTAAATAGGAGTTGATACCAGAAAGAATCTGTTGCTGTGGCCGAAATTGGCTTGTGTTTATCTTCACCCTTTGCTGAAGCATCACGAAACAAAAAGGCAATTTCGCCCATGCTTTCTAGCTGTTGCTCCGATTTCTTTTTGCCAGTGTGCTTTTTCAGCAGCGTGGTGCAGTCGGTGGGCTTTGCAATTGGGTTGTATTTTTCTTGCCAGTTACGCAGTTTTTCCAGCCAGTACAGCACTTCTTCGTTCTGCCAAGGGATGATGTAACCACGTTCCAGCTCATCTTTGTTCTGGTCGGCAGTTTTGTTGGTGTTGATATACAAGCCTGTGGAATACAGTCCTGTCATGGTGTCGTGAATGCGGCGGAAGATGCCTTTTCCGAACGGGCGTTTTTCACTGCCAAGTGCAAAATCATGTTGGCTGTTCACTACCCACTGACCTTGTTCATAGCGCCATGTATCGGCTTCACCACTGTCCAGCATCCGCACCTGATAGGTACGCAGTGGTAGATGGAGTTTCATGAAAATCACCATCGCTTTGACGGGCGACCATATTTGGTGAATGGTGATTTTCTTATCTTTACGAGTCACTTCTTTGGTACGCCACACGCAGTCAGGGTCGGACTTATCAATCAGCTCAGGCTCCACTTCGAACCAATCACCACCACTACCTTGTGCTAATTGCCCTGTTTGCTGCTGCGCCCATGTCCAATGTTTGAAATGTCGGTAGTGATAGGCAGGCAACAAGGATTCATCGTTCTTAAGGTTTTGCTCAATGACGGTCAGTTCGGTTTTATCTGGCAACGGACAAAGGATTTGGCGCAAGTCCTGAATGTAGCGAAAAGGCAAGGGATTGCGAACGGTTTCTGTCGCATTATCTTGCCGTTTGATTTTGATGAGCGGATTTTGAACCAGTGGTACTAACTTGCCATTATCATCTTCTTCCGAGAACACTTTTTCGATAACGAAGTCGATGAAATCACAAGGATAGTTCACGCCTGTTTGGATTTTATTAGGGTAATTTTGCGTTTTTTTAACCAGTTTTTCCAACTCTTCGCTAGAGCATTTGTGTCCTTGGTAGCCCTTAAAAAACAAATCTATATTGTTAATGGCATAGGGTGCATATTCAGCAAGATAGGATTCGAAGAATCGAGCCACAGCGTTTTGTTTATGGTCAATACCAGTGGTTTGTGTCGCCATCCACTCTGCTGCTAATTCCTGCCATTGCTGCCACTCAGCACCGAGCGTGGTTAGCATCCAAGAGAAGGTTAAATCCGATGAGCGTCCGTCATGTTTTCTTTTTTTCGCCATTACTTACCTCTCAATTTTGGATGTTTGCCAGTGAAGTACCCCTGTGGGTCGATGTCATCAAAGCCATGCTCAACCAGTGCTTTCCAGTCGAGTGCTTTGACTTTGGATTCAGGATTTGCCAGTTGCAGTGTCGCTTGGGTGAGTTCGTCAGAGATTTCCTGCTGACCTTTGCCTGTGTAGGGGATTTGTGAATCTAGGGACTTATGGTGCATACAGCGTTGAATCACCAGCGGGTTCAATCCTGAACGCTCTAATCGTCTACCGTAATTATGACGATGCCCGTGAGGGTCTTTACCTTCAGCCTTGTTTGGTTCTAAACCTATGCGCTTCAAACCGTTGGCGTAGTTATCATGAAATGCGTTGATGGTGTAAGGGTTGCCTAACGCGCTGTGATGAAAAGAAATAAACGCATAAGGGTGATGACAGTCGATGCAGGCGCGGTACTTTTGGTAGTTTTTCCACAGTGACATAAACACCTTGCCATAGTCAGTTGGAAACCATTGAACCTGTATGTAGTTATCTTTATGGTCAACCACACGACCTTTCCAACCGAGATGCGCGGTGCCTTTCATGCGTTGACGAGGGATACGCGCATACTTTTCTTTTAAGTACGTTTCTCTATTTTGATTTTTAGAACATACTTCAGGGTCACTTGGTGCTTTGCCATCGACTTCATTGTAAATTCGAACGATTGCACTATCTGGCTCATAGGGGTCTTCAAACACATCTGTCACCCAAAGGGTTAAAGCCTCGCTTTCGCGTAATCCGCCACCGTGCATGAGCAGGAGTATTAATTTGTCCCTGAGTGCCACTCGTGGGTCACTTGCACCACCAATACCATTGATATAAAAATCTTCCCAATGCTTTTCAGGAAAGGCGATGGCGTCATCTTCGGTTTTGGTGAGCGGTGTACGACCTTTAATGGTTCGTGCCTTGCGGATAGTTTTATTGACGGTCTTATCTTCGATATGACCAAGGAAGTCGTTTTGGTTTTTGCGATACCAAGCAGCGTAATTTAATCGCTGCTCATGAGGAGTGGCATCACGCAAGGGGTTCATAGGTACAATGCCTTGCTTGTCTGCCAACCAGTCGGTAAATGTCGTTAGTCGATGAATATGCTTATTCACGTTACTGGTTGAACTTGGCACCCAATATAAACCAGACGGGTCAATCCCATCCTCACCAATGGTTCCTGTATATAAACGTTTAGCAAATGTCTGGAAAAGTAACTTCGGATCGTCAAACAGCCCTCTATTGGCTTCCATATAGTCCAGCAACAAGGACACCGCTTTAAGAAATCCATTCATGACGGAGTTACTCACACCGTCCGCCTCTAGCTTGAGTAGGTAGTCAGTGACCGTACTTAACTCTCCTTGCTCAGTTAGCAAGATTGGCAGTTGGCTTTTGATGCCCGTATTGTCCTCTACAATCGTCGCTCTGACTTTTACTGATGACAAATCATGCTTCCCTTATACATAATGTACATATAATTGACTATATGCCTAAAGTCAGGACTGTGCAATAAAAAGGCAGATTTCTCTGCCTTAATACACAATATACACCCTTTAAGTTACTATATATAAACATCAGGCGCCTTAATTAAAAGCAATTACAGATACAGCTTGGCAAGTTCTACTGGCTCAAGCTCTTTGCCTTCCAGCGTCGCGTTCCAGTTGATACCAACCAGTACACCGTCTTCATCCAGCGTGATCAGCCAGTCTTCAACGAAGATATCAAGCGGGATTTCCAGCACTTCAAAATCGGCCCACTCTTCAACGTTATGCAGCTCTGCATCTTCTTTTGAAGACCAGAAAGGCATGACTTCGCTTTCTTCAAATTCTGTCGACTCACAAGACAACCAGCCTTCTTCATTGCGCAGACCCCAAACCAGGTTGTTTTCTTTGGACTCTTTGATGAACAGCTCAAGGTTAGCTTGAATATCTGTCGTTAATTTGCTCATTTTATTCTCTCACTAAGAATGATGGCGTAAGAGTAGCATTTTCAACGGCTAAATCCCATTAAGAATTGGTTCCTGTCCTGCCGTAACAGCAAGAAATATCCCCTTCTTACTCGAAGCTGCAGCGGTACTGGCTACAACTCCAGATTGTTTGGGTATAGCATCATTTAACCGCCTACGGATATCGGCGGTTAGCTCATCGGATAACGGAATTAACCAAACAGATAAGGAAACAGCGCTTTACGTTCGGCTTCACTCAGGTTGGAGACCCGCTCGATATTGATGTCGGGGATCGCTTCCGGGTTCGGATAGTGCTTGAGCACCTTTTCCATGCTCTCTTCGCGGATCAGGTGAAAGATCGGGTAAGGGGCGCGGTTAGTCAGGTTTTCGGCATCTTCCGGTTCGCTGCCAGCAAAGCAGTAATCCGGATGAAAAGTGGCGACCTGGTAGACACCTTCCCAGTTTTCCTGGCGGATCAGTGCTTCCACCCAGTCGATGAAGAAGTTGTAATCGGTGAAATCATGCAGCATGTCCGGCACCACTACCAGGGTGGTTTCCAGTTCGTCGGGCTGCTTGCTGTCGAGTTCCAGCAGTTGATCCAAGATATCCTGCAGCAGATCTTCTTCGCGGGTTGCGTTGCTGACCTGGATTTTGATCTGCTTATTGCGTTGGGGCTTTGCGGCAAAAGGGCACAGGTTCAGGCCAATGACTACGTCGTCTAACCATTGGTTAACGCTGGCAGCAATGGCTTGATTGTTGATGGTTGAGCTCATGTTATTTTGTCGCCTTTATCGGTAGAAATAGTGTTGCGAATAAAATTGGCGCCAAGAATAACATAATTTGTCGCTTGGATAGCGGTTGCGCGCGAGCACTAAGCTTAATTCTGGTGTGATGAGTTCAGTACTGCCGTTGCGCTGTTGTTAACGATCTTTTTCTGGCGCAGGCTCAGGCGCCAGCACAAAGTAAACAGCATCGCATACAGTGCCATACCACCGCTGGTTACCATCTCCCAACCGCCATGCTGCCAGCAATAGAGCAGGAAGAATCCGCCGATACTACCGCCGACGTAATAGTGCACCAGGTACAGGGCTGTCGCGGTGGCCTTGGCTTCGGTCGCTTTCTGGCTGACCCAGGCGTACGCCAGTGTGTGAGTAAAGAACGCGCCGAAACTGATCAGCATCAGCCCCAGCATCATAAACGGAATAGATTCAATCATCGCAATCAGCATACCGGACATACTGAGCAGAGCGCCCAGCACCATGCCCGGAATCGGCGCATAACGCCTGCTCCAGTTGGCAGTCAGTTTTGAACTCAGTGTCCCGGCCAGGTAACACAGGAAGATCAGCGAAGCCAGACCGATCGGCATGTTGTAAGGTTCAGCGACCAGACGAAAACCCATCACCGAATAGAGGTTAACAAACAAAGCGAAGTTGGTGCCGCCAATCAGCATCGCCAGCCATATTGTGCGGTTGGAAAGGTGTTTGACCAGCGCACGGTTGTGATGAAAGAACATTCCGCGCTGGGGCTTAAAGTGTGCTTGTACCGGCAGACAGAAGAGTACGATGACGGCACCGGCCAGAGTAAAGGCGGACATGGCCATCACGGCTTGCTGCCAGCCCATGGCATCGGTGAGTAGCCCGCCGACGATACGGCCGCTGATACCACCAAGGGAGTTCGCCGCAATATAACCGCCAATCGCTTTACTGAATGCTTGTGGAGACAGCTCTTCGACCATATAGGCGACGGCAACTGAGGCGAATGCAGCTAGCGCGACGCCCATTAATGCGCGTGCCAGAACCAGTACCCAGAATTCGCTGCTGATCAGCATCAGGGCGCCAATAGCCGGCATAGCGAACAGACCAAGCAACATAACGCGGCGTCGCCCAATCGCTTCGGAGCTGATCGCCCAGGGCACCAGGCTGGCGGAAAGCGCGAGTGTTGCGGCGGCGAATACCCAGTTGATCTGGGTTTCAGAGACCGCAAAGTGTTTGGCCATGTAGGGCAACATCGGCTGGAAAAGATACAAATTACAAAAGACCAGGAACGATCCGAAGGCGAGGGCGAAAGTGACTTTACGATACTGTGGACTGTGCAATTCGATCATGTTAACAACTCGGATAAGGCGGTTACGGCAATGTGATCAAACTACCAGTGTGACGCGAATTAATAAAATATATTAAAAATATGGTTGTAATATATTTTATATATGGAGAACGTCAGTGATGGAAACCCGGCACCTGCGTCATTTTGTCACCGTGGCGCGCAATGAAAGTTTTACTCATGCTGCTCAGGCGCTGCATATCGCTCAGCCGGCCCTGAGTATCTCAATCAAGAAGTTCGAGCAGCAACTTGGTGTGGTCCTGTTTAAGCGCGATGAGCGTAAAGTGACGCTGACCCATGAAGGTCAGGTACTGCTGGAGCATGCGACGCGGATTTTACAGCAAATCGAAGATGCACAACTGGCTATCGACGAGCTGAAAGGGTTAGTCAAAGGTGAAGTGCGCCTTGGTGCACCGAGTATGATGGGCTCTTACTTTTTTCCGCAAATTGTGATGGCGTTTAAAAGCCACTTTCCGCATCTTAAGATGACGGTAGTCGACGCAGGCACGCAATCAATTCGTAAGATGTTGTTATCCGGCGAGCTGGATATCGGGGTGATTCTCAATCAGGATTTGCCGCCGGATCTGGAAGTGGATCCACTGCTTGCTTCCCAGATGGTTGCGGTGGTCGGTAAAGAGCACGAACTGGCGCAGCATCAGCAAATTGAATTTGAAGAGTTCTTCCGGCACGAGCTGGTGATGTTCAAACCGGGTTATTTTCACCGTGAATTCATCGACAAGGTATGCAAAGAGCACAAGCTAAACGCCAATTTCTCGTTTGAAACCAATTTGCTGCCGATGATCCTCAGCATTGTGAAGCATGAATATGCGGTAACGGCGCTACTGGAGCTGGTTACGGATAACGAACCGGAGGTGAAAGCGATTCCGTTCCATCCGCCGGTGTGGCTCGATCTGGCGCTGGCATGGCGCAAAGATGGCTACTTATCCAATGCCGACCGGACCTTTATAGAGTTTGTGAAGCAGTACGTGTGATCCCGTGCATGAGTGATCCAGAGGTTCGTCCCACTATGAGTGCCGGTCAATCTTTCCGGCACGGTGGCTTTCTGCGGGCGTTTAGTTTTTGCTGTTGTAAATGCGCTCAAAGTTGCTGGGATTCCAGCCGATCATGACGCGATCGCCGATTTTCAGCGCTGGCAGGCTGCGTGCACCCATAGCGTCGAGCTCTTTACGGCCGCGTTCCATTTTCGCGTTGCATAAACGGTATTTGATGCCTTTGGCGTCCAGGTGGCGCTGGGCATCTTTGCAATGCGGACATTTATCTTTAACGTAAAGTACAACTCGTTTCATGGTTCGGGCCTGTAAATGGAACAAGGGCGCTGAGTTTAACCATCCAGCGGATCAGATGCAAACCCGCATCGGTTTTGTCAGCATTCAATCTTCTGCCCCGGCTTGACGGATTTTTTGAATCCGTGGCGAGTAAATCGCGGATGATTCAGCGCCAGGTTTCGGGTACACTTTGCGCCCCCGACTTTTCGCGAACATGTTTGACCTGAAAAAGCGTTGTCAATATGAATCCCGTACTGAAATATATCCAGGGTTATCCTGATCACATTATCGAATCGGTAGAACGCCTGGTCGACGCCGATAAACTGGTCAGCTGGTTCGAGCAGCGTTATCCGCAGCGCCATGACGTCCAGAGTGAGAAGGCACTGTATGCCTACACGCTGGAGATAAAAAACCAGTACATGAAGAAGACCGCGCCACTGAGCAAAGTAGTGTATGACGGTAAGATTCACCTCATCAATAACGCGCTGGGCCTGCACACCTATGTTTCCCGGGTGCATGGCAACAAAATCAAAGCCAAAAATGAAATTCGAATTGCCAGTGCATTTAAAAATGCGCCGGAGCCGCTGCTGCGTATGTTAGTGGTGCATGAACTGGCTCACCTGCGCGAAAAGGAACACAATAAAGCGTTTTATCAGCTTTGTTGCCATATGGAACCGAATTACCATCAACTCGAATTGGATGCGCGCTTATACATGATGGTTCTTGAACTGAGAGCAGGAAAATAATCATGCCTAAACCACCACTTAAATCATCCGGCAACCACCCAGCTCGTGTCACTGACAAACCGCGTCGTTATAAAAACCGTCAGGATAAAGCAGAACAGCCGAAAGCAGAGCATCAACGTAAGTCGGACGCGAAACCTGGCCGTAAGCCGTCTGGCAAAACAAATCCGCAAACGGCGAGTCAGCGAACGCCGGGTCAGAAGCCCGGCAAATCGCCCTCGGCGAAGCCGCAATCAGCGAAACAGACAGGAAAAGCCGGTCTGCATGTCCGTAACCGTCACAAAGGGAATTATGATTTTGATGCTTTGTGTCAGGCTTTACCGGATCTCAAGCGTCACCTGATCAAAAATCCCAAAGGGGATTGGACGATTGCCTTTTCTGATCCACTGGCGGTGAAACTGCTTAATAAAGCCTTGCTGGCTCATCATTATGGTGTGATGAACTGGGATATTCCGGAAGGCTATTTATGTCCGCCTATTCCGGGACGTGCAGATTATATCCACCGCGTGGCGGACTTGCTCAGCCAGGATTTTCCGGCGCTGAATCATAAAGCCATACGAGCGTTAGATATTGGCATTGGTGCCAACTGCATTTATCCGATCATCGGCGTGACCGAGTATGGCTGGAGTTATGTCGGCAGCGACGTCGATCCGGTATCGGTCAAACAGGCCAACCTGATTGCCAGCAATAATCCGTTATTGAAAGGAAAAATTGCAGCGCGACTGCAAAAAAACAGTAAGGCGATGTTCAGCGGCATTATCGGGGCTGATGAGCGTTTTGATGTGACGACTTGTAACCCGCCGTTTCATGCTTCGCTGGCCGAAGCACAGCAAGGCACTGAACGTAAAATTCGTAACTTGCGTGATAACCAGCGTAAACGTGGAGCGCCGGTCGTGCAAATGACAGCGCCGCAACATAGCGCGAATACGCTTAACTTTGGGGGTCAGAAGGCTGAGTTGTGGTGCCCCGGAGGCGAAGCCGAGTTTATTAAGAATATGGCGCAGGAAAGTCAGCACTTTGCCAGGCAGGTTCTGTGGTTCACGACCTTGATCTCGAAAAGCGATAACGTACGCTGGATGAAAAAACAGCTTCAGAAAGTCGGCGCGGCGTCGATACAGATAGTAGAGATGCAGCAAGGCCAGAAAATCAGTCGTTTTGTGGCCTGGACTTTTCACAATGCGGAGCAACGCAAGCTGTGGTTAAGCTTAAAGCGCTAAACTTATGTAGAAGTTAACCTACTCAACGGAATAAACAGTCAAGGAGGTGTAGAATGGAATTCGAATTCTATTCACCGTGTCAGCCGGATTGGTTGTGTGTGCCTTCACTTTCCATTTTGTCCGTGTTGTTTCTGATCGGATTGGGGCTGTTTATTCGCATCCTGTATCGTGAATACAAAAAGATTAACCGTTCCACCAAGGTGCGTCGCCTGCGCCGGACCCATTATCGGGATCGCAAAGGTGGCAAGGATGGCCGTCCGACCAATATCAACCAAAAACGCTAGTGACTAAATGACAGAGGTAGTTGTTGATTTACATGATAAGTCATTCACTTCAACAGAAGCCGGCGCTCAGCGCTGGTTTTTTTGTGTCTCCGCCCAAGCCGCATTCACTTCCAGCCAAAGTTGTTGCACTGCCTTTGGGTTACCGAAACGCTGGCTAAACCCGCGCAGCGTGTTACGAGCATCTTCTGTGTTACCCGCAGCTAATTGCATGCGGGTCAGTGCCAGCCAAGCGGAGGCTTGAGACGGGTCATAATCCAGGCTGCGGTCAAGATAATGTATCGCTTGTTTTTGGTTGCCGGACTTGTTTGCACACAGCGCCGCATTTTCTAAAGTGGCGGCGGGCTGATTGTAACCCGGCCTTTGCAGCGCCTGATTAAACAGTGTATCAGCAGAAAGGTAGTCGCCGTGCTTACATAAAAATGTGCCAAAGTTGTTCAACACATCCCCATTTTCAGGATGGTCTAGCCGGGCTTGCAGATAGACGTGACGCGCTTTTTCAGTTTCACCGACCTGGTCCAGATAGTGCGCCAGCGCTAATTGAGAACGGGCGTAGTCCGGCGCATGACGCGCAGCGCGGTAAAGATTTTCACGTGCTTTATTCATATTACCTTGGCTGAGATAGCCTAATCCCAGATCAATTCTTGAATCGGCCATCGCCTGAGGATGATTGTCAGGGATATCGGTAACAGTGACACAGCCTGCCGTCGTTATTATCCCCACTAGCATCAGTTGTTTGAATTGCATTCTATCCACCTCTGTATACCCCAACCGCGCGTTGCAGTACAAAGCTAACGATGCTTTGCGCGCTTGCAGCGATACTTTTGCTTGCAGCTAACCCCTTAGCGTCTGCTAGCTTTGTTTCGATTAACAAATAGTAAGCAGCATGGTGGTGGCGCGGCAGCGGTCTGAGAGGATAATGCGAGCCACCCGGCATATTTATTGTGGCTTGTGAGAGAGATGCCTAATGGCTGAGGGGATGAAAAAAGGCCGCGTGATGGGCGGCCTTCCAATGTCATCAAAACATGTTAGTGAACTGTGGCGAATCTCGATGGAGAATTAATCGTCTTTGGTGAACTTATCTTCGCTGAAATGCTCCAGATCGTACGGCGTTTGCTGATAAACGCAGTAGTTCAGCCAGTTAGCGAACAACAAGTGTCCGTGACTACGCCAGCTGGCACGTGGGGTGTTATCAACATCATCATTCGGATAATAGTTCACCGGCATGACCGGTTCCAGGCCCGCACCCAGATCACGAATGTACTCGTTATGCAGGGTCAGTGCGTCGTACTCCGGATGACCAGTCACAAACACGTTACGTTTATCTTTAGTCGATGCAAGGTAAACGCCTGCGACATCAGATGTCGCAAGAATATCCAGGTCGGTATGAGTTTCCAGATAACCAGGCGCAAAATCGGCATAACGTGAATGCGGTGCCAGGAAGGTATCATCGAAACCACGCAGCAGCGGATGGTACGGCTGCAGGTTTTCATGCACATAAACCCCGGACAGTTTCTCTTCACGTGTCTGTTTGGGCAGGTTATACAACAATTTCAGGCCGGCTTGTGCTGCCCAACACACATAAAGTGTTGAGGTCACATGCTCTTTGGCCCATTTCATAATCTGCTGCAGGTGATCCCAGTAGACGACATCTTCAAATTGCACTAAACCTAAAGGCGCACCAGTAATGATCAGACCATCGAAGTTACGGTGTCTGACCAGTTCAAACTGGCGATAAAATTCGTTTAAGTGCTCTTCTGGTGTGTTCTTGCTTGGGCGATCATCGATACGCAGCAGTTCAATATCCACCTGAAGCGGTGAATTTGATAACAGACGCAGGAACTGAGTTTCGGTTTCAATTTTTTTTGGCATCAGGTTAAGAATCAGAACCTTCAGCGGACGAATACCCTGGGTCGATGCGCGGGTTTCCGACATGACGAAGATATTCTCAGTACGTAAAACATCAGTTGCAGGCAGTTGATCGGGGATCTTAATCGGCACAGCTTTCTCCCTAAGCGTTACATTTGGACGTCTATACATCTAGACTTATAACCTAACTGATAGGCGTTGTCGATAGCAAAATGCGTGCGCCACAAAATTAAGTTAGTATGCCGGCTACGATTTGCATAATTTGAACACATATGATTCCGACACTGACCTTAATTCGTGGTTTACCCGGCTCGGGAAAATCGACGTTAGCCCAGTCTTTACCGGCGGTGCATCTTGAAGCGGATATGTTTTTTATCAATGCGCAGGGCGAATATCACTACCGTCCGGAGCAGATAGCACAGGCACACGCCTGGTGTCAGCAAGAGACAGAAAATTGCCTCAAGCAGGGCAAAAGCGTAGTGGTCGCCAACACGTTTGTGCGGCACTGGGAGATGACTGCGTATAAGAAAATCGCCCGTCAGTACCGGGCAAAACTGGTGATTAAGGTATGTCGTGGCGAGTATCCCAACATCCATGGCGTAGAGCAGGCGACCATCGAACGTATGCGTAAAAAATGGCAGGACTAACATCAGCGAGCACGGCTTAATGCGCGCTTTGCCCCACCGTCCCTCATCTCACATCCGCGGTGTTAGAAGGCGGGCTAGCCTGACAGCTATCCTGCTTGACTGACTTTCACAGTTAAAGCGCCGTGATTGCGCTGCAGCTGCCACCAAGCGAGGCTGCCCCATGCCACGGCTTGTGCCCACAGCAGGGTCCATTGCGGCGCGATTTGGCGCCATTCTGCCCCCATCTGATTGAGTGCCAGAAAGCCCTGGATGCCGGGTGTACTCGGGAACAGGTTCGACAGCCAGATGATAGGTGTAGGTATAGCTTCCAGAGGCCAGATAAATCCGGCGGAAAACACCAGCGGCATTGAGCTTATCAGCACGATCAATGTGACCAGTTCGCGGCGTGGTGTCACCGCTCCGAGCCAGATCCCGATAAAACAGGCTGTGAGCAAAAACGGCAGCAGCAGAGTCAGTAATTGTATCGGCTGACCTATCGTACTCACGCCTTGCAAGCTGAAGCTGGCCCCGAAATAGTACATGCTGAGCAGGTAGTAGAACGCCACTATGATGAAGGTACGCATGAAGAGCAGGGGCAGTACCGGAATCTGCTGCCAGTCGCCTGACTCAGCTCGCTGCGTGCCGGTTAACAGCCCGGCAGACATCGCCAGAGTTTGCTGCAGAATGAGGATAAACACCGCAGGAACGACGTAATCGACGTAACCGACACGCGGATTAAAAGTCGGCTTTAAATTCGATTGCACTGCGGCATAGTGATGGGCCGCACTCTCAAGAGGTTCCCCTTGGCTCAGCAGGCGGGTCACCCGGGCACGGGCCGACAGCGTGCCGCCCGCTTGCGCCAGACCTTCAACGATAGTGCCGTAGACCAGAAAGTAGGAAGCGTCTCCGGCAAATGCCAGGGTCGGGCTGGTACCAAGTAGCAGATCTTTATAGAAGTGCTCTGGTATCACCAGTATTCCGCTCACTTTCCGATCCAGAAAAGCCTGCTTTGCTTGTTCCAGCGAATGATCCCGTTGCACCACTTTGACCTGCGGGGTGGCATCGACCATGCGTTCGAGCTGATAGCTAATCTGACTCTTATCCAGATTCACGATGCTGATCGCCTGCTCACGCGGCGTTTGATGGCTGTAGGGGAGTGGATAGAGGAATGAGTAAAACAGCACGCCACCAAACATGGTCAGCATAACGACCGGATTGCTCAATAAGGCCTTTAATTCGGCTTTAAATAAATCAGTCAGTCGCATGGTCACTCCTTACCGGTGTCGTGCGCAGATGCTTGCGCATCAGGACGACCGTTAACAGCAATGGGAATAAATACCCGAACATCGGCAACAGATGTGTTAGCGACTGGAACCCGCCCAGACCGTAGCTGACCTGACTGACCTGCACTTCGATATAGTGACTGACCGGCAGCAGACTGCGCCAGGCCTGGGCAATCGTCCCCATATCGCTGGTTGGAAAGGTAATGCCCATAAAGGCAAAACTGGGGGCGGTAAATGCACCCGCGAAGCTCATAGCACGTGCGGGATCCAGGCTAAGGAAGAAAAAAACGGCGCCCATGATCATACAGCCGATAGTGGTAATCATCTGGGCCAGGATTAAGACCAGCAGGTTACCATGCATCGGCCATTGCAATACGCTGTAGAACCAGAACAGATACGCTGCGCCCTGAATAATGAAAATTGGATAGTAACGCAGCAGTGTCTGGCTCAGATGCAATAAGGGCCGTTGGCCAAGCCAGCGATGTAATCCATAAATTCGAGTATTGGCGCTGAGAATCAGAATGGTGCTCACCACGATAACAATCTGCCAGATGGCCGGAATAATGGCAGACACCAGAAATTGGGCGTAATTGGTGTTCTTATTAAATAATGGCGTGATTTGAGTGCGTATCGGCACGACCTGGCCCATTGCGCTCTGGGTGGTCTGATTGCCGGCGGAGAGGCTTGTGACGATCCCTATTTCAGCGTTGAGCATTGCGACGGCCTGCATGATTGCTGAGCTGATGACCCGTCCGACCAGAATGTACTGGCTGTTGTAAAACGTGGTGACCTGCGGCAATTCACTGCGATAGACCGACTTATCAAACTGGCTGGGAATCACAATAAACGCGTAGATGTTGCTGGTGACCATGTCCTGCTTCGCTGCAGCGACATTCTGGTATTGGCGGGTGACCGCTAAGGTTGACGTCGCATCAAGATGGCGCTGCAACTGACGCGATAGCTGACTGTGTGACAAATCCACCACACCGATGGGCAGGTTATGAACGATACCGGCTGAGAATATCCACCAAATACTGGCCGCCAGCAGGATAGGCAACCAGGTCAGGCAGGCCAGCAACCATTTATCCTTGCGCAGCAGCGGCCACTGTGCAGGCAGGCGACCAGCGTCGCCTGCAGCCGGACTGGTACCGTCGGCAGCACGGCTCGCCACGTGATGAGCGCCGCTATGACTGCGGTCAACCGAAGCGTGCTTCATGGCTACAACTCAACCACC
Organism: Vibrio sp. H11; assembly: GCF_004804295.1. Taxonomy (NCBI): domain Bacteria; kingdom Pseudomonadati; phylum Pseudomonadota; class Gammaproteobacteria; order Vibrionales; family Vibrionaceae; genus Vibrio; species Vibrio sp. H11. The sequence continues at coordinate 82,461 of NZ_SSHN01000015.1, read as the reverse complement.
AGGCTCATGCCCATACGTAAATCCGTCTGTGGATTTGTCGGGCGCGCTTCGACTTCAAAAGTCCGTAGATCAAAGCCCTGCGCCGAATCTGTCGAACGCCAGGTGGCAAAATCACCCATGACTTCAATATGGGAAACGGTAAATTCAATCTGCTTATCGAGTGCGGGAAGATAGGCCTTGAACGTGCTGCCTTTTTTAAACTGACTGAGCAGATCTTCACGCACATTGAGTACTGCCCAGGAATCCTGTCTATCCACCACGGTGACCACGGGAAAGCCCTGTGGTGCTAATTCGCCACTTTGCATCAGGACTTGCGCGACTTCGCCGTCAAACCAGCTTTCAATCTTAGTATCGGCAGCGTAGGCCTCAACTTCCGCCACGGCACCTGCTGCGACGTTGACTTTTTCCTGAGCGGCTTGTTTGGTTTCGCTGCGCGCACCTTCACGTGCCATGTTATACATCTGCAACGCTGCGCTTTCGGTGTACTTGGCGGCTTGCCACTGGGTGTTGGCTTCATCGCGTTTCTGTTCAGCCACTACGCCGTCTTTATAAAGGTTATTGACCCGCTGGTAGGTTTTCTCGGCCAGTTCTGCAGCGGCTTTAGCTTTTAACCATTGATCTTGCGCCGCACGTACCTGTTGCTGACGCGCGCCGTTTTCAGCCTCTTTGGCCATGGCACCAGCGGCTTTCTGGTTGGCGACCGCCTGTTCGAGTTTGGCTTCGATTTCCGGGCTGTGCAGGCTGAAGATTAACTGGCCTTTTTTTACTTCATCGCCTTTACGCACGAACACCTGATCAATACGACCGGCCACTTTGGAAGAAATGCTGTATTGTTGGGATTCTATCTGACCTTGCAGGCGCACCGGTTCTGGTTGATAGGCCAGATAAAAGCTGTAACCGATCCAGCCTGCGGCGGCCAGAGCGATAATCGCGAGCAGAGGCGTTTTAACGGTTTTCATGAAATTGGGTTCTCCGTCATCGAAATGGCAGCAGATGGATTCGGCGCTGTACTGAGTGGCTGTGCACTTTGCTGGTATTGTGGGAAAGTGGCCATTTCACTGGAAATAGCCAGTAGTTTGGTCAGTGCGATCAGATAGTGAAAGCCGGCCACCGCCTGTTGGGTACGAATGCTGGCGAGGTATAACTCGGCATCGACTACATCCACTGAGGTCGACAGTCCTTGAGTGAAGGCTTTCTGGCGTAAGCGCAGGTTTTCCTGAGCCAGTTGCAGGCTCGAGTTAAGTCCTTCCACTTCTTCCTGAGCTTGCTCGGCTTCTTTATAGGTTTTTTCAACCAGCACACTGAGATCTTGCTTAGCCTGTTCACGACGGTATTTCACCTGGGTGACCAGACTGCTGGCGGCTTTCACTTGCTCACTACGCCCGGTATTTTCCACCAGTGGCACATTGACGCCGACGCCGACTAACCAGTCCGGGCGCAGGTCACTGGCGAGGGAGTCATCTTCGTATAAGTTGTAAGTGCCGTACAGATAGACTTCTGGGTAGTATTTGCCTTTTTCAGCTTTGATAAGGCTGCTGGCCTGTTTTTCTTTCGCGTTGAGCAAGTCCAGCCCCGGGTAAGTCGCCAGTGTCTGATCGATGAAGGCGCTCATTGGCGGTAAGCTGGGGTTGATAAACAAATCACCGCTCGGCTCAACCATTTGTGGTTGGTTGAGGATTTGGGTGAGGGCGCTTTGAGCAATATCGAGATCTTTTTGCGCTTTTTTACGCTCAACGGTTGCTTTATCAAGCGATGCTTCGGCCTGCAATCGCTCGACTCTGGCGATCTGGCCTTGCTGTTCGAGCTTAAGCGCGTTGTCCCGATGTTGAGTCAGCCCTTTTTCTACTTCAATACGGGTTTGCAGCACTTCCTGCGCTAAGACCACGCTGAAATAATACTTGGCCAGGTCTTCATATCGTGCCTGAACTTCCATCGCCAGTTGGCTTTGTGCTTCTTCCTTTTTGCCTTCGGCAGCATTTTGCGCAGCAGTAATGCGACCACCGGTAAAAATAGGCCAGACTGCCCGAATCGAAGAGCTGAAAATATCGCGTTCCGTGATGGTAGAGGTCAGAGAGCCGAGAGAGGTGAAAAGAGGGGCTAGAGCAGCCGGTGCGACAATGCCCCCTGCGCTGTCTGCGACCTGCTTAAGTGACAATGTCACATCTTGGTCGAGGCGGGTATAATTGGCTCCCACGGTCACTGAAGGTAAATTCAGACTGGAAGTGGCGTTATGCAGGTGCTCAAAATGATCTACGTTGGCGCGCTCGGCGGCTAACGAATGGTTTTGACGCTGCAAAATCTCCCACGCCTGGTCAAAGGAGATCGGCGCTGCAAACGCTGACGGGAGCGCCAACAGAGAAGTTAACAGCACACTGATTGATTTCACTTTCATGCTTTAGCTCAAACGTCGATATTAGAGTTTATACTCTATGTTATCGGTTTTCCGTTGAGTATAACAGCATTTTCCTGATCAACACATCAAGAGTCAAATGCGTAGACTTAGAGTCGATTTAGCGTTGGTTAGGCCAATTTTATGCTGCCTTTGGGCCCTATCGTTGCTGAGGAACCCAGTCCTGTTTCTGCTTGTAGACAGGCTCATCGTCCGGGACAGTGAAAGTCGGCGCGCCACACCAGCTCTTCTGTGCTTTGAATGGTATCGAGCAGATCTTGTCCTGTCATTTGCGGTATCGATAGCACGACTTGCAGATCATCCTGCTGCTCTGATCCGTAAGCACGAACATGAGTAAAAGTTGACTGCAGGTGCTCGGCCAGCATTTGTTGCGACAAACATATTCCAAACGCATCTCTTTCCATGGTGAGTATCCTTCTTACGATAGTAGCGCAAGCGACAAACCAGGATTGAGTTAATTATTATGTTGGCCCTGCCTGCAACGTTTCTGCCCTCACTGCCCAATCAGTATATGACCGAATGAACCTCTACAGGCTAAAAAAAACCAAATCGCATGTGATCTATGTCATGTTTTATTGTTGCAAAAAAATCCAGTTGTTGATGATTTTTTACTCAATTTGATGCTGGCGAGGATGTATGAAAATTTGTCACTAAAATGAGCAAGTTGCTAACACACGCTGTGTTCACAGTTATCGAACCCGCTTTCGCACCTTTGTTAAATTAGTGTTAGTTTTGGGCGGACAGGGAGATATTCATGACATGGAACGATATCAGCTTTCGCAAACGTATGCTGATTATAATGACATTGTCCGGCTTGATTGAGTTGTTGGTCTTGGTCGCCGCCGGCTTTGCCTACATCAAACATTCTCAGGAAGAAGAGATGGGGCTTAAGGCTCTGGGCGTGGCTTCGTTTCTGGCCCGCTCGTCGATAGTGATTGACGTTATTCAACGTGCGGATGACTCTGATGAGATCCAGCAACGTTTCCGCGATTTAACCCAATTGATCGGCGCCACTTTCATCGTGATTGGTGATGATAAAGGGATGCGGATTGTTCATCCGATTGACGCGAGAATCGGTAAGCCAATGGTAGGCGGTGATAATGAGCGCGCTTTGCTGGGCGGTGAAGAGTACATCTCGTTTGCACAGGGCTCTCTGGGGCAGTCGGTGCGCGGTAAGGCCGCGGTAGTTGACAGCAACGGCCAGGTGATCGGCGTTGTTTCGGTGGGGTATCTGCTCGCTCGTTTACAAGACAGGATCGAACCATTTCTGACGTACCTTATCGCGATCACCTTTTTGGTGTTAATTGCCAATGGTATTGTCTCAAGTTATGTGTCACGTCGTTTTCAAAAGGCGATTCTGGGCTTTGAGCCGGAGGAGATTGGCCGTCTGTATGTCGAGTTGGATGTCACCATGAGTACGATCAGAGAGGGTATTCTCAGTATTGATGATAAAGGCGTATTGCGTTCAATTAATAAAAGCGCCTGTGACATTTTAGGTATCGACCGCGATAAGGCCATTAATCGCTTGTTGACCGACTCATTACCCAATAGCGATCTGTACAAAGTGCTGGAAACCGGGGCCATAGACCATGATATCGAGTTGTATCTCAACAAACAGCGTTTGATTGCCAACCGAAGTCCGATTGTTGTTGAAGGCAGAGTGGTCGGGGCGGTATCCAGCTTTCGTTTGCGTGGTGAGATCAACGAGCTTACGGAGCAGCTATCCCAGACCAGAGAGTACGCAGAAATGCTGCGCTCTCAAACTCATGAACATCGCAATAAACTCAATACCATCAGTGGACTGGTGCAAATGGGAGAGCTGGAGGCGGTACAGCAGCTAATTGGTCAGGAAACCGCCCATTACCAGAGTTTGATCGAGTTTCTGCGTGAAACGATTAAAGACCCGTTGATCGCCGGTATGCTGCTGGGTAAGACAGAGCGAGCGCGTGAGATTGGCCTGGAGCTTAATGTCGATGATGGCTCGCATCTGGCCTGTTTACCGGGTTATATCAACGCGGAAGACATAGTGACTATTCTGGGCAACCTGATAGACAATGCCTTTGATGCGACACTGACTGCGATACGCCACTCGCAACGTTTTCCAAAGGAGAGGCGTGTTATCGATGTCTCGATCAGCGACTACGGCAATGAAATCATACTTGAGGTTGAAGACCAGGGTTGTGGTTTGCCTCAGGATTTCAGCCCGGAGCTGTTGCTGCAAAAAGGGGTATCGAGTAAAGCGAAGTATAACCGGGGGGTTGGATTGTATCTGGTCAAGCAGTTATCTGATCGCTATCAGGGTCAATTAGAGATGTATAGTAATGACAAAGAATATGGAACACGTATGACGGTTTATCTGCCCAAGGAAGAACTGCTATGACAACCCGGGTATTGATCATTGAAGATGATGTAGCGATCGCTCAGTTGCATCATAAATATCTTAACCAGACGGGTGGCTTTGATGTGGTCGGGATTGCAACCTCACAAGCGGAAGCCGAGATGCAGTTAGAAGTGCTGCAACCGGATTTAGTGTTACTGGATGTTTATCTGCCGGACGGCACGGGCTTGGATATTCTGCAGTGGGTACGCAACCGTAATGCCCGCTGTGACGTGATCCTAATTACCGCGGCGCGTGATGTGGAAACACTGCAGCAGGCGATGCGCGGCGGTGTGGTCGATTATCTGCTCAAACCCGTGATGTTTCCTCGTTTGGAAACGGCCCTGAAAAAGTATTTGGCACGTCAGGTTGAGTTGGGAAAATTGGCCGACTTGGATCAGGGACTGGTGGATAAGATGTTAACCTCTTCTGCTCAGCAGGATATGTCAGCCTCGCGGTTACCGAAAGGCATAGACAGTGTAACGCTGGATAAAATCCGCCAGTTGTTCGCCGATTCTGTCACTCTCACAGCCGATGAGGCCGGTGAGAAAATAGGGGCCAGCCGCACGACCGCACGACGCTATCTTGAGTATTTGATTGGTTCGGGAGAGCTGGAAGCGGATGTCCGTTATGGTTCTGTGGGCCGTCCTGAGCGCAGCTATAAGAAAGTCACTCGAATATGAGGTCAATCGGACAGCCAGTCATTGCAGAGTAGAATTTTTGCGACCTTGCTCTCGTCTAAGCCCATCTGACTCATCTAGCGTTAAAGTTCAGTAGAGTCGCAAGGGTATCAGAATGAGAATAACGAAACGGTTAGCAAAGTCGGCTGTTGTGTCGGTTTTGGTCTGGTCTGTGTCATCAGCTGCGGATATGAGTGAGCTGACTTTCTACACTGAAGAGTACCCGCCTTATAATTTTTCAAATAATGGCCAGATTACCGGCATTGCAGTGGATTTGTTGCAACAGGCCAGCCAGCAAGTTGGCCGTGAAGTTTCAAGTGAGCAAATTGTCATGCAGCCCTGGCCGAGAGCTTATCGCTCGGTGTTGCTCAAACCCGGTTCGGTTCTGTTTTCTACAACCCGGACTCAGCACCGCGAATCCCTGTTCAACTGGGTCGGACCGATAGGGGAAATCCGGGTTTCCGTGTTGGCTCGCAGTGACACCAAAATAAAAATTGACCAGCCCATTGACCTGGCGAAATATCGCATCGGCGTTATCCGGGATGATGTCGGTGAACAGCTCCTGCTCCAACTCGGCATCCCGCGAGAGTTGATGCAGGAAGCGGCCAATGTCGGCGTGCTGACCGAATTGCTGCTCAAAAACCGTATCGATCTTATCGCCTATAACGAACAGGCGACGCACTGGTGGGCTATCAGGTCGGGCTACCAGGCAGAAGATCTGGCGACAATTTTTGTTTTGCAGCAAGGCTTACTCTATTTCGCCTTCAATAAAGAAATAGATCAGCAGTTGGTGAATGACTTACAAAAAGGGATTGATATAATTAGGGATACTTCCGGTACAGATGGCGTGAACTTATATCAGGCCATTTTAGACAAATACCGATAACTTGCCTAACTGAAGTGACCAATATGAGTAACCCTAGCAGTAACATTCTTCTTGAAAGCGGTACCAACGAATTAGAAATAATTGAATTTCATCTCGAAAAACAACTGGCAAATGGCGAAACCAAAACCTGTTATTACGGCATTAACGTCGCCAAAGTCAGAGAGGTGATCCGTGTACCGGACACCACCGACTATCCCAATGCTCAGCCTCATATGATTGGTGTGTTCTCTTCACGCGACATTTTGACACCGTTAGTGGATCTGGCCGGTTGGCTCGGTGTACCGACCAGTTCGGTAAACAGCAACAAATATGTGATTGTGACTGATTTTAACCGCATGACCAATGGCTTCCTGATTGACAGCATCAGCCGCATTCATCGTATTTCCTGGAATGATGTCGAATCTCCGAGTCAATTTCTGGAGTCAGGTGAACAGGACTGTGTGGTTGCTGTGGTGCGTAAAGAAGGCAAGCTGATCATGATCCTCGATTTCGAGAAGATTATTGCTGACATCAATCCAGAATTGAGTATGGAGAAGTATGATGTGAAAGTTGACCGCTCGGTCAACCTGAATCAGACCATGGTCAGTAAGCGTAATGCGAAAACGGTGATGGTGGTCGATGATTCAGCATTCATCCGCAGTCTGATTCAAGATACGTTAAGTACTGCTGGCTATAACGTTATTGCCAGCAAAGATGGTGGTGAAGCGCATGAGAAATTGATGGACGTCGAGCGTATCGCAAAAGAAGAAAATCTGGCGGTCAGTGAGCTTATTGATGCGATTGTATCTGATGTGGAAATGCCGCGCATGGATGGAATGCATTTACTGAAGCGATTACGCGATACCGAAGCGTACTGTAACACCCCCATCGTGATGTTCTCGTCTCTGATGAGTGACGACAACCGTACCAAAGCTTTGTCGCTCGGAGCCAATGACACCATTACCAAACCACAAATTGGCAAGCTGGTATCCTTAATGGACGGTTTAATCTTCAGTTAAGTCTTCCGACCTGAGCTAAAGCGCGAGCCAGCAATGTGACATGAATCGTCACAGTAATGACGGGGCGCGGCTAAGCTTATTGCGTTTTGTTGAGTGATTGGGGCCCGCATTGGCGGGTCTTCTTGTTAGTTTGGCCGCTTCACCATAGTTGTGTGGCTTCGCGAGCGCTTTTCGGCTTTGAGATAGTTCTCTGGACTGGAGATAGCTCAAGGAACTTAGTGTCAGGTTTACACATTCTGCAAAATCGGAGAAATCTGCTGGCCTTTCGGGAAAACATCAGTTATCTATGAAAGAGTTAGCTTCCGAATCTAATAGTGATGGTGGTGAGTTCGGGGATGATATTTTATCGTTCAGGCTTTGGGAGCAGTGCTTGAATTTTATAGCGGTTAAAGGAACGTCATGACTAATATCTTCATCATTGTGGCACTGCTGGTGGTCTTTTTTGTGGTGATTCAAAAGTACGTGATTCGCCATGATGACAGCAAAAGTTACGCTTACCGTCGTAAAGGGCCAGTTTTGACTAGCGCAGAAAGCACGTTTTATCACGCATTAACCGCTGCAGTAGGAGAGCACGGAATTGTGTTGACCAAAGTCAGTATGACCCAGGTGGTTACCCCTTCAAAAGGTCTGAATAAGAAGCAGTGGTTTATTGCCAACCACCGGGTGGCCCGCAGCCAGTTTAATTTCCTGGTGTGTGATGCCAGAACATTGGAGCCGCGCGTGGTTGTGGAACTCGATGATGGCAAGGAGCTGACCAAGCTTAAGGTTGAACGAGAAAAGTTGCTGATGCAGGTATGTAAGACGGCAAATATCCCTTTAATCGGTGCCAATATCCGTTACAGCTATCAAGTGGGCAAACTGCGCCGGTTACTCGCCGCGCATATTGACTTGATCGAAACCGACAAAGAAGTTCGTTTTTGTAAACGTTGTGGCAGCCCGATGAACATCAAAGTGGCCAGTCAGGGCGAGTTCAAAGGTCGTCGATTTTTTACCTGCAGCCGTCAGCCACACTGTACTTATACAGAAAATTACAATGTGGTATTTGAACTGGATGATGATGGGGAAGACGCAGAATCACTAACCTGATTCAGCTTGCGGTTGGCACTCGGCACATTCGACCGTCTGGCAAATACGAACCTGATTGCGTCCGTTATGTTTTGCCCGGTAGAGCTCTTTATCCGCCAACTTGATCAAATCGGTCAGTTTATCTCCGGCCTGATACTCACAAATGCCCACACTTAAGGTTAAGTGAATTGTCTGCTCGCGATAGTAGAATAAATGGGTTCCAACTGCGCTGCGCAGGCGCTCACCCATCTTCTCCGCCTGTTCGAGATCCGTATCAAACAGAGTGACACAGAATTCTTCGCCGCCGATACGATACAAATTATCTTCGCCCACCACATTGGCCAGTATTTGGGCTGTTTCTATTAATACCTTGTCACCGGAATCATGTCCGTACTGATCGTTAATCTGTTTAAAGTAGTCCAAATCAATCAGCAGAAGGCTGAGTGAATCTACGCTGCTGCGATGCTTCTCAAAGTGGTTAAAGGCCGCTCGCAGTGACAGGCGATTATGGGCCCCGGTCAGAGCGTCGCGTGATGCGAGGTAAGTCAGAGAGTTCTCGATATTCTCGCGGTTGAATTCGTAGCGATGTGAAACAATCCAGACCCCGCAGTAACACAAGATTAAGTTGACCATGGTGGTCAATGCATTTAAAGCCGAAACCTGAATCACGTCATCGTAGACACTCATAACCTGAGCAAGCAGGACAATGCCCGACATAAGGCGGCCCTGGTTGAGGCCGAGCAGGGCATAGAGCACTATCGGGCAGAAGATCGTCCACAAATAGAGGCCATCTGCTAAAGGTTGCAGGTAGGTGCTGATGCAGATGATAAACATCATTAAGTAAACGTAACATTGGATGTGACGATGTTTGTGCTTACGCTGTGCAGCAAGGCGGGACACGTACAGCGAGTAAAGAGTGAAAAACAGGTAAATTGAAGCGAGCACAAACTCCTGTTTGTTGAAGTATAACCAGGAGAAAGCCAGTGCGACTGCGAACAAGAATAGACTCAAACCAGCCAGAACAGAGCTTCGTAGTGTGTGCGAGTGATCAAACAACCGTGAATCCATGTTCTTTTGTCTCAATTGTGCGTTTAGCGACCAATAAAAATTTATACTACCTCTAAGTAGGTAGCAATCAAGAGTTTTGTTGAATTAAAGTCACAAAAGGAGAGCTGCTTCAGCACAGCGCCCACTGTTTTAATATGATAAAACTCAATTAATGACACGCTGTTGGGGTAAAAAATCAACAAAGTGTCTACAGAAAAGCCAATCGATTCAAAAATAAAGAAATTTGACTTGCACGCATGAAAATCTGTCGTTAATATCCATCTCGTTCTCAGGGAAAGCGTCCGTAGCTCAGCTGGTTAGAGTATCGCCTTGACATGGCGGGGGTCGGTGGTTCGAGTCCACTCGGACGCACCATGAGAAAACACTCAGCAAGTGTATAAACATGCAGTGTGCGTCCGTAGCTCAGCTGGTTAGAGTATCGCCTTGACATGGCGGGGGTCGGTGGTTCGAGTCCACTCGGACGCACCAAAATTTCTTACAAAACCCGCTTTTTAGCGGGTTTTGTCGTTTCTGAAGTGTGAGTTTTTCTCTGTGGCAGTTGGTTATCGTTGCTGTTGCTTCATCTGCACTAATACATTTCATTTGCTCGAATGCACTTCAATTTCTGACCGCAGCGGCATTCACGTCTGCATCTTCCCGATATCGTTTACGCTTTCCATTACAAGCCTTAGCCGATTTGTACGCTCGAAGTATAGGCCCGCCGAATCTTTATTCCGCTGCCAGCACCTCGGCCATATCGCCCGCAAAATCTGGCGCAAATAATTAACACCATAAAAACCATAAGCGTCATTATTTGCCACGCGAATGTTGCCCTTTATCGCAACAAATTACCGAATTGTTAATTAGTATCGTCAGGCTTGCAGCAGTTCAGGTTCTCGCTGTGGACTTAGTCGCTGCTTGCCACACTGTCCAACCTATCTGCTCAATAAATGAAGCGCGCGGGTGAGGTACTGTTACCTGCGTGTTGCTCATGAATGGATTCCCAAATACAAAATAATTAAAGGATAGCGCTATGAGAAAGCTAACATTTGCTTTTGCACACCTGCTGATTGCTGCCACTACACTGGGTGCAATGTCTTCGGCATCTGCCAATGATTACCCGCCAAGAACCGTTAATATGGTCGCACCTGCCGGCGCAGGTGGCGGATGGGATTTAACCATTCGTACCGTGGCCAAAACACTGAAAGACGAGAACCTTGTCAGCTCAAATCTGCCGGTTATTAACCGTCCTGGCGGTGGTGGTGCCGTTAACCTGACGTTCATGCAAACTCAAAAAGGCAAAGGCGATTTGATCTCGGTCTATTCTCCGCCAATTCTGCTGACCAATCTGACGGGGATGACGCCATATAGTTACAAAGACACCACGCCTTTGGCGCGTTTGATTTCTGATTATGCCGCATTTGTTGTGCCGCAAGATTCGCCTTACACCTCGATTAATCAGGTGATGGACGCTCTCAAGAAGGATCCTAAGTCGATCAAAATTGGTGGCATCTCCACCGCGGGCTCTATGGACCACATTCAGTTCCTGCTGGTGGCTAAAGCCGCGGGCGTTAAAGACCTGAGAGATATCGATTACGTTTCTTTCCAGGATGGTGGCGTCGTTGCTCAGGTACTGGGTGGTCACATTGATCTGATTTCGACCGGGCTTGGTGATGTCGCGGGTCTGTTGGAAAGCGGTAAGCTGCGCGCACTGGCACAAACAGCTGACAAACGCATTGGCGAGGGAGCGATGGCTAAGATCCCGACCGTGAAAGAGCAGGGCATCGATGTCACGTTTGAAAACTGGCGTGGTTTGTTCGGGCCAAAAGATATGCCAAAAGAGGCGGTGGATTACTGGCGTGATGCACTGCAGAAAATGACTGAAACTGCCGAGTGGAAAGCCGCGATGAAACGTAATGGCTGGGAAGCTGCGTATCAGGATCAGGCTGAATTTGAGCAATTTCTCTCTGCGACCAATGAACAATACAAAACACTGATCCAAGAAGTGTTCCGATAAAAATTATTACAACAATAGCTGTTGGCTCCAGGTAAGGAGCCAACAGATTGATAAAGGGAATTGCCCTTTATGTTTCAGCTGGAATAAGGACTTCATTAACATGAACAAACAAACACAGCCTGCAAACTGGGACGGACTGACCGGCGTGGTCAGTATTTTGTTTGGTCTGGGCTATGGCGGCTATGCCTATTTGTTACCACGGCCCATGTTTGGTAACCCGTGGGAACCCATTTTTATGCCATTGGCGATTGCCGCGCTGACGATTGTGATTGGCATTCTGCTGATTATCAACGGGCGTGTTGCACCATCAGTGGCAGCAGTGCAAGAGTTTATTGCGCAGCACGCGCAACGTAAGACACACCGTTATCGGATTGTTTTGAGCTGTGTAGCGGCTTTTGTCTACGCGCTAATTTTTGAGCATGCCGGCTACATGCTAAGCACGGCGATATTTATGTTCGCGATGCTGCTTATTACCAGCGGTGTCGGGGCATGGAAACGTTCGTTATTGATCGCGGTACTGTTCTCGACCGGTATCTATTTTATTTTTAGTGAGTTGTTGGCAATTAATCTGCCGACCTCTCTGATGTTTAGCTAAGGAGCCAGGGTATGACAGATATTTTTGCTAGCCTTCTGAATGGATTCGGAATTGCTCTACAGCCATATTATTTAATGTTGATCACTCTGGGTGGGGTGATGGGCACCATTATTGGTATGTTACCTGGCCTTGGACCTGCAACCGGTGTGGCAGTACTGCTACCGATGACTTATGCCATGGGACCGACGGCATCACTGATCACCATGACGGGTATCTACATGGGCGCGATGTTTGGTGGTTCCCGTAGCTCGATTCTTATCAATACTCCGGGAGACGGCGCGGCACTGGCGGCGACGTTTGACGGTTATCCGATGGCGATGAAAGGCCGGGCGGAATCGGCGCTGGCGATCTCGGCGATTGCGTCTTTGATTGGTGGCACGATAGCCGCGGTATTAATGACCTTCCTGGCTGAGCCAGTCGCAAATTTTGCGATTCGATTCGGACCTGCCGAGTACTTTATGCTGATGCTGGCGGCACTGTCGATGACCGTGTCCATGTCGAAAGGCAACATGCTAAAAGGTTTCCTCTCTATGGCCATTGGCCTGGCCATTGCGACCGTGGGCATTGACGCTCAGTCAGGATTAAGCCGTTTCACCTTTGGTGTGCTTGAACTGCAGACCGGGGTTGATTTTCTGGTGGTGATTATCGGTATCTACGCCTTGGGCGAAGTAATGAAAAGTATGGAAGCGCTGAGTGATGGCAGTAAAAAAGCGCAGACTAAGTTTAAACGTATCTGGATCAGCAAAGATGACTGGCGTCGCTCGAAATGGCCGATTCTGCGTAGTGCACCGGTTGGTTTTATCATCGGCGCGTTGCCAGGCGCGGGCGGCACCATGGCTTCTTTGATGTGCTACAACAATGAAAAGCAGCTTTCTCCGCACAAGGAAGAGTTTGGCCATGGTGCGATAGAAGGGCTCGCAGCGCCGGAGTCGGCGAATAACTCAGCCTCTATCGGCGCGATGATCCCTATGTTGTCTTTGGGTATTCCCGGTTCAGGTACAACGGCTGTGATGATGGGTGCACTCCTGATGCTGGGTATCCAGCCTGGACCTTTACTGTTTACCCAACATCCGGATACCGCCTGGGGCCTGATTGCCAGCCTGTTTATTGCCAACATTATTCTGGCATTTGTCAACATTCCTCTCGCTGGGATCCTGGTACGTATGCTGGCGATTCCTGCCAACGTTCTTTACCCGATAGTGCTGGGTCTGGCTTTTGTTGGTTGCTATGCAATCAGTAGTGCGGTCGTCGATTTCTACATTCTGATTGTGCTGGGTGTGATGGGAATGGTGATGCATAAAGTGAATATCCCGACTGCGCCTATGATTCTGGCGGTGATTGTGGGCAGCCAGATGGAGCAGTCGTTCCGTCAGGCGTTTAGAATCTCCAACCAGGAAATGGGTATTTTCGTTCAGTCCGGTATTGCTCAGGTGCTGTTGGCGGTCACTGTGATCTCAGTGTTGTGGCCACTGCTGAGTAAACTACGTCGTCAATCCGAGTTGAAAACGGCATAACAACCCCTGAACATCATGCTGCTTGGGCTGATGTGATTGAGTGATTCTCCAAAAGCCAAAGTCATCATCTGATTTTGGCTTTTGTCGTTATTTCACTCGGTGTCAGTGTCTAACGAATCGGTATTGACCTCGCATAGCAGGAAGATGTTTCACATATCAAAGTTTGGTAGTAAATATGTTTCAACCAAATGCCATCCTGTTACCTCCGTGTTATTCTTGCGGGCCTTTGTTGTTGTATATCTGATGTTGTCTCACCTATGACGATCCCAAGCCAAGCCCCTGTTAAAAAGACCCACAGCTTGTTATCGAGCCGTCCTGTTTTAGGCTCTGTGCCGGTGCGCTGGCGTTTCAGAAATAAAATTTTTCTGTTGTTACTGACCTTATTGCTGATCCAGGCATTGGTGATGGCCTGGGGGTTCTATCAGACTTTATCCTCTTCGGTGGATCACCAGGTCAGAACCCGCGCCCTGATTCAGGCTAGGGAAATTGCCAGCGATCCCGAGTTGATTGCCAGCGTCGGGCGCCGGGATAAGCACACCATCAGGGTGATTGCAGAACGGTTGATGCGGGATTCAGATGCCAGTTTTATTGTCATTGGTGACCAAAATGGCATTCGTCTGTTTCATCCGGTGGATGACCGGATTGGGCGTGCGATGCAAGGGGGCGATAATGATGGCGCCTTACTGCGCGGCGAGTCTTACACCTCATTAAGAGAGGGGTTCCTTGGCTATGGTGTACGCGGAAAAGCACCGATCAAGAATGCCAGTGGGCAGATCATTGGTGTCGTTTCAGTGGGATATCTGCTGACTCGCTTTGATCACTGGCTGAAAGAGTATTTGCAGCCTCTCATAGTGGACATGCTGGTTTTACTGATTTTGGTGTTTGCATCGGTGTGGCTGTTTACCCGCCACATTCAGAAACAAATGAACAATATGGAGCCGGAGCAGATAGCTCTCTCCTGGGAAATCCAGCGCTCAATTCTCAATGCGGTTTATGAAGGTATCATAGCGGTGGACCGCCAAGGTCAAATGATGATCGTTAACCCCTCAGCGCAGCAATATTTACCGGAAGCAGCGGCGAACCGGTATCAGGCGAACATCGCTGATTATCTCGATGACTGCGCCTGGCTGGAGCAAACCGAGTTGAATCCGTTGCGTCGTCAGCCAAAAGATGAATTCTATCAGCTCAATGGATTTCAAATTGTCGCGAATCGCGAGCCGGTCATGCATGGCGATGAACTGGTCGGTTGGGTCATCAGTTTTCGCGAACAGAACGATATTCATGCGGTGAGTGCCAGCCTGACCCAGATTAAACAGTACAGTGATAATTTGCGCGTATTACGGCATGAGTTTTCTAACAAACTGACCACTCTGGCCGGATTATTAAAAATGGGTAAGGCGGATGAAGCGCTGCAGCTCATCAACAGTGAAAGCGATGACAAGCAGGCTACCCTGGATTTTATTAAGCAGGCTATTTTACTCAATCAGGTCGCGGCATTTTTGCTGGGCAAAGCCCTGAGAGCAAAAGAGCTGGGGATCACACTGAATTTGGATCCGACTTGCCAGCTTTTAGCGCTGAAAGGAAAACTGGATGAAAATCAGCTGTGTACTATTTTAGGCAATTTGATCGATAACGCGTTTGATTCCTGTCGTCTGAGCGGTGTCGCAGCCCCTGAAGTGGGGGTTCTGATCACGGATGCCGGCCAGGATCTGCTCATCGAAATATCAGATAATGGCACAGGATTAAGCGCGCAAGAGAA
The DNA here is from genome assembly GCF_004804295.1 of Vibrio sp. H11. NCBI lineage: Bacteria > Pseudomonadati > Pseudomonadota > Gammaproteobacteria > Vibrionales > Vibrionaceae > Vibrio > Vibrio sp. H11. Next base: position 67,113 of record NZ_SSHN01000015.1, on the reverse strand, counting down.
GACGGCTATTTTTGCCAGAGGTTCGACCCGTAAAGCCGATGCTGCCAATCATGGCATCGGTTTGTATCTGGTTGAACGGCATGTGGAACAGGCCGGTGGCTTTATCAACATTGATGATGCCATTCCGCAGGGATGTATCTTTTCGGTCTTTATCCCGAATAGCCCGCTTGAACCATAAACTCATAACTATCGCTAAAACCATAACCATAACCATAAATATAAACATAAAACGCCCGGTATTGGATGAGATGCCATTGCAGTCGGGTCAGCACAATTATCGGCTTTAATTCCGAACCAGACGCGGGCCTTCCCGGCTGCGGGTGTACCGCAGTCCGGGGATAAAAGGCTCACGTGTTACGCTGATGCCTTTGGGGGCAGGGGCTTGGCCTTAAAGCCGTTTTGGAACGAGGAAGTGAAATGGACAAAATAGACGTTGTTATCATCGAGGATGATCCTAACATTACCCAAATCTATCAGGAGATCATTAAGACCACGACTCGATTTCAGATTGTCGGAATAGCCGAAACCCTAAAAACCGCCCAAACCATCATTCAGGCTTATCAGCCGCAACTGATTCTGCTCGATAACTATCTGCCAGATGGTCTCGGTATCGATTTATATCGTGATCTGATCAGCCAGAAAAAGAAAAGAAAAATGGATGTGGTACTGATTACCGCCACCGACGATGTTGATTCGGTGCGTGAAGCCATGCAACTGGGATGTTTTGACTATTTACTCAAACCGATCTCATTCGACCGCTTTCAAGAAACCTTGCAGCGTTATCTCAACCTCAACAATGCGATGAAAGCGTACGACAATCTCAATCAGAAGCATATTGATGATCTGTTTAACCTGCAGCACCGAAAACAGCAGGTTAATTTGTTGCCCAAAGGGATTGAGCAGGTCACTTTAGACCGTTTTATCAGCCACTTTTCCCGCCATAGCGGGCAAAAGTTTACCGTTGAACATGTCAGTCAGAGTACCGGTGTCAGTAAAACCACCGCGCGCCGGTATCTCGAGTACTGCTCAACTCATGGTTTGATCGTCAGTCAGAATGAGTACGGTAAAGTAGGGCGACCGGAAAGAGTGTATATCAAGTACTAAGTGTCGCACAGGCAGCCAGTGTTAAGCGGATATATTCAAAACACTGGCTGCAGAGCGGTTATTTAAGTGTCACCACGTAGTCTGCTGCTGCCGGCAGCTTAGCGATCAGCTTGTGCTGATACAAAAACTCCGCGTATTGATCGTAGCGTTGCAGATCAGCAGCAGCCGGGCGCAGGGCAAAGCGGGTCAGGGTATCTTGCCAGGCTTTATGATTGAGCTCATTATCCAGTGTATCGGGTGAGTAAGCGACGAAATCACGCCACGCCTGTTCAGGGTGATTAACGATGTACGTGACCGCCTGCTGCAGTGCCTGATTAAATGCGCCAATCGCTTTCTGGTTATAGTGATCGTGGTTGGCAACAATCACCAGCTCGTCGTAACTGGGTACACCATGTTCTTCCGGGTAAAATGAGACGGCCTTATAGCCTTCCAGCGCCAGTTGGTTAGTCTCGAAATTACGTAGTCCGCCCCAAATCGCATCCACTTTGCCTGAGGCAAGGGATGCAGAAAGTGCCCAGCCGACGTTAATGATGTTCACATCGGAATAGCTAACCCCTGCAGAGCGCAGCATGGTTCCTACGTTAGCTTCTTCATTGCCGGCCAGAGCGATACCGATTTTCTTCCCTTTCAGATCTTTTAACTCTGGCTGCTGTCCGTTATCCAGCATCATCAGGGCGTTGAGCGGTGTGGCGATTAAGGTGGCAGTGCGCACCAGCGGCAGCCCTTCTGCCACGTCCATGGTCAGGTTGGGCTGGTAGGTGATCGCCAAATCGACTTTATTGGCTGCGACCAGTTTAGGGGGAGTACTCGGGTCTGCTGGCTCCTGGATGTCGACGTCAATGCCATGCTGCTCAAAGTAGCCTTTCTGCTTGGCGATCACGATCGGGCCATGGTTCGGGTTGACGAACCAATCGAGCATCAGGGACAACGTTTCTGCACTGGCCGGGGCGGCAAACGCCGTCAGGCTGAGCAAGCTTAGTGAGGTAATCAGATTTTTAAACACGGGGTATTCCTATACGTTTAAGGTTTCCAGGGGATCCATCGCTTGAGTAGTAGGTCGACGGAAAAATAGAGTGAGAGTGAAATCAGTGATAACACCAGCAGAGCCGCAAACATTTCACTGATCATCATGCGGGCATTGGCCTGCAGCATCAAATAGCCTAATCCTGAGCTGGACCCGACCCATTCGCCGGTGATCGCGCCGATGGGGGCGACAACACAGGCCACCCGAATGCCAGACGCTATCGACGGCAGCGCATGCGGAATTTGCAGTTGAATCAGGGTTTGCCAGCGGGTCGCGTTCATGGTTTTGGCCAGATCCAGGTAACCCTGCGGGGTGGAAGTTAAACCGTCATAGGCGCAGGTGGTCATCGGGAAGAAGATAATGATTGCCGCTATCACCACTTTCGAAGCAATGCCGTAACCGAGCCACAGCATAAAAATCGGGGCCAGAGCGAATACCGGTATCGCCTGGCTGATGATAAGAACCGGTAATAACCAGCGTTTCACGGGTTGAAACAGCAGCATCTGCAAGGCGAAAAATAAGCCGCAGCTCAAACCGAGCAGCAGACCAAACAGGATTTCCTGTAACGTCACCCAACCATGGGCCAGCAGGACATCGTAGCGTGCCAGCACTTTAAGGAAGACTTGCTGGGGGCTGGGCAAAATAAAGCTCGGCAATTCAAAAACAGCGATAGCACCCTGCCATAACGCCAGAATAAATATCACGGTTAACGTCAGTTGGATAAGACGCGCAAGTCGGCGTGGTTGGGCTGCCGCTGAGCTGTGCATGAATGGATGATTAAGCATGACGGGCTCCCAAGCGGGCAAAAATCTGATTGTGTAATTCTGTGGTTGCCTGGTCATAGTCTCTGGGGGCTGGCGTGACCGGTAAGTTGAGTGACTCAAGACGGGCGGCGTTTTTGTCCAGGCTCTTTTCCAGAATAAACAGGCGATCAGCCAACCGGCAGGCCTCGGCCGGATCGTGGGTAATCAGCACCACGGTTTTTCCAGCCAGCAACTGGTGAGAGAGCTGCTGCAGCTGATGACGCGTCACGGCATCCAGCGCTGAAAAAGGCTCATCCATCAGCACGACCGGCTTATCCTGCAATAAGGTTCTGGCCAGAGCGACCCGCTGACGCATCCCGCCGGAAAGCTGCCCGGGCTTGTGATGGATAGCTGAAGTTAGGCCCACTAGTTCAAGCAGATGCTTGGCTTTGGTGATGACCTGCCGGCAGGCTTGATTTTTCAGACGCGCTGCAAGGCAGACATTATCCAGTACACTCAGCCACGGCAGCAACAGATCCTGTTGCGCCATATAGGCGATATTGCCTGAGAGGCCTGAACCCGCCTGCGCTTGCCGTCCGCCACTGATTTCACATTCGGCTGGCAGCAGCCCGGCGAGATATTTGAGCAGAGTGGTTTTACCGCAACCGCTCTGACCGAGGATGCAATTCCATTGGCCGACACCCAGCTCCAGACTGAGCCGGTGCAGAGTAGGCTGCGGTTGCTGCGCGTAGCGCACCGTTAAATCCTCGATGGCAAGGACAGGGGATGAGTTATGCACGCTGATTCCCTTGTTCAATCACAGGGAAACACAGTTCGACGTGAGCAAAGCTCAACGCACTGTTCGGGTGACTGACTGGAATGACATTGAGTCGTGCAGAGACTGACTGGATTGGGTTCATCACTGTTCCTTGCTGGGTGTCGTGCGCAGGAACAGTCTGGTGCAGAAATACGGATACCGTATCACAGCACAAGATAATCAATCGATGGAGCCATGCGATTGGATTAGTTCCCTACGCCAGTATTAACTGAATCAGGTTCAACGGGTCTCGCTTTGCGATCTCAGCCAAATGGCCCCCCGACTAACGAGCGCAGCATAGCAATGAATGAATCGGCTGTACAATATATGAAAAGTGATTTAGTGATAATCTTGATTTAGCCGCCTCACGCCGCAGCGATGCTTTGATTATCAATGTGCTTTTTAGGGGTGATGTTAATCACAAAAACTGATAGAATCCGATTACTTTGAAAAGTTGGCCAGTGCCAACTTTTCGCTTATTTACAATCCAACAACTTGGGATTCCCTGTGCTAACGACTGCAAACATCACCATGCAATTTGGCGATAAGCCATTATTTGAAAATATCTCGATTAAATTTGGTAATGGTAACCGTTACGGCCTGATCGGTGCGAACGGTTGTGGTAAATCCACGTTTATGAAAATCCTTGGCGGTGAACTGGAGCCGTCTTCTGGTTCGGTTGCAAAGGATCCGAATGAACGTATGGCCAAACTTGGTCAGGATCAGTTTGCCTTCGAAGCATTCACTGTCATCGATACAGTGATCATGGGTCACAAAGAGCTGTGGAAGGTAAAAGAAGAGCGCGATCGTATTTACGCTTTGCCGGAAATGACCGATGAAGACGGAATGCGTGTGGGCGATCTTGAAACTGAATTCGCTGAAATGGACGGTTACTCGGCTGAAGCGCGTGCCGGTGAATTGCTGCTTGGCCTGGGTATCCCGGAAGAGCAACACTTCGGTCTGATGAGTGAAGTGGCTCCTGGCCTGAAACTGCGAGTGCTGTTGGCACAGGTTTTGTTTGCGCAGCCAGAGATCCTGCTGCTTGACGAACCAACCAACAACCTGGACATGCACACCATCGCCTGGCTGGAACAAACTCTGCTGGCGCGTAACTGCACCATGATCATCATCTCGCACGACCGTCACTTCCTCAACACCGTATGTACGCATATGGCGGATCTGGATTATGGTGAACTGCGTCTGTTCCACGGTAACTACGATCAGTACATGATTGCGGCAGAACAAGCCCGTGAGCGTCTGCATGCTGATAACGCGAAGAAGAAAGCACAGATTGCTGAGCTGCAAACCTTCGTAAGCCGCTTCTCGGCTAATGCATCAAAAGCGAAGCAGGCGACATCACGTCAGAAGCAACTGGATAAAATCCAGCTTGATGAAGTAAAGCCGTCCAGCCGTCAGTCGCCGTTCATTCGTTTTGAGCAGGAAAAAGAGCTGTTCCGTAACGCACTGGAAGTCGAAGGTCTGAAACAGGGTTACGAAGAGAACATTCTGTTTAACGGTGTGAATCTGATGGTTGAAGTGGGTGAGCGTATCGCCATCATCGGTGAAAACGGTATTGGTAAATCAACCCTGCTGAACACCCTGGCTGGTGCGATGGAACCGATGGCGGGTATGATCAAGTGGTCTGAAAACAACAACATCGGTTTCTACGCGCAGGACCACGCTCACGACTTTAGTGAAGATATGTCACTGCTGGACTGGATGGGTCAGTGGAAGAAAGAGGGCGATGATGAGCAGACCGTGCGCGGTATTCTGGGTCGTATGCTGTTCTCACAAAATGATATCAAGAAATCGGTAAAAGTGATTTCTGGTGGTGAACAGGGTCGTATGCTGTTTGGTAAGCTGATTATGCAAAAGCCAAACATCCTGCTGATGGACGAACCAACCAACCACATGGATATGGAATCGATTGAAGCATTGAACCTGGCTCTGGAAAACTACAAAGGCACACTGCTGTTTGTTTCCCATGACCGTCAGTTCGTATCATCGATTGCAACGCGCATCATCGAGATCACCAAAGAAGGTGTGAACGATTTCCACGGTACTTACGATGAGTATCTGGCGAAACAAGGCCTGATGGGTTAACGACGGTTTAATCCGTTCAAGCCAAAGAATTATCTGAACCACCGCATTATGCGGTGGTTTTTTATGCGCGTCGCAAAACTGTCTGACTATCGGAGTATTTTTTGGTCGCAGCATCTCAAGCGCTATCGACTACACTTTTGAGCATAGATTCACAAAGAGGTTATCCGGATCTGGACCGGGGATGGAGGCGGCATTGGACGCGCAAACTCTTGCATCACATGGATTCTTGCTGGTGGCAGGGCTGCTGGTACTGTTGCTGACAGTTTGGGTGGTTTATCAAGTCGGTCAGCATGGGCGGCGAGATCGCCTGGCGCACAGTTATGCACGGCACCGAATGGCGTGGCAGGCGCAACTCAAGCAAGATGTCTCTGCTTTCAGTGCATTAGCGATGAAGCATTACTACAGCGTTAAAGATTTAGACCGCTTGCTGGCTGAGAAAGTCTTTGCCCAGGATGTGCGAGAATTGAATCAGCTGCGGGTCCGGGTACGTCTCAGCCTCGACCCTTATCAAACCATCGACAGTGACGATACCAAGTTGATCCGCAGTATGCGCCGGGTCATCGTCCATTTTGAAACCCAGCACTATAACGGACTGGATTATGAACTATTGCGCATTGAGCGTTGTGCGCAGCGCATCCTGCATCAGGAGCGGCACAAATCATCACGTTTGGCGCGTTTGGGTTCTATAGAGTCGGATACTGCGGTGGGTAACTCACCACGTTCCTGAATCCAGCCTCAATTTCGTCTGGCTCAAAACGCCAGTGGTGCATTCTCTTTGACTTCTTTCATCACAAAAAAGGTGCGGATTTGACGTACGCCGGGCAGAGCCAATAAATGATTGGCGTGCAGTTGATTGAAGCTTGCCATGTCCTTTACGCGGATTTTGAGAAAATAATCAAACTCACCGGCGACCAACTGACAGTCAATGATCATTTTGAGTTTCACAATCGCGGCTTCAAATTCAGCAAAGCTTTCCGGGGTAGAGCGGTCCAGCACCACGCCGACGATAACCAGTGCCCCCAGGTCAATATCGGCCGGATTTAATTCCGCGCGCACTGATTTTACCACGCCTTGTTTAAATAGCCGATCGACCCGGCGGTGACAGGTCGCGGGACTGATGTTGGCCAACTCAGCCAGTTCAGCATTGCTCTTGCGTCCGTCCTGCTGCAACAGTTGCAGTAGTTTGCGATCGGTCTTATCTAACGAAATGTTCATGAAAGAACCTTCCATAATATCGATACATATGATTTTTATTTAAACACTAATGGGTATTTATGGAAATAATTGATTAAAAATAATTCGAAATTAGAAAGCACATTTCTCGTGGGTTTGGGTAGTCTGTATCCATAGACGGCAGACAATGTCTGCTGATGAAATCGGAATCAGGCGACAATAAGGAGATTGCCCATGAATCTGGAAAAATTTGAACGTTACCCGCTCACTTTTGGCCCAACCCCAATTGAAAAGCTGAGCCGTTTGTCTGAGTTTCTCGGTGGCGATGTCGACATTTATGCCAAGCGCGAAGACTGTAACTGTGGCCTGGCGTTTGGTGGTAACAAAATTCGTAAACTGGAGTACATTGTGCCAGATGCGATTGCGTCAGGGGCTGATACCCTGGTTACCATTGGTGGTGTGCAGTCTAACCATACCCGCTTAGTGGCAGCAACCGCCGCGAAAATTGGCATGAAGTGCCGTCTGGTACAGGAAAGCTGGGTACCGTTTCAGGATGCAGTGTACGATCGGGTCGGAAATATTCTCATGAGCCGGGTGATGGGTGCCGAGGTTGAACTGGTCAATGATGGCTTTGACATCGGCATTCGCGAAAGCTGGAAAAATGCGCTGGCGGATGTGGAAGCGAAAGGGGGTAAGCCTTATCCGATTCCTGCTGGTGCCTCGGAACATAAATACGGGGGCCTGGGTTATGTTCAGTTTGCTGAAGAAGTCCGTCAGCAGGAACAAGAGATGGGCATCAAGTTCGATTACATCGTCGTGTGTACTGTTACTGGTTCAACGATGGCAGGTATGGTGGTGGGCTTTGCTGCTGACGGCCGTGCGCGTAATGTGATTGGTATTGATGCGTCGGCAACGCCGCAACAAAACCATGCTCAGGTCCTGCGTATCGCTCAGAATACGGCTGATTTAGTCGAACTGTCGACACCAATCACCGAAGAAGACATTGTCATCATTGATGATTACGCTTATCCGGAGTACGGTGTGCCATCTGAAGAGACCAATGAAGCCATCCGTATCGCAGCCCGCACGGAAGGGATGATGACGGATCCGGTTTATGAGGGTAAATCGATGCAGGGCCTGATTGATCTGACCCGTAAAGGCTTCTTCCCGAAAGGATCTAAAGTTCTGTATGCGCACCTGGGCGGCGTACCGGCTATCAACGCTTACAGCTACATCTACCGTAACGGTTAATATTAACATGACACCGTAGCTAAAGTTGGCATAATTATTTAAGGCCTCGCTGAGCGAGGCTTTTTGCGTTGATATAATTTTATTAAACACAGTGGTGTTAATGGTCGATTCAATATAAATAGTAATGTTTATCATTACTGGTTTATGACGGTGTAAATAAATTTTTTCTTGTGGTTGTATGAATTTATTTTTAAGTCACCATCATATTAAAATAATTTTTCACCGGTTTGGTTCTAGCTGGTTAATTAAAAATTCGAGCACAGATTGCACCGCTTTGGGGAGTGTTCTGCCCGCTAAAACTTGTAATTCAATATTTCTCAATCCCATCGCTTTGTCGGTAATCGGGATGGCTTTCATCCTGCCATTTTTGATCAACTGTCGGACGGATATTTCTCCGGACAGAGAGACCCCCGCCCCGTTGATCACAAACTGATTCAGCGCTGACATATAAGAACTGACCAGCGCAGGCTCATAGGTCAGTTGCTGTTGACTGACGCAAATATCAAACAGTTGGCGCAGGGTCGTATTCGGATAAGGAATCGCAATCGGGTAGGCGAGTAACTGGGCAATACTGATGCGCTTTTTACTGGCTAAAGGATGATCCGGATGGACAATTGCATGAATCGGCGCTGGCTGGGTGTGCACCACCCGGATATCCGCTATCGGGTTAAGGCTAAACGCAATGCCAATGTCAGCATCACCATTACGAATCGCTTCTGAGACTTTAATCGGCGGGTAAACTTCTAATTTAAAATGAATTCTCGGAAAGAACTTCTGATAGCTACTGATCACGTTGGGCAAAAATTCCATTGCAAACCCTTCGGTTGTGGCGATGGTGACCTGACCTTTTTGCAATCCTTCTAACGCTTCGATTTCCCCCAAAACCCGGTCTGTCTCCAGTATCACTTTACGTGCGTAGACTGTCAGCAGCTCACCGGCAGTACTCAATACCATACCGCGCGGGCGGCGCTCGAACAGGGGTGTACCGAGTAAATCTTCCAGACCGGTAATTTGCCTGCTTATGGCGCTGGTTGCCACATTAAGGTGCAACGAGGCTTCGCTGATCGAGCCGCAACGGGCGACTTCAAGAAAGTAGCGTAGCGACGGCGAAGTAAGCTGGTGAACGGCTGCCATGAAGTTCTCCTCTGTGTCGTTCAGGTGATGGCACGGTTAAGTCTTGATAAAGCAATATGTTTGCCAGAACGGCAATGGAATATTGCTAATTCTCTAATTGTGGCAATTGAGAGTTTTAACTAGCATTAATTTAAAGGTCATCAAAAAGGAGTTAATGAAATTTACACATTCATGGACGAAGAATATTAACGCAGTTAAAGGCTAAGTCGTGAATGATGATGAGGTTAAAAATCTGGAAGTGGAATAAATATTGCTGGTATTTTCAATAGCAAGATAAATTTAAATGTTATGGATCGTTTTATCGAAAATATCAGTGAACAACTTGTCGATGATTTTAAATTAAGTATAAGGATGTGCTTATGTGGTTTCCAAGAAAACTAATCTCTCTGGCTGTAACCGGTGCGCTGGCACTGAGTTCGCACAGTGCTCTGGCCAACAAATCTGATGATACCTTGGTGTTTGCCTCCAACAGCTGGCCGGAAAATATCAGCCCGTACCACAACAATTTGCGCGAAGGGACGGTATTAGGGCATCTGGCCTGGGATACCCTGATATATCGGGATCCGGCCACGGGCAATTACCTCCCTATGCTGGCGACCGAATGGGAATGGAAAGATTCCACCCATCTGGTGTTCAAGTTGCGTCAGGGGGTTAAATTCCAGAATGGGGATGACTTTACTGCTGATGACGTCGCGTTCACCTTCAATTACGGCCTTTCTCCCGACTCCAAAGTTGTCACACTGCAAAACATCAACTGGATTAAACAAGTCAACAAAATCGACGCTTACACAGTAGAATTCGAACTCAAACAACCTTTCCCCGCCGCTTTAGAATACCTCTCTGGCCCTCTGCCGATTTATCCGGAAAAATACTTTAAACAAGTCGGGTTAGCCGGCTTCAACAACGCGCCGATTGGCACCGGCCCCTACCAGATCACCAAGGTGACCAATGGTGAATCGCTGGAGATGAAGCTCAACCCGAATTACTTCGCTGACAGCCCAATCAAGCAACCAAGTATTGGTCATCTTAAGTTTGTTCTCATCCCGGATCCGGACACTCAGATTGCTCAGTTAATGACAGGTCAGATTGACTGGATCTGGCGTGTGCCGTCGGATCAGGCAGAGCAATTGAAAATGATGCCGAATTTGTCAGTGCTGAGCAGTGAGACCATGCGGGTAGGCTATCTGACACTGAACAGCCTGGGTACAGACTCAGAAGATTCGCCGTTCAAGAAGCTCAAAGTCCGTGAAGCGGTCAACTACGCCATCAACCGCGATGGTCTGGCGCATGAATTAGTGCGTGGAGGCAGTCGCCCGCTGTATACGCCGTGTTTCCCTGAGCAGTTTGGTTGTGAAGAATCGGCGGCCAAGCACTATGAGTACAGTCCTGAAACCGCGAAGAAGTTGCTGGCAGAAGCCGGTTATCCGGATGGCTTTGAGACCGATATTTACGCATATCGCGACCGCGAATATGCCGAAGCCATCATTGGCGACCTGCGCAAAGTCGGCATCAAAGCCAAACTCAAATACATGAACTATGCGGCGCTGCGCGATTCACTGCGTGCCGGTAAAGTGCCGATGTCGTTCCAGACCTGGGGTTCATACTCGATCAATGATGCTTCCGCTATGGTCAGTGTCTACTTCAAAGGCAGTGCCGATGATGGTGACAAAGATGCTCAGGTCAAAGAGTGGCTGGAGATCGCCGATACCTCCATCAAACCGGAAGAGCGCATTGAGTACTATCAGAAAGCGATTTCGCGTATCACAGAAAATGCCTACTGGGCGCCGATGTTCTCTTTCACCAGTAACTACGCGTTTACCTCGGATCTGAACTTTACCGCGTATCCGGATGAACTGCCGCGCTTCTGGGAAGCAAGCTGGAAGTAACCTTACTGTGGGCTGCGCTATTTTGTGAATACGCAGCCCTGATATCACACGCTTCATTTAATTCATCATGTGAGTGATGGAACAGGGAGGTTCATCATGTTGGGATACTGCATACGCCGCTTTCTCATGGCGCTCAGCGTCGCACTGACCGTTTCCGTGGTCTGTTTTATGTTACTTCATCTTTCGGGAGACTTGGCAACCGCCATCGCCGGCCCGGAAGCCACTTCCGAACAAATCGAGCAGATCCGGGTCCAGTTCGGGCTGGATCAGCCGATGACGCTGCAATACTTCAACTGGTTATGGGGCGCGCTGCAACTTGATTTTGGTGAGTCCTACTATTTTACCAACTCGGTTATTGAGTTGATCAGTGAACGTTTGCCAGTGACGTTGTCACTGGGTGCAATTGCCCTGGCTGTTGCGACTCTGGTTGCCATTCCGCTCGGCGTGATTGCCGCGATCAAACAGGATACCTGGATTGATCGTGTGGCGCTGATGATTGCGGTGTTCGGTCAGGCGATGCCAAGCTTCTTCTTTGGCCTTGTCCTCATCATCATCTTCGCCGTCAATCTGCACTGGTTACCGGCCGGTGGCTCGGGCACCTGGCAGCATTATATTCTGCCGGCTATTGCTCTCGGTTATTACGCCACACCGTCGATCATGCGCCTGACCCGGACCGGGATGCTCGAAGTGCTCGGTTCGGATTATATTCGTACCGCAAGAGCCAAAGGCATCAGTGAAACTCGGGTGGTGGTCAAACATGCGCTGCGCAATGCGGTCATTCCCGTCGTGGCGCTGATGGCGGTGGAACTGGGTTTTATGCTCGGTGGTTCGATAGTGATTGAGTCCGTGTTTTCATTACATGGCCTTGGTCAGCTTGCCTGGGATTCCATTGCCCGTAATGACTATCCGGTGGTGCAGGCTATTGTGTTGCTGATTGCGGTATTTTATATCGTGCTGACGTTCCTGGCTGACCTGCTTAACGCCATGCTCGACCCTAAATTACGCTTCGCTTAACAAGGAGGTTAAGATGAGTACGATCACATTGTCATCATCCGCGAATTCAGCGCTGCCGGAAGTGCCGGCCTGGCGCAAAGGTCTCAATAACATTCTTGGTCATCACAGCCTGGCACTGGGTGCGGGTATACTGCTTATCGTAGCGTTAAGTGCGCTGCTCGCGCCGCTGATTGCCCCGCACGACCCATATGCACAGGATGTTACCCAGCGCATGATTCCACCAGTCTGGAATGAAAAGGGCAGTTGGGAGCATATTCTCGGTACCGATAAACTGGGGCGTGATTACTTCAGTCGCCTGCTGTACGGCGCGCAGATCTCACTCTTGATCGGTCTGGCGGCCGCGGCGATTTCGGGCTTGATCGGCACCGTGATGGGCGTGCTGGCCGGTTACTTTGGTGGCCGCACTGATGCAGTGATCAGTTACTTTATCACCACGCGTCTGGCGATGCCGGTGATTCTGGTCGCACTGGCGATGGCTTCCCTGGTGGGGGGATCTCTCGAGATTGTGATTGTGCTGCTTGGTCTGTTGCTGTGGGACCGGTTTGCGGTGGTGGCCAGAGCGACGACCCAGCAGTTACGTGAAGCAGAGTTTATCGCCTCAGCCAAGGTGCTCGGCGCATCAACGCCCTATATTCTGACCCGCGAATTGCTGCCGAATATTCTCAGCCCTCTGATTGTAGTGGCGACGCTGGAAATGGCGCATGCCATCTTGCTGGAAGCGACCTTATCTTTCCTCGGATTGGGTGTACAACCCCCATTACCATCGTGGGGCCTGATGGTGGCCGAAGGCAAATCTTATATGTTCTTTCAGCCCTGGGTTATCGCGATCCCCGGTATAGCTCTGATGATTCTGGTGCTGGCAATTAATCTGGTTGGTGATGGTCTGCGTGACCTCAATGCGCCGCAAAACCGCAGTTAACTGCTCAAGGATGAAAGGGAGAAACACGATGGAACCGATATTGAATGTTAAAGGACTGACCGTTTCACTGCCCACAGCCAATGGCTCACTCAACGCAGTACGAGGCATTGACCTGACGGTTAATAAGGGCGAAATGCTGTGTATCGTCGGTGAGTCAGGCTGTGGTAAATCGATGACGTCAATGGCATTGATGGATCTGCTGCCTAAGCGCGCCCGGTGCAGCGCCGAGAGCTTGAATTTTGCTGGTCACGACTTGCTGACGATAGGCAAAAAGGAACGTAATGCACTGCGTGGCCTGCGTATGTCGATGATTTTTCAGGAGCCGATGACCTCGCTCAATCCGTCTTACAAGCTTGGCGATCAGCTGTGTGAAGGCATTCTGGCTCATAAAAACGTCACCAGACAGCAGGCGCGTGAGCGGGCGATTTATCTGCTGGAACGTGCCGGGGTGCCGATGCCGGAAGAGCGGCTGAACCAGTATCCGCATCAGCTGTCCGGCGGCTTGCGTCAGCGGGTGATGATTGCCATGGCGCTGATGTGTGAACCGGATCTGATCATCGCCGATGAGCCGACCACGGCGCTGGATGTGACTATTCAGGCTCAGATTCTCAAGCTGATCCGCGAACTGCAACAGGAGTTTGGTACGGCGGTGATTTTCATTACCCATGATCTGGGCGTGGTCGCGCGGATTGCGGACCGGGTCGCGGTGATGTACGCCGGACAAGTGGTGGAAACCGCTTCGACAGAGCAGATTTTTACCTCACCGCAGCACCCTTATACCCAAGGGCTGATCAACTGTATTCCGATTCCGGGCAAAACCAAACCGGGCGAGACATTAGCGACCATTGCCGGCGTGGTGCCGAGCCTTATCGGTAATCAGACCGGTTGCGCGTTTGCTAACCGGTGTCCGAGTGCATGCGCGCAGTGTTCGCAGCAGGATGTCGAACTGGCGTCGGCCGGCGGCGAACACTGGGTACGTTGTATCAATCAGCTTTATCCGATTCAGGAGGCGTCATAATGGATTATGCTCTGGAACTGTGCAATTTGACCCGTCATTTCGACATCAAGAAAGGGATGTGGAAAGAGAAAACCCGCTTTACCGCGGTCAATGAGGTCTCACTGCGTATCAAACCCGGTGAAGTGGTGGGTCTGGTGGGTGAGTCGGGATGCGGTAAAAGTACCCTGGCGAAGATGATTCTTGGCCTGCTGCCACCCAGTGACGGTGATGTACTGATCGAAGATAAGCAAATTGATCTGAGCGATCGACTGGCGTTGGCGAAAGTGATTCAGCCGGTGTTTCAGGACCCGTACTCTTCGCTCAATCCGCGTAAAAAGATAGACGACATTATCCGTCTGCCGCTGCAACTACACAACATCGGCAGCCGCAGCGAGCAGGACCAGCAGGTGCGCGACATTGCCCAGCGTGTCGGTTTACCGGAGCGCTTACTCGAGCAGTACCCGGGCCAGTTGTCGGGTGGTCAGCGTCAGCGTGTGGCTATCGCGCGTGCTTTGATTCTCAAACCGAAAATTCTGGTCTGTGATGAGCCGACCTCGGCACTGGATGTGTCGGTTCAGGCGCAGATCCTTAACCTGCTGCTGGAACTGAAACGCGAACTAGGGCTGACCTACCTGTTTATCAGCCATAACCTGGCGGTAGTGGAACATCTGGCTGACCGGGTCATGGTGATGTATCGCGGCGAACTGGTTGAGCAGGGCGATTGTGAGCAGATTTTCCATCATGCACAGCATCCTTATACCCGTGCTCTGTTGGCCTCGATACTGACGCCGGATCCAAGCCAGGGTCTGCCGGACATCGAAAACTGGCAGGAGGCCAGTTAAGCCAGTATTGCTTCAGCCACGATTGATTGAGCAGTTCCTCAGGTCAGCGTGCTCAAACTGACCTGAGTCCTTTCTTCATTAGTCTTTAATTTCTCTCTGCGTCCGCCAAGGTGGGTGGGACGTACTACGCCTTCAAGGAGTCATTATGAGTCGTGAAAATGCGATTGAACAGATCACCAAATACTTTGATTCAGGTAAATTTCTACAAGAGCTGAGCGCTCGGGTGGCGATCCGCAGTGAAAGTCAGACGCCGGATGGTTTTCCTGCGTTAACCGATTATCTGCGCGATGAAATGATACCGTGTTTAACCGAGATGGGCTTTACTTGCGAAGTGCTGCCAAATCCGGCATCGGATGACCCGGCTGCCTGGCCGTTTCTGCTGGCCGAACGGATTGAAAACCCGGATGACATTACCCTGCTGACCTATGGACATGGTGATGTGGTACGTGGCTATGACGATGAGTGGCGTGATGGTTTACAGCCGTGGCAGGTGACGGTCGAAGGGGATTTCTGGTTCGGTCGTGGTACGGCCGATAACAAGGGCCAGCACTCGGTCAACCTGGCGGCATTGAAAACCGTACTGGAAACGCGCGGTAAACTTGGCTTTAACGTCAAACTGCTGCTGGAAATGGGCGAGGAAGCCGGCTCGCCCGGTCTGGCCGAGTTTTGTGCGCTCAATAAGCAGCGTCTGGCCGCCGATCTGTTTATTGCCTCGGACGGGCCGCGTGCCGGTGCTGAGCTGCCGACCGTGTTTTTAGGCTCGCGCGGTTCGCTCAATTTTGACCTGAATGTCAAACTGCGCGATGGCAGTCATCACTCCGGTAACTGGGGCGGACTGCTGTCTAATGCCGCGACGCGCTTGACTCATGCCTGGGGCTCACTGGTGGATGCAAAAGGCCGCATTCTGGTGCCGGGACTGTTGCCGCAATCGCTGCCCGAGGCGGTGAAAAAAGCGGTGGAGGATATTCCGGTCGGCACAGGGCCGAACGACCCGCAAATTTGTCTTGACTGGGGTGAACCCGGATTATCACCTGCAGAACGTGTAATTGGCTGGAACACGCTCGAGATCTTATCGATGAAAGCCGGTAACCCGGCATCACCGGCCAATGCCATTCCTGGTTCGGCGACTCTGCATGCTCAAATCCGCTACGTGGTCGGCAGTGACAGCAATCGTTTCCTCGAGCACATCAAAGCGCATCTGCTGGAAAAGGGCTTTGATGATGTCGAAGTCAAAGCCGCCGGTGTGGTGCAAATGGAAGCGACCCGTCTTAATCCCGATGACCCATGGGTTGACTGGATTCTTGATTCTGTGGCGCGCACGACCGGCAAACAGCCAACATTGCTGCCTAACCTGGGCGGTTCTCTACCGAACGACTGTTTTGCTAAAACGTTAGGTTTACCAACGGTTTGGATTCCACATTCTTATCCGGCGTGTTTACAGCACGGCCCGAATGAACATATGCTGGGCTCGGTTGCCAAAGAAGCGTTACAAATGATGGCAGGGGTGTTCTGGGAACTGGCAGAAATCGGCAGCACCATTAAGGAGAAGCGCGATGCAGCTTGAGGAACCAATGGATTTTTTGGCGGCCTGGTTGCAGGAAAATCAGCCCCGCATGGTTGAGGTACTGGGCCAGATTGTTAATATCGATTCTTTCAGCCATCAGCCGGAAGGCGTGCAGGCAGTACGCGCCATATTGCAGCAGGTACTGGAACAAAGCGGAATTGCGGTGACTGCGCTGGATGAAAACGATAGCCATGCTCTGCTTGCCTCGGTCGGCAGCGGTAGTGAGCAGAACATTTTTCTGACCGGTCATATGGATACCGTATTTAAAGGCGGTACTGTTAAAGAGCGTCCGTTTCGGATTGAAGGCGATCAGGCGTTCGGGCCGGGTGTGGCCGATATGAAATCCGGCTTGGTGATGAACGTGTTTGTTTTAATGGCGTTCCATGAACTGAATGCTGTCACGCCGCTGCCGTTTCGGGTCAATCTGTTTTTTACCGCAGATGAAGAGATAGGCTCACCCAAGGGCCGAACTCTGATTGAAAAATACCTCAAGCCAGCCACGGCAGTCTTTAATGCTGAGCCGGGACGGGTGTCCGGTAATGTGGTGAAATCACGCAAAGGCGGCGGCACGTATCAGATAGCAGTGACAGGCGTGGCGTCTCACTCTGGCGTGTGTCATCAGGACGGGGCGAGCGCAATTGAAGCCTTAGCTCGTATCATCAGTGCTGTTCATCAACTGACCGATTATGAGCAGGGTATCACCACTAACGTGGGCGTGATTGAAGGCGGGACCACGCCTAATACGGTGGCGCCGTTTGCCTCGGCCAAAGTGGACGTGCGTTTTATGCGTTTAGATCAGGTGGCTGAAATTGAAGCGCTGCTGGAGCAGTGCGTCGCCGGACATGGCTTACAGGGCGCCCGTGCGGTCTTAAGTAAAATCGCTGGCTTTCTGCCGTTTGAAGAGCATGCCAGCGAATCGCTGCTGGCTCTGTATAAGCAGCAAGCGGCGAAGATTGGCCTCTCGGTGGACGGAGAGTTCACCGGCGGCTGCTCAGATGCCGGCTGGACATCGGCAATGGGTATTCCGACGCTCTGTGCCACCGGTCCGGTTGGCGCTTATGCGCATACTGAACGCGAAACGTGCTTTATCGATACCTTCGCTGAGCGCGCAACTGTGGTCGCCCGTTGCTGTCTGACATTGTAGCGCTTACTCTGACGTTATGGTCACTCTGACCAGGTGGCTTTTACTCTACTATACCACGCTCAGGTGCACGTTGGCCGTGACCTGAGCGTCTGAGATCACAAGGAAAGCAAATGAATCAGTCCGAGATTGAACAGTTAGTCAGTCGTTATCCCTTGGTACAGCAGTTGATTCAGTTACAGGAAACCTGCTGGTTCAACCCCGCGGTGACTGACCTAAAAACGGCCCTGCCTGATGTGGGTCTGGATGCCAATGATGTGAAAGCCGCCAGTGAGCGTCTGAGTCGCTTCGCCCCTTATCTGATGCAGGCGTTTCCCGACACCCGCGCCAGCCAGGGTATTATTGAATCGCCCCTGACGCCGGTCAGCCAACTGCAACAACGGTTGATTGCGGAGTCCGGTCTGGCAGCCATCGGCACGGTGTATCTCAAACAGGACAGCCATCTGCCGATCTCGGGCTCGATTAAAGCGCGCGGTGGCATTTATGAAGTGCTGACCCATGCGGAAAAATTGGCTCTGCAAGCCGGGTTACTCAAGCTCAGTGACGATTACAGCAAGTTACTCAGTGAGGAGTGCCGGGCGCTGTTTGCCCGCCACCGCATCGCAGTCGGTTCAACCGGCAACCTCGGTCTGTCGATTGGGATCATGAGTGCAAAACTCGGATTTGATGTCACCGTTCATATGTCGGCAGATGCACGCGAGTGGAAAAAGCGTAAGCTGCGGGCACATGGTGTGACAGTCGTTGAGTATGAGCAGGATTACGGAGTGGCGGTGGCGCAGGGACGTGCAGCAGCAGAAAGTGATCCAGATTGCTTCTTTATCGATGACGAAAACTCCAAAACACTGTTTCTCGGTTATGCGGTTGCGGGAGAACGTCTAAAAGCTCAGTTTGATGAGCAAGGCATCGTGGTCGATGCTGAGCATCCACTGTTTGTCTACCTGCCATGTGGTGTCGGTGGCGGGCCGGGTGGGGTGGGGTTTGGCCTCAAGCTGGCGTTTGGCGATCATGTGCACTGCATTTTCGTCGAGCCGACCCATTCGCCTGCGATGCTGCTCGGCGTACACACCGGCCTGCATGACGAGATCTGTGTGCAAGATATTGGGGTTGATAATAAAACCGCCGCCGATGGTCTGGCGGTCGGGCGTCCGTCCGGTTTTGTCGGCCGAGCCATGCAGCGTTTGATTGACGGCTACTACACCATCAGTGATGAACACATGCTGCGGTGGCTGAAAGCCTTGGACAGCAGCGAGCATATACGGGTTGAACCTTCTGCGGCGGCGGCGGTGTATGGCCCGGTCGTGGTCAGCCAGCACAAGGACTATTTGCGATCGCTCGATGTTGATATGGACCGCCTGGCAGATTGCACGCATGTTATCTGGGCAACCGGCGGCGGAATGGTGCCTG
The DNA here is from genome assembly GCF_004804295.1 of Vibrio sp. H11. Classification (NCBI taxonomy): domain Bacteria; kingdom Pseudomonadati; phylum Pseudomonadota; class Gammaproteobacteria; order Vibrionales; family Vibrionaceae; genus Vibrio; species Vibrio sp. H11. Next base: position 47,997 of record NZ_SSHN01000015.1, on the reverse strand, counting down.
CGGACGAAATGGATAAATATCTGGCTTAACTGATTCGATATTCATTACCCATTCGGTTGAATAATGAAGAACTGGTCCGGTTGGTCCATAATGATGACAAGCCTGAGCGATGAATTTAATTCATGGCTCAGTTGCAAAGAATTCGATACTCATCACCGGGCCTACTCTGTAGATTGGCGCCAGATATAAAGGATACAGGGATTATTACCGTGCAAACTCAAACCGTTTCACTTCCGCACCAAATTCTTAAAGGCAGTCATTGTCTGGATAACGTCTTTTCATCGTTGAGTGATTCGCTGCAACGTGTGTTTATTGTAGCAGGCAAGACCGCGCTGTCAGTGACATTACCAACACTGCAACGCGTAAAGGGCAGCCGTGAACTAACCGACAGCTGGTACGGCGGCGAAGTGACGGAAGTGAATATGAAGCGCCTAAGCGAGCAGGCAAAGCGTGCCGGTGCGGATGTGATCTTTGCTATCGGCGGCGGTAAAGCGATTGATATGGGCAAATGGGTTGCCGATGACCTGCAACTGCCGGTTGTAACTATTCCGACCATTGCTGCCACGTGTGCTGCATCTTCAACCGTGACGGTGATGTACGATGAGTCAGGCCACTATATGGGCATGAAGCAGCTGGCTAAAGCACCGCTGGCTCTGGTTATTGATGCCGATATCCTTGCTCATGCACCACCGCGCTGGCTGTCGGCGGGTCTGGGTGACACGCTGGCAAAACTGTACGAGTTCCGTGCGATTGCCGATAACCTGCCTAAATGCAGCTTTAACTATTCCGCATATTCGAATGGCCGTTTGTGTTACGACCTGATCCGTGATTACGGTGAGCAGGCGATGCAGGATAATGCGAAGCAACAGGCAAGCGACGCACTCGAAGGTGCTGCCGATGCTATCGTGCTGTTTGCCGGGTTTACCTCAATTATGGGCGTGGGTGATCACGTTGCGGCATCGCATGCACTGTTTGACGGTTTTACCACCAATCCGAAAACCCGCGATTTTGGTCACGGTTTGCTGGTCGGTTTTGGCAACCTGGTACTGCAAGTGCTGGAAGGTCGAACAGACGCTGAAATCCTGGCAGAAATTGATTTAGCAAAACGCTGTGGTATTCCGGTCACTCTGGCTGACATTGCCGAACTGACGGAGACGGAACTGTTTGATATTGCCACTGCGTCGGTCAATACCTCAGATATGGGCAATATGCCGCGCACCATCAGTGCACAAGAGCTGGTCGATGCCATTCATTACGTATCGGCGTTGTCAGGACAACTAGGTTAAATCAGCCCATAGTCTAACAAGCCACCTTATATCACGGTGGCTTTTTGTTACTTGCGGTGAGTTGCCGAGGATGGAAAGGCCTGATCAGAAACGGTCGAGGTCATTCCCCAGTACCACAGTACCGCCATACTGGCTCTCTATTTCGGTCTTCACGCTTTCAATCGGTGCAGTGTAGTGCAAGATATGGGTTAAAACCAGGCTGCCGGGCTTGGCCTTACGGGCAATTTGTGCCAGTTTGGATGTGGTGGTGTGGCTACTAGAATGATAGCTTTGCCAGAACGGAGTCAGTTGGGAAAGCCCCTGCTCACTGATGACTTCATGCACCAGTATATCAGCTCCGCTAGCTTTTTCGGCCATGATGTCGGTATAGGCGGTGTCGCCGCTGATCACCACCACTTTGTCTGGTGTGGTGACTTTATAACCAAAGGCAGGGGTGATCGCGCCGTGCGGAACGTTGAAGGCTTCGACCGTGACTTTACCATCGTCAAACACTACCTGACCCTGACTGTACTCTGTGACTTTGGCCTGATAGTAGGTTGGGTTTTTTACTGGCTGTTTACCCGAATTACGTAAATCAGTATCCACCGATAACATATCATAGTAACCATTCATGAACTTTTGGGTGCCCACCGGACCGTAAATTTCCAGTTGATGCTCGCGCCGCCACCAGTAGGTCGCAGCTAATTCAGGGACATCAAGGATATGGTCACTGTGCAAGTGGGTTAAAAACAGATGACGAATATTGGTCGGATAAAGCGCCTCCAGTTGGTATCGCTGCGCAGCTTGTAGGGCACGTTGCACCATGCCGCCGCCGGCATCAAATATGTACGCTTCATTATCAACGACAATGGCAGTTGAAGATCCACTACGCTCCGGATCAGGAACCGGCGTACCGGTTCCAAGTAGAATCACATCCGTTTGAGCAAATGCAGAGACTGAAACAACGCAAAGCATCACGGCTGGCAGACCATTAAGCATAGCAATTTCCTTATAGTTGCGAGGTAAGAGATAGTTATCGGTTTGATAAATAACTATGCACTGACATCGTTCGTCACTTACGATCAGTGGCGGTGCCGTGTTCACTGATTGCGAACGGGTTTTGTCAATGAATCATTATTTCATCTTGTTGTTGAATTGTTATTATTGGTTGTTGGATGGTCGGTGACCATTTCATTCTTGTTGTGCGGTATTCAGTTTTGTGAATGTATCAACGGCGATACACTCTGGTTTATCTGGGTACATGATGGACGTGTATCAAGCGTCAAATTGCCGTTGGTCTGCCATAAAATTATCAACAGAAACAAAAATCTGGCATGTTTTGAGGCTTACCTATTACACTGTTCAATCAGAAGCATTTTTCATCATTCAGGTCAGAATCCGCTCTGTGAACGGTAATGGTCTAGAATTGTTTTTATACTTTCGGCGTTTTAAAAGGGTCACTATGTTTTTCAATAAGTCATTACAGCTGGAAAATCAGCGGCTTCGTGAAGCACTTTATTCTTTAGAGCAGGTACGTGACAGTCTTGACGAAGATATGATGCGAATCAGTCTGGATGCTAATGGAGTCGTGACCTCCGTCAATCACCGTCTGCAAACGGAATTGGGTCTGGCGGCTGAAAAGCTGGTGGGCAAGCCTCTGGTAGAGCTTGTACCCAAGAAAGCCCGAACCACCCAGCATTTTAATCGTATGAAAGCGGCTATTGAGACTAAACAGCACTGGAATGGCGCTCTACAGATCGAAAAAAATAACGGTGATGACGCCTGGATACGCGTCATTCTGCAGCCGATCCTGAACAGTAAAGGTAAGTTGGAAAGCTTTATTCTCTATGGTTCTGAGCTGACACGGACCATCAAAACGTCCCGAGAGCATGAGGATATGCTTAAGGCGCTCAACCGTTCCACCGCGGTGATTGAGTTTTCGCTTGACGGGACTATTTTGCGCGCCAATGAGAACTTTTTGCGTACCATGGGCTATCGCAATAATGAGCAGATCGCGGGTAAACATCACCGTATTTTCTGTGATTCAGCTGAGGTAAATTCACCCGCATACAAAGAGTTCTGGCGTAAACTGGCAACGGGTCAATTTGTCTCTGACCGCTTTAAACGTATAGACAGTCACGGCCAGGACGTTTGGCTTGAGGCTTCGTATAACCCGATTCATAACTCGGAAGGTGAGCTGTATAAAGTGGTGAAATTCGCGACCGTGATCACCGAGCTGGTTAATCAGGAAATTGCGGTGTCGCAAGCGGCAAAAATCGCTTTTGATGTGTCGGAAATTACCGGCCAACAGACTGCGCAAGGGCAACAGGTTGTCAGTACGACTATTGCAAAAATGGACGCGCTGGTCGCACAGATGAAACAGGCCAGTGCGGGCATTGAAGCACTTAATGAGCAGTCTAAACGTATTGATGATCTAGTTGCCAGTATCAGTGGTATCGCTGACCAGACTAATCTACTGGCGCTCAATGCAGCTATTGAAGCAGCGCGTGCCGGTGAACAGGGCCGTGGTTTTGCGGTGGTTGCTGATGAGGTCAGACAGTTGGCATCACGTACCAACAGTACCACGGAAGAAATCAGTACTGTCGTCACCGAAAACCTGAAACGAACCCGTAATGCGGTGGAACTGATTGCTGCCTGTCAGTCCCAGGCCGCCGAAACGCTGGAGCTGTCGACAGAGGCCGGATAGGTGATGGAAGATATTCAGCGTGGTTCACAGCGAGTTGTGGATGCGGTCAGCCAGTTCAATCAGAAGCTCTAGCGTCTATCTCATCTGATTTATCATTCAGCTCATCCGAATGTTCGGCTGGGCTGAATTTTATGCTGACCACAAATTTTATACCGACTGCAAAAATAAGCATGGTGAGCCCAAATTGTTGTCACAATTGAAAGTGATAATTTGGTATACTTATTAGAACAACGCCATAGTTTGATACTGACTCATACATCCTTCTTATTTTCCCGTTTTTAAGCATGTATAGATAGTAGGACTGAAACTATGTTGTTTTCGATACTGGCAATTGTTGCCGGATTCATTCTCCTGATGTGGAGTGCAGACCGATTTATCGAAGGTGCTGCAGTCAGTGCGCGTTATGCCGGTACACCGCCATTGGTGGTTGGTATGCTGGTGATAGGTTTTGGTACCTCAGCACCTGAGATGGTGGTATCCGCGATGGCCGCACTGGATGGCAATCCCTCGTTGGCTTTGGGTAATGCACTCGGCTCCAATATCATCAACATCAGTCTTATCCTTGGTTTGACGGCGATGATAGCGCCGTTAGCTGTGCACTCGACCATTATTCGTAAAGAGTTACCAATTCTGCTGCTGATCACTCTGGTATTGGGGGTGATGCTGTGGGATCACGATATCAGTTCTATTGAGGCCTGGTTGCTCTTAGCGGCGTTCGTCAGCATTGTCGGCTGGTCACTATTGAGTGCTTTGCGCTCGCGGAAAAGCCAGCTACCGGCTGAAGTGGAACAACAGGTGATGCCGCAATCTATGACCTTGTCCCGCGCTATTTTTTGGCTCGTTACCGGTTTGGTACTGTTGGTCGCCAGTTCACGTATCTTAGTATGGGGAGCGGTCAATATTGCACAGGAACTGGGTGTCAGCGAGCTGACAATCGGTTTGACCATTGTCGCGCTGGGTACCTCCTTACCTGAACTGGCCGCCTCATTAGCCGCCGCCCGCAAAGGTGAGCATGATCTGGCCGTAGGTAACGTTGTCGGTTCGAACATGTTTAATTCGTTGGCGGTCGTTGGTATTGCCGGTGTCATTGAACCCATTTCTGATGTTGGCGCGGAAATTTTCTGGCGCGACTGGTCATCGGTCTTGTTCTTTACAGCTTTGTTGTTGCTGACCGCAGTCAAACTTGGCAAAGCGAAAACCATTTCCCGCCTGGAAGGGGGAGTGTTCGTTCTGTGTTATTTAAGTTATAACATTTACCTGATTCAGGGCAGCGTGGGTTAGCGCTGTCAAATGCTGGTGCCCGACGGATATCACCGGGCACTGTTTTACAACATCCATAACCCGTTACGGAGATAAAAATGGAGTTACTCGTCAGCTTTTACGAGACACATCAGGCGTTGATTCTGGATATCATCCAGAACTCAATTTTAACCCTGCTTATTTTAGTGATTGCTTCTATCGCATCAAAACTGCTGCGTGCCGGTATTCAGAAAGCCATCATGAAAGTGAGCAATGGTGATGAGATTGTCGCTTCTCTGATGTCTAAAGTCGGTGGTTATATTGTCTACATTCTCGCTCTGGTCATTATTCTCGACCTGTTTGGTGTCAATACCACCAGTTTGGTTGCCTTAGTCGGTGCTGCCGGTTTAGCAATTGGTCTGGCATTAAAAGATACCCTGAGCAATATTGCTGCGGGGATTATGATTCTGTTCCTGAAACCGATTAAAAAAGGTGAATTCGTTGAGTTTGCCGGTTACAGCGGTACGGTAAAAGATATCGGTCTGTTTACCTCAGTATTTGAAACCGGTGACGGCCTGTATATTTCCAGCCCGAACCGCACTGTCTGGAACGCAACTATTCGTAACTTCAGCCGAAATGGCCGTCGTCGTATGGAAATTGTGGTGGGTATCTCTTACGAGGATTCCATTGAAACCGGCCTGAAAGTGCTTCAGGATTTAGCACTCAGCCATGAAGCGGTCATGCTGGATCCGAAACCTCAAGTGATGGTTCAGATGCTGGCGGACAGCTCAGTGAATCTGCAATTACGTGCCTGGTGTACCACAGACAAATACTGGGAAACTTACTGGAGCATTCAGCGCCAGGTGAAAGGTAAGATTGAGGAAGCAGGCATGACCATTCCTTTTCCGCAGCGCGATCTGCATATTACGATGACACAGCCGCAAGCGCAGGAATTGCTGGGCCAGAACAAGGCCTGATGCTCTGCCGTTAGCGTTTAGTGCTCATATAAAAAGCCTCGCAGTGAAGACTGCGAGGCTTTTTTCGTATCTGTGTCTCTTTATCAATGAGTGGCTCCGTACACAAACTCGGTCACGGAGCCTGCCCATTGTCGTTTAAAGTAAACCGCTATTTGGCTTTCTTAACCCGTGGTTCACTCATCAGGCCTTTAATCAGCGATATTGTCGCGATCAACAAGACGATAGTGAACGGGAAGCCGGTTGTCACCGCCATGGCCTGCGCCGCGGCCAAACCACCACCTAGCAGCAATGCTATCGCGACCAAGCCTTCGAAGGTACACCAGAATACGCGCTGTGGTGTTGGCGCATCAACTTTACCGCCGGCAGCAATGGTGTCGATAACCAGTGAACCTGAATCCGATGATGTGATAAAGAACACAACGACCAGGACGATACCGATGAAGGATGTAATTTCATGCAGAGGCATGACTTCCAGCATTTCGAACAGTTTCAATGGCAGGTCTGCGTCCATCACGGCTTTATAACCGTCGTTGACGTACTGACTGATCGCGGTACCACCGAATGCCGTCATCCAGAACACACACACGGTTGACGGAACAATCAGCACGCAGACGATAAATTCGCGTACGGTCCGACCGCGTGATACACGTGCAATGAACATACCGACGAATGGTGACCATGAAATCCACCATGCCCAGTAGAACGATGTCCAGCCTTGAGAATAGTTCACATCTTCACGGCCAAATGGCATAGACAGTGCAGGGAAGTTGGTCAGATAAGCACCGATATTGTCGAAAAAACCGAGCAGGATGGCGGCAGTCGGACCGATGACTACCACGAAAAACAGTAGCAGCGCGGCCAGCAGCATGTTCATTTCTGACAGGCGTTTTACGCCGCCATCCAGGCCGGCCAATACAGACAGCAGTGCAAATGCAGTGATCACAATGATCAGGATAATTTGCGTGGTGTCGGTCAGTGGGATATCAAACAAGAAGTTTAACCCGGTCGCAGCCTGAGACGCGCCGTAGCCCAGAGATGTCGCCAGTCCGAACACTGTTGCCACGATAGCCAAAATATCAATGATGTGACCGGTCCAGCCCCAAACGCGTTCACCAAACAGCGGATAGAACACTGAACGCATAGTCAGTGGTAACCCTTTGTTGAACGAGAAAATAGCCAGTCCCAGAGCCAGCAATGCGTATATTGCCCAAGGGTGCAGTGCCCAATGGTAAATCGTCGCTGCCATACCGAGCGAACGTGCGGCTTCGCTATCGCCCATCGCACCACCCAGCGGTGCCCAGTCGGTACGCACACCATTTTCTAGAGTGGTGCCGCCCAGCGCGGTTGTAAAATGGGTCATGGGTTCAGAAACGCCAAAGAAGACCAGGCCAATCCCCATGCCGGCCGCAAATAACATGGCCAGCCAGCCTGAATAGCTGTAATCCGGTGTTGCATCCGTACCGCCGATCCGTACCCGGCCGAGAGGAGATATGGCCAGTCCGAGACAGACGACAACAAATATGTTACCAGACAGAAGGAAGAACCAGTCCAGACTGGATGTCAGCCATGCCCGCAGGTCAAGGAACAGCGGTTCGACTTGTTCGCGAAAGATTAGGGTTGCAAATACAAAGATGACAATCGCCAAACCTGATACCGCGAAAACACGGTTATGAATGTCCAGACCAAACGGACCGACGGACAGAACAACATTGTCCTGACCAACGGTGTAATCCGTATCAATCGGGTTTGCTTTGCCACTAGGGTGGGGAACACCACCGTTATCGCTACTCATTTTCTCTCCATTATTGGTTATAAAAATTCACTAGATGTCGTGAGAAGCTAAGCACTCAGATGATATGAGTGCTACTCTTTTTCCAAGAAAATGATTTAGGTCATTTTCATTAGGTATGAAACTCTCTTAATATTAAAGTATCCAGTTAATACTGCCATAAATCACCATTCGAGATGGAAAAATAAATGAAAAACATGGGATTAAAAAGGACTTTATTATTGTCCGTTATCTTACTGGTTGCAATCTCCGTAGCACTGGCCAATTTCGCCTCGTACTACGAGCAAAAAACTTCTTTAACTAAGAGTATTATGGCTCAAAGTAACAGTTTTGTCCTAGAGCAAGCGGCCATGATCAGCTCCTACATCAATGAAAAAGTAGGCGGCGTGAGCAAAATTGCTCAACAGTACAAAAATCAGCAGATGAGCGGCTCTGCCGATCAACTGATTAACCAGACCAAGTTTCTGGCTAACGCACTCAATCTGGAAAGCGCGGTGCTGGCATTTGATAACGGTGATGCCTACTGGAACATCGCGACCGCCAACTGGCCAAACCACAAATTCAATGGTGATGTTACCCAGCGGCCCTGGTATCAGGCGGCGCAGCGCGCTTCCGGCGTGACAGTCACCGATCCGTATAAGGGCACTGACGGAGCTAACTGGGTCACCATCATCGAAAAAATGCAGGGTGGTACCGTATCCGCGGACATGACCTTATCGTTTTTGAACGATATGGTCAAAACGACTATCCCGGGTGCGGTGGCTGTGATCATGAATGAGAACACCACGTTACTGGCATCGTCTTCGACTGTAATCAAAGGTGGCGACAAAGGTACGGATTATCCGTGGTTTAAAGAGGCGGCTTTAACTGCGGTCGGGAAAGACAAAGCCGTGTTTGAGTACAATCTTAACGGGCAGGACAAAATTCTGTTCTCTCACATCATTCATGCCGGCGACAAAAAATGGTATTACGCCATTGGTCTGGATAAGTCGGTTGCCTTCGCTCAATTAGAAGATGCCAGAACCAATGCTATTCTGGTCACTGTGGTGGCGACAATACTGTGTGTCTTGATTGCGTTCGTTCTAATTAATTTCCTCTACCGGCCAATTATTTCATTGCGAGATACTATTGCAAATCTGTCCAGTGGTAACGGCGATTTAACCCAGCGCCTTACCGTAACCTCGAACGATGACATCGGCCAGATTTCGCAGGGGGTAAACCGCTTTATCGAAGATCTGCAGAACATGATGCTGGAAGTCAAACAGGCCAGTGGCTCATTGCAGGACAACGTGCAGCGTCTGCGTCAGCAGTCGAGCAGCAACAGGGATATTCTGCAAAGCCATGTTACCGAAACTGAGCAAATTGTTACCGCAGTAGAGGAGATGGACGCAACGGCGAATTCTATGGCGACCGATGCTGCCAATACAGCCAGTCTGACTCAGCAAGCCAACCGAACCAGTGATGAATCACGGCGTATTGTCGACAAATCGAAACAGACCGTATCGGCCTTGATTGCGGATGTAGACAAAGCGTCACTGGACGTGCAAAAGATGAATGATCAGACGCAAAATATCAGCACGATTCTGACCGTGATTGGTGATATTGCCGAGCAAACTAACTTGTTGGCACTCAATGCGGCCATCGAGGCGGCGCGTGCCGGCGATCAGGGGCGTGGCTTTGCTGTGGTGGCGGATGAAGTACGTAAACTGGCCAGTCGCACCAAAGAGAGTACCGGTGAAATAGAAGAAGCGCTGAGCGACCTGCTGAGCGGTTGTCAGACGGTTGTCGATTCGATGCGCTACACCAAAGAACGCTGTCAGGAAACTGCAGACGGTTCAGTGGATGTGGAAGCGAGCTTAGAAACCCTGACCCGCTTTGTCGATGAGATCAATGACCTCAGTGCCCAGATCGCGACTGCCGCTGAAGAACAGAGTAGCGTCACTCAGGAAGTCAGTCGTAACATGAATGCGATCAGCGACATCGTGAGTAATCTCGACAAGAACGGACAGCAGGCACTGCGTGACGCGGAAGAGATTGCCAGCGTCAATTCTCAGCTTGGTTCTATTGTCGGCCGCTTTAAATTGTAGCGATTTTATCTGTCGTAAAACGGCGTTTTTAGCAAAACCGGAGTTATAAACTCCGGTTTTTTTATATTTAACAAAAGGTTATGTACGTTTTTTGACCTTGTCGCAAATTCGCAATCTAACGGCGCGATTACGCAAGTAGCATGTTACCGATTCGTTACTATTGCGTTGTGATTACGGTTTCTGTTTTTGGATGACACAAGGCTCAACTGTGTACCAGATAACACCAGAATCCGGCATCAATCGAATAAAGGAAAAAAGATCATACCAAGGAGACGACATGTTCAGCAAAGACCAGACAATCGAATCGTACGACAGCGAGCTGTGGGCGGCGATCACTAAAGAAGAAAAGCGACAAGAAAACCACATCGAGCTGATTGCTTCGGAAAACTACACCAGCCCGCGCGTTATGCAAGCTCAGGGTACCATGCTGACCAACAAGTATGCTGAAGGTTACCCGGCAAAACGCTACTACGGCGGTTGTGAATATGTCGATGATGTTGAACAACTGGCGATCGATCGTGCTAAAGCACTGTTCGGCGCTGAGTACGCCAACGTACAACCACACTCAGGTTCTCAGGCAAACGCAGCGGTCTACATGGCGTTGTGTGAGCCAGGCGATACAGTTCTGGGTATGAGCCTGGCTCATGGTGGTCACCTGACTCACGGTTCTCACGTGAACTTCTCCGGTAAAATCTACAATGCCGTTCAGTACGGTCTGAACGAAGAAACAGGCGAAATTGACTACGCCGAAGTTGAAGCGCTGGCACTGGAACACAAACCAAAAATGATCGTAGCAGGCTTCTCAGCTTACTCACGCGTTGTTGACTGGGCTCGTTTCCGTGACATCGCAGACAAAGTTGGTGCTTACCTGTTTGTGGACATGGCGCACGTTGCTGGTCTGGTTGCTGCTGGTGTTTATCCGAACCCGGTTCCTTTCGCTGATGTGGTCACAACCACAACACACAAAACTCTGCGTGGTCCACGTGGTGGTCTGATCATCTCTCGTGACGCCGAGCTGGAAAAGAAACTTAACGCAGCTGTATTCCCAGGTGGTCAGGGCGGCCCGCTGATGCACGTTATCGCAGCAAAAGCTGTTGCGTTTAAAGAAGCATTAGAGCCTGAATTTGCTGAGTACCAGAAACAAGTAGTTCTAAACGCTCAGGCGATGGCGAAAGTCTTCATCGAGCGCGGTTTCGATGTTGTTTCTGGCGGCACAGACAACCACCTGTTCCTGCTGAGCCTGATTCGTCAGGGTCTGACAGGTAAAGCTGCTGATGCAGCACTGGGCCAGGCGGGGATCACTGTGAACAAAAACGCGGTTCCTGGTGACCCTCAGTCTCCATTCGTCACCTCTGGTCTGCGTATCGGTACGCCAGTGGTGACGACTCGTAAATTCGGTGTCACTGAGTGTGAAGCTCTGGCTGGTTGGATTGCAGACATCCTGGATGTGCTCAACGAACCGCAAGCGCTGGCACTTGTGATTGAACAAGTACGCAACAACGTCCAAGCGCTATGTCGTGATTTCCCGGCATACCAGTAAATGTCAGTGATGACATTTGGATTTTGGCTGAAATGAAGGAACAAAACAATGCAGCATTATTCCGGCTTTGGTCTCTTTAAGCACTCGCTATCTCACCACGAAAACTGGCAGAGCGTGTGGCGTAATCCGACTCCGAAAAAGAAATATGACGTCATCATCGTTGGTGGCGGCGGTCACGGTCTGGCAACAGCCTACTACCTGGCCAAAGAGCACGGCATTACTAACGTAGCCGTGATTGAAAAAGGTTACCTGGGTGGGGGTAACACAGCACGTAACACAACTATCGTGCGTTCAAACTACCTGTGGGACGAAGCCGCATTCCTGTTTGAACACTCACTGAAACTGTGGGACGGCCTGTCACAGGATCTGAACTACAACGTGATGTTCTCTAAGCGTGGCTGTCTGAACGTGGGCCACACACTGCAAGATATGCGTGATATCGAACGTCGTGTTGCTGCTAACCGTCTGAACGGTATTAAAGGTGAAGTGCTGGACGCAAAACAGGTGAAAGAAATTGTTCCTCACATGGATTGTTCTGAAAACGCACGTTACCCGGTGATGGGCGCTTCATGGCAGCCTAACGCAGGTGTGGCACGTCACGATGCGGTTGCATGGGGCTTTGCCCGCGGCGCAGACAGCATGGGTGTTGACCTGATTCAGCAAACCGAAGTGGTTGACATGATCATCGAAGATGGTGCGATTGTTGGTGTGAAAACCAACCGTTACGGCAACATCATGGCCGACCGCGTAGGTTGTGTGGTGGCAGGTAACTCTGGCGTACTGGCGAAAATGGCCGGTTTCGATATGCCGCTGGAATCTCACCCGCTACAGGCACTGGTTTCTGAGCCAATCAAACCAATTATCGACACTGTTGTCATGTCTAACCACGTTCACGGCTACGTGAGCCAGTCGGACAAAGGCGACCTGGTTATCGGTGCAGGTATCGATGGCTACAACGGTTACGGTCAGCGTGGTTCTTATTCAACCATTGAGCACACCGTGCAGGCAATTGTTGAAATGTTCCCAATTTTCTCACGAGTTCGCATGAACCGTCAGTGGGGCGGTATCGTTGATACAACAGCGGATGCATGTCCAATCATGACTAAGACTCCGGTCGAGAACCTGTTCTTCAACTGTGGTTGGGGTACTGGTGGCTTTAAAGCGACCCCGGGATCGGGCAACGTATTTGCTGCGAGCCTGGCGAAAGGTGAAATGCATGAATTGGCGGCGCCATTTTCAATGTTCCGTTTCAACAATGGCGCACTGATCGATGAACACGGTGCCGCAGGCGTAGCGCACTAACAGGAGACGTATTATGTTGCTGATCTATTGTCCTCACTGCGGTGAGTATCGTGAAGAAGAAGAGTTCCATGCTAAGGGCCAGGCGCACATTCAGCGTCCTCTGGACCCGGATTCATGCACAGACGAAGAGTGGGGTCAGTACCTGTTCTTCCGTAAAAACCCGCGTGGTCTGCACCACGAAATGTGGGTGCATTCAGCAGGCTGTCGCAAGTTCTTCAACGTAACCCGCGATACACAGACTTACGAAATCAAAGAAGTCTACAAAATTGGAGAGCAACCATCAGTGGTTGCGGAGTAAAGGAGTGTTAGGATGACACAGGTAAATCGTATTGCAGCGGAAAGCCGTATTGATCGCACACAACCTGTTACTTTCCAGTTCAACGGAAAGTCTTATCGTGGTTTTAAAGGCGATACGCTGGCATCGGCACTACTGGCGAATGGTGTTGATGTTGTTGGCCGCAGTTTTAAATACAGCCGTCCACGCGGGATTGTCGCGGCGGGCGCAGAAGAGCCAAATGCAATTTTCCAAATTGGCGCCACTGAAGCGACTCAGGTTCCAAACGTTCGTGGTACACAGCAAGAGCTGTTTAACGGACTCGTCGGTCAGTCGACTAACGGCTGGCCAAATGTTGAAACCGACGCGATGGGTATCATTGGTAAAGTCGGTGGCAGCATGATGCCTCCTGGTTTCTACTACAAGACGTTCATGTATCCGAAGTCTATGTGGGAAACCTACGAAAAATTCATTCGTCGCGCTGCAGGTCTTGGCCGTTCTCCACTGGAAAACGATCCGGATCGCTACGAAAACGTGAACCAGCACTGTGATGTTCTGGTTGTCGGTGCCGGCCCTGCAGGCCTGATGGCAGCTCTGGCTGCAGCACGCAGCGGCGCACGTGTCATTCTGGCTGATGAACAATCTGAAATGGGTGGTTCACTGCTGAGCTCAAAAGAGAAAATCAACGATCGTCCTGCGACCGAGTGGGTAAACGACGTGGTCTCTGAGCTGAAATCTTGTCCGGAAGTGATGCTACTGCCTCGTTCCACAGTGAACGGCTACCATGATCATAACTTCCTGACCATTCATGAACGTTGTACTGATCACCTGGCTGATCTGGCTCCGGTGAATACTGTCCGTCAGCGCATGCACCGTGTCCGTGCGAAATGGGTTGTACTGGCAACGGGTGCGCACGAGCGACCACTGGTGTTCGGTAACAATGACCTGCCAGGCAGCATGCTGTGTGGTGCGATTTCAACCTACATCAACCGTTACTCGGTTGTACCAGGCGAAAAACTGGTCGTCATGACCACTAACGACAGCGGTTACCAGACTGCACTGGACTGGCATGAAGCCGGCCGTCAGGTTGTGGCTGTGGTTGATACCCGTGCTCAGGCTGACAGCGTTCTGATTCACAAAGCAACTCAGGCTGGCATTCGTGTCATCAAAGGGTCTGCAGTGGTTGAAGCACAAGGTAGCAAACGTGTGACCGGTGTTCGCGTGGCTCCAATCGACGCCAACGGTAATGCTTTGCGTGGTAAAGGTGAAATCCTGTCTGCCGATACCATTGCAACCTCTGGCGGTTTCAGCCCGGTTGTGCACCTGTCTTGTCACACTGGCAGCCGTCCGGTTTGGGATGATGAAGTGATTGGTTTTGTACCGGGTGCAACTAAGCAGAAGCAACTGATTGCCGGTGCTATTACTGGTAAGTTCACCACTGAAGCGGCAATGCAGCAAGGTATCGAAGCTGGTATCAAAGCGATTCAGGAAGTTGGTTTAAGCGCGGTTGACGTTGCTATGCCAGCACTGAACACTGAAACTCCAGCAAAACCGATGGCGCTTTTCCATATCCCGCACGATAAGAAAACGTCTAAAGCACCCAAACAGTTTGTAGATTTCCAGAACGATGTCACTGCCGCCGGTATCGAGCTGGCGTGTCGTGAAGGTTTCGAGTCAATCGAACACGTAAAACGTTACACCGCTATGGGCTTTGGTACTGACCAGGGCAAACTGGGTAACATCAACGGTATGGCAATCACTGCGAAAGCACTGAACAAGACCATCCCTGAAACAGGGACTACCGTATTCCGTCCAAACTACACACCTGTGACGTTTGGTGCGATTGCCGGCCGTAACTGTAAAGAGCTGTTTGATCCTAAACGCTACACTGCAATGCATCAGTGGCACCTGGAGAACGGCGCGAAATTTGAAGATGTCGGTCTTTGGAAACGACCATGGTACTACCCGAAAGGTAATGAAACCATGCAACAGTCTCTGGACCGCGAATGTCTGGCAGTCCGTGAGTCAGTGGGCATTCTGGATGCATCAACGCTGGGTAAAATTGATATCCAGGGTAAAGATGCCCGTGAGTTCCTGGGGCGCGTGTACACCAACGCCTGGGCGAAACTGCCCGTCGGTAAGTGTCGTTACGGCCTGATGTGTGGTGAAGACGGTATGGTATTCGACGATGGTGTAACGTCCTGCCTGGGCGAAAACCACTTCCTGATGACGACCACTACTGGCGGCGCAGCACGCGTTCTGGAATGGCTTGAGCTTTACCATCAAACAGAATGGCCGGATATGGAAGTGTACTTCACTTCTGTGACTGATCACTGGGCGACAGCAACGATTTCCGGCCCGAACAGCCGTAAACTACTGGAAGAGCTGACTGACGCAGACCTGAGTAAAGATAGCTTTGCGTTCATGGACTGGCAGCAAGCGACAGTCGCGGGTATTCCGGCTCGTATCTTCCGTATCTCGTTCACCGGCGAACTGTCATTCGAGATCAACGTTCAGGCTAACTACGGCATGCACGTTTGGAAGAAACTGATTGAACACGGCAAGAAGTACAACATCACGCCGTACGGTACTGAAACCATGCACATTCTGCGTGCAGAAAAAGGCTTCATTATCGCAGGTCAGGATACAGACGGCAGTGTTCATCCACACGACCTTGGCATGAGCTGGTGTGTGGCGAACAGCAAACCATTCAGCTACATCGGTAAGCGTGGTATGGCGCGTGAAGACTGTGTACGTGATGACCGTAAACAGCTGGTTGGTCTGAAAACGATTGATCCAAACGTGGTACTGCCGGAAGGTTCACAAGGCGTCTTTGACCCGAATGCACCAATTCCGATGCCAATGGTAGGTCATATCACTTCAAGTTACTGGAGTGCGAACCTGAACCGCAGTATTGCGATGGGCTTTGTGAAAGGTGGCCTGAACCGCATGGGTGAGAAAGTATTCTACCCGCAGGTTGATGGCTCTGTTATCGAAGCTGAAATCTGTAGCCCTATTTTCTTGGATCCAAAAGGAGAGCGCCAACATGTCTGATTCTGTTGTGATTGATAAAGCAAACGTTCAAGGTGGCGTTGACCTGATGAACCAGCTCCCTGGTGGCGAAATCCTGGGTGAATCGCCACTGCACCACGCTGAGCTGGATAAACTGGCCAGCATGCCGGCGAAAGGCAAAGGCGTGGTCCTGAAAGAGCTGAAACTGATGGGTCACCTGACACTGCGGTGTGATGCATCTAATGAAGAGCAAACCAGTGCAGTGGAGTCCATTCTGGGCTTCCCGCTGCCACTGAAACCGCTGACTTCAACCTCAAAAGGTGACTACGCAGCGCGCTGGTTATCTCCTGATGAGTGGCTGATCACCGTTCCTGGTCTGGCAGCATTTGATGTCGAAGCGGCTTTCCGTGAGCGTTTGCCAGGACACTACTCGCTGGTCAACGGCAGTGGCGGCTCAACCATTCTGGAACTGTCTGGCCCATTTGCGGTCGACGTGCTGAAGAAATCGTGTCCAATCGATTTCCACCTAAGCGAGTTCCCGGCAGGTAAAGTGGTATCGAGTGTGTTCGCAAAAAGCGGCGCAATCATCCGCCGCATCGAAGATGAGCGTTTCGAGTTAGTGATTCGCCGCAGCTTCGCTGATTACCTGTGGTTGTGGCTTCAGGATGCGAGCCTGGAATACGGCTTAGCGATTGAAAAATAATACTTACCACAACATCTAATCTCACCGGCACTTTATGTGCCGGTCTTATTTGAGTAGAGGGATCTATGACGAATATGACTCAACCGTGGATTTTTACTGCCCGCTGTCCAAGTGTTGTCGGAACGGTCGACGTAGTAACACGTTACCTTGCTGAAGCAGGGCATTATATTGAAGAAATTCAGTCATTTGATGACCGAGCTTCTGGCCAGTTCTTTATCCGTATCGAATTTTTGCCGGCCGAACTGGATGCGTTTGCACCCGAGGCATTTGATGAAGCGTTTGGCGCTCGTGCGGCAGACTTCTCTATGGAATGGAATTTGACGGCTCCGGGTCATCGTACCCGTATGGCTATCATGGTGTCGAAATACGATCACTGCCTGAACGATCTATTGTATCGCTACCGTACCGGCCAGCTCAAAGTGGAAGTGCCACTGATCATTTCTAACCACCCAGATTTGGAAGAGTTAGCGAAATGGCACAACATCCCTTACTACCATCTTCCGGTTAGCGCAGAAACCAAACCACAGCAAGAGGCTGAAATTGTTCGCCTGCTTGACGAATATGATATCGAACTGGTGGTCCTGGCGCGCTACATGCAGGTACTGTCGCCTTGGTTGTGTGAGCAGTTGGACGGCAAAGCGATCAACATCCACCACTCATTGCTGCCTGGTTTTAAAGGGGCACGACCTTACCATCAAGCCTGGGAAAAAGGCGTGAAGATGGTCGGTGCGACCGCTCATTATGTCAACAATGACCTGGACGAAGGTCCGATTATCGCACAGGGCATTCAGGAAGTGGGGCACGCTCATTATCCGGAAGATTTGATCGCAAAAGGTCAGGACGTCGAACGTATCACGCTGTTTAACGCGCTTAAGCATCATGTTGAACGTCGTGTGTTCTTGTCTGGTGATCGCACAATTATTCTTAGCCACTGACAGGAGTTGGGGCAATGTCAATCAGTGTATTTGATCTGTTTAAAATTGGTGTGGGGCCTTCGAGCTCCCACACGGTTGGTCCAATGGTTGCGGCCAAGCGTTTTGTCGACGAACTCGACGAGAGCAGCTACTTGGAACAGACCGGTCGTATCGTAGTAAAACTTTTAGGTTCGCTCAGTGCGACCGGGGTTGGACACGGTACAGATTCCGCTATTTTGGTCGGGTTGATGGGTGAACTGCCGGATACGGTCGACACCTCAATTATCCCTCTGGTCACCAAAGAGCTTAAAGAAGGCGGCAACCTGTGGGTAAAACGCCAGAAGTCGATTCCATTTAACTGGAAAGACGATATGCAGTTCTTGAATGATACCCATGCTTATCATCCCAATGCGATGGAAATTATCGCGTTGGCGGATGATGGTAAGACACTTTACCGTAATACCTACTTTTCGGTTGGTGGTGGCTTCATTCTGGATGAGAAAGAAGCTCAGGCCACTAACGAACATCCGGCAGAAGTATCGGCACCGTACGATTTCGGTAATGGTGAAGAGCTGCTGCAACTGTGCAAACGTCATAATATGAACATTGCGCAGCTGATGATGGAAAATGAAAAAAGCTGGCGCCCGGAAAGCGAAATCCGTGAAAAACTGATTGGTATCTGGCGTGCAATGGAAACCTGTATTGCCAATGGCCTTAAGGCCGAAGGTATTCTGCCGGGCGGTTTGAACGTTAAACGCCGCGCCAAAAAACTGCATGAGTCTCTGGTGTACTGCACCAAGCCGAATGTGATCAGTTCTACGCTGAACGCGATGGACTGGGTCAACTTGTATGCATTGGCGGTGAACGAAGAGAATGCCGCGGGCGGGCGTATGGTGACTGCGCCGACCAACGGCGCGGCGGGGATCATTCCGGCGGTGCTGATGTACTATACCGAATTCACGCCTGAGGTTACGGATGACAACATCGTTGACTTCCTGCTCGCTTCGGCAGCGATTGGCATCTTGTGTAAGAAAAACGCGTCGATTTCTGGTGCGGAAGTGGGCTGTCAGGGTGAGGTGGGGTCTGCGTGTGCGATGGCCGCGGCAGGTTTGTGTGCGGTACTGGGCGGAACGCCGGGCCAAATCGAGAATGCGGCGGAAATTGGTCTGGAGCACAACCTGGGTCTGACGTGCGACCCGGTTGGTGGCCTGGTTCAGGTACCGTGTATCGAGCGTAATGCGATTGCAGCAATGAAAGCAATCAACGCAGCCCAAATGGCATTACGTGGTGATGGCGAGCACTTTGTTTCTCTGGATAAGGTGATCAAAACCATGCGTGATACCGGTATGGACATGCAGGACAAATATAAAGAGACATCACGTGGCGGCCTGGCGGTTAACGTGATCGAATGTTAATCGCGACATTCACGTGTGCCCTTTTCATCTCAGGGCGGCAGTAAGTGTGACCAGCTGCAGTGCTATCGAAAATTCTCTGTGATCTCGTCTTTTACTGCCGGCCAAGATGAAACGGCGTCCCTCGGGGCGCCGTTTTTCTTTTCCGCCGCGAAGCTCGCTTGTATCGTGAACAAGCCGCACAGGAGTATCCAGCCGGCGTTGAGCAGGTAACCTGCAGCAACAACTCGGACCCAGATTTAAATATACTCAGTGGTCTTTTTAACCTGCGATGAAACGGGAGATAAGTAACCCAAAGCGAATGATAAACGCGCCGGGTGTATCGAGGATTAATGCTTGTTAATACAAGATAAGTTGCTTATTTTGAATACATCAAAAAGTCACTTCAGCCGAGGAGCCGTGTTAAAGCTCGTCAGAAGCCGGATTGTTACCTGCAGAGAATATAAAGGAAGCCAATATGAATATCGCAGTACTCACGTTTGATGGTTTTAATGAACTGGACTCCTTTATTGCCGCCGGCATTCTTAACCGGATGAAGCCCCACGGCTGGAATGTGCAGATCTGCAGTCCAAGTGAACGAGTGACATCAATGAACGGAGTGACGATTGAAGCGCAGCAGCCGCTGGAGTTTGCCAATCAGGCGGACGTGGTGTTGTTTGGCAGTGGTATCTATACCCGGGATATTGCGCATGATGAACAGGTATTGTCGCGTCTTAAGCTTAGTCCGGAGACTCAACTGATCGGCGGCCAGTGTTCCGGCACTTTGTTGATGTCGGTACTGGGTCTTCTCAATGATATTCCGGCCTGTACCGATCTGACCACCAAACCCTGGGTGATGGAATCGGGTGTGACTGTGCTGGAACAAGCATTTTATGCCCGTGGCAATATCGCGACGGCCGGTGGATGTCTGGCCTCTGAGTATCTGGCTGCCTGGGTGATAGCAAAACTGGCAGGTACTGAGCAGGCACGTGTGGCACTACACTATACGGCTCCTGTAGGGGAAAAGGAGCAGCGGGTGAATCATGGCTTGTCGGTGGTTTGCGCGTATTTATGATTTTTGTTTAACCTGCTGACTGATATATGGTTTTTATCATTAACTATTGAACAAACACGCAGAGAAGTGAGTTCATGGACAGCGTTATTCATGGCAGTTGCTACTGCAGTCGTGTTGCTATCAATCAAAGGTGGCCTATGCTCTGGCTGGTGGCGAAATATTTTGGTGTGCGTCTGTGGTAATTTAACGGGGATGTTGATTCATCAACAGATAAACGGGCACTGACGGTGCCCATTTTTCAATATTCATTTTGCGCGGCGCAGTTCTATTGCAGTTTGATCTCAGCCAAAGCGGCAAACAGCATTTCTTTATCACTGTCACTCAGATAGCGGGCGGTGAGTGCCTGTTTGAAGCGGGGAAGTTCATCGGCGCTGAATGTCCCGCCTTGCAGCAGAAAATGCGCGATTTCGCTGTTAATCTGTTTACCCAGTTTGAGAAGTTCCGGACGGATGACCTGATTTAAATCACGTGGTTGAGCCGTGGTGTTCTGGCTGAGCAAATCAGCGCGGTAGCGATATTGAATTGCCTTTGCTGCTGAAATCTGAGCTTGAAAAAATCCCACAATGCTTTGCTTGTTAAGCCCTTGCTGCTGGGCGGAATCACTCGCTTTGTCGATCACGACCGCTTCGCGCTCAATATCTTCAATCGGCCTGTGGTGATTCGCTTTGTATAATGCAACGTCTTCCATGTAGCTCAGGCGTTGATTGATGGTTGAAAAAAGTTGATCCGGTGCCGGTGCGGCAAACGTGTTGAAAGACAGCAGAGCTGAGGCGATTAAAATCCTTGTTAAGCGCATAACGATCCTATTTATTTGATTATGGTGGCGAGTGAGTGAGAACAAGTCGTTATGTTAGTGTAAATTTAAAATTATTCAAAACGTTGCATCGCCAGTTCTCAACCTGCACGCATCTGACAATTTCTTGTATGGTCGCTGACATAGAATGACGGTCGTGAAATAACCCGCGATCTCGGGTTACAGCACAGGTGATAACAGGTATGATGGCCAATTGAACCAAGGCCTGTGCTATGAATATTCCCGTTAAAACCGATACCAACCCGCCTGTTTTGTGCTCTAACTGTAAGGCCTGCTGCTGCCGTCTGGAAGTCATGATCCTTACCGATACCGGTGTGCCTGATGAATTCATCAGCCGTGATAAGTGGGGTGGTGAAACGATGAAACGCCTGGATGATGGTTGGTGCGCGGCCATCGACCGAGAAACCTTCATGTGCACCATCTATGAGAACCGCCCCTGGATTTGTCGTGAGTTTGAAATGGGATCGTACGAATGCCGTGACGAGCGCGACGAGTTTTTTCAAACCCAGTCATCATAATTGCTCCACAACCAGATTTTTATCCGAATCCAGATGCTATGTTATTGGCGGAGCTATTGAATAAGCACCGTGCTTATTCATCGGCAATGATGTTTTCAGTATAAGGATGAAACTGTTGAATATAGCGATTTTGGATGATTATCAGGACGTCGTGCAATCACTCGACTGTTTCGGCTTACTGGCCGGACACAATGTGACCGTAATCACGCGAACACTACCCGAGAGTGTCTTAGTTCACAAACTGGCGGATATGGATGCTCTGGTGCTGATTCGCGAACGAACACAAATTACCGCCTCCTTATTAAACGCACTGCCTAAGTTGCAGGTGATTAGTCAGACCGGCAAGGTCAGCAATCATATTGATCCCGAACTATGCGCCCGCTTTGGGGTTCAGGTTTTGGAAGGAATCGGTTCACCTGTCGCTCCGGCAGAGTTGTGCTGGGCGTTGATCATGGCGGCATCACGCTATATTCCCGCTTACAGCAGCAACCTGTGGCAAGATCGCTGGCAGGACAGCAACCAACTCGGTCTTGGCCGTAATCTGCATGGCCTTACGCTCGGCATCTGGGGCTATGGCAAGATTGGTCAGCGAATTGCCCGCTATGCAAACGCGTTTGAAATGCAAGTGTTGGTGTGGGGCAGTGAAGTGTCCCGGCAGCGCGCCACAGAAGATGGCTTTGTGGCCGCAGAGTCCAAAGCGGCATTTTTCTCGCAAGCCGATATTCTCTCACTTCATCTGCGTTTGAATGAGGTCACCAAAGGCTGCGTGACTGCAGACGATCTGCGGCAGATGAAACCGGACTCGCTGTTTGTCAACACCAGTCGTGCCGAGCTGGTGGAGAGTAACGCACTGTATCAGGAATTGAATGCCTGTCCGGGGAAGCGGGCCGCGGTGGATGTGTTTGCACACGAACCTGCTTCAACGCAAAACGAGCCTTTATTATCACTGCCTAATGTCGTTGCCACGCCCCACTTAGGCTACGTGGAACGCAACAGCTACGAGCTCTATTTTCGTACGGCGTTTGAAAATCTGCTGACCTTTTTCGCCGGGCGGTAATTATTCCCGGTGGTAGTCGTGGTTTAGGACGAGACAATTATTCATCAAAAATGTTGAATCAGCATAAATGTTGAATTGGCACCGGCACGTATTTGGTGGGCTGTATCTCAAATCGACAGTTGTGATATTAAGGCTTCACGGCGCAGATCGAGAATTTCACTCAACAGTTGCTGCTGGGAGTTCAAACCAAAATGTTCTGAGTACAGTTTCACTTTCTGGATTTCATCCGGGTTAAGCCGGTACACCTCTTGTTTCAGTACCGCTTTGGCTTCTTTCTTAAGCAGGCCGCGCTTTTCCTGCATCAACTTGATGATTCGCTTGTCCAAAGGATGTGATTCTTTCGTCATGCATGCTCACTTATTTCACACCTAACTTTACGATGTGAAAGGATAAATTAGTAATGGCCGCATAAGTTATCTATCGGATGTGACATTAGTATTGCATGAGTCGAATCTAAGACTGCTTGTAAAGAAGTTATAGGCTGGTCGGACACTGACAGTAAGGGGGAACTGGTCCCCTTACTGTGCACAAAGAGCAGAATTCACTCCAGAAAAGCATCAAGGGCTTCGGTTGGTTGTTTCGTTTCAGGGTTCCAGGCTCCTAAAGTGTAACCTTGCCAGCTATAGGCTTGCGGCTCCCAATAAAAGATACCGCTTCCTTTGCCTTGGTTGACACTTCGGATCTTGTGAATGAGGTCAGCGACTATTGTTTTAGATTCTGGATCGTCCCATGGCACGCCAATTTCACTGATCATGACTTCTGTTCCATATCGACTAACGAGGTCATTTAAGTTGTTAAGACATTGGTTGTTGGCTTGTTGCCAGGTAATCCCCGCGGCATTCTTGGGGTATGAAGATGCACCAATCACATCCCACCATGCACCATTTGACTGTAGTCCGTCCAGAATCCAGCGGAAATTACCATTGTCGTGACAGTTGGCTAAGTGTACGACGACTTTTGCATTAGGGAATATTTCCTTGGCGGCATTTCTGCCACTATTAAATAGCCAAGTGAAGTTACGCATATTACTAGAGGCTAACCCATCATTCCAAAGCATTCCGTTGTTGGTCTCGTTACCAATTTGAATCCATTTAGGAGTGATTCCTGCCTCTTTGAGGGTAATCAGGGAATCTCTGGTGTAAGTCCAGACTTTATCCATTAGTTCTTCAAAGCTGAGACTATTCCACGCAGAGGGTTTCCATTGGTTTGCAGGATCTGCCCATGTGTCGCTGTAGTGGAAATCAATCATCACATCCATACCGGCAGCTTTGGCCCATTGAGCCTTTACCAGCACGTCCTGTAACGAATTATAATATCCGTCACTTGGATTGACCCAAACGCGAAGACGTATGGCGTTCATACCATGATCTCGTAGTATCGACAGTACATCTTGCCGATAGCCCCAGTCGTTGTAAAACTCGTAACCACTGTCTTCCATTTGGGTTATCCAACTGATATCCGCACCTTTCGTAAATGCGTTTGCATAAGAGGTAGACGCTAAACAGCAGAGCAATACTGAGTGTTTTACTTTTCTTAACATATTTTTGCCTTGTGATTTATAAAATTGATATTGGGTTAATATCATTTAAAACCTAGCAACTAATGTAAAAAATAAACCTGACTAGGATTATTATTAAGATATGAATAATGAATTAATGTTTAGTTTGTGATAGTTGATCCAGGTTTTATTAAAATTTACCTAATTAAATGTTATCACGGCATCATAAAGTTAAGGATGGGGTGCCTTGATTTTAGTCCTATTAACCAAGGCGAAGATAATATCTATTTTTTTGTAAAACTATCACGCCAAATAAATTCATGACTAAATAGAACGGTTTTTTTGTGCCTGCGCCCTGCTAGTGTTTCTATAAACATATCAATCGCGGCTTCGCCCATTTCAAAGGGAAAAAGCCGCATCGTTGTTAAGCTGGGGCTCATATGCCTGGCTGATGAGATATCATTGGTACCAATCACCTGGATATCTTCAGGGATGGAAAGGCCATGTTCATAAATGGCACGATATACTCCTACTGCGACCATGTCGGTGGCCGCATACACTACATCTGGTGATGTCTTGTGTTGTAGCATCTCTTTCATTGCCTGGTAACCAGATTCAATACAATACTCTTTACTGACTTTACACAGACTTTCAATATACAAGCCATAACTTTGAGTAACTTCTCGAAAAGCATGGAGTCTTTCTTCATTATTTCCAATAAATGCGGGCTTTTTACATTGACTGGTGATAATAAAGCTCATGACATCATGTGCAAGTGCCGTACGGTCGATTAACACTGAATCTGTTTTTAATCCGAGCGGATTTGAATCGACGAAGATTAAATTTTTGTTGGTATGATATAATAACGAAACTTCTTCATTGGAGAAGTGTCCGACAGCAACAACTGCTGCTGCATTTCGCAGTAATACATGATTGGCTTCTATCTGATGGATATGCAAACTACGTAGGGTGATGCCTTTTTCAAGGCAACGGTTTTGAATTCCGGCTCGTATTGAAGTGAAGTAAGGGTCATCTATCTCTTGAGTGGGAGTCAGAAAATTCACTAAAACCAATTCGCAATTAATCTCACAATCTTGAGTATCATCAGAACTGGTTTGATTAAAGTTCTTCTTACTTCGTTGTGGGGACTTGTAGCCAAGAGCATCAACCGCTTCAAGAATCGCTTGCTTCTTCTTATCGCTAACGGAGAGAGTAGGGTCATTATTTAAAAAGCGTGATATCGTCGAAGTCGAAATATTCGCTCTTACAGCTATGTCCTTTAAAGTTGTCAAAATAATAGCCTTCTTATCGTATCTAAACTGACTAGGCCAAAGGATTCGCAACATTCTTTGGCCGAAACTTAATGGTTTGAATATCCAACTAGTGTAAGGAATCAACCTGAGTAAAATTGATAGCTTCTCCGCTGGCTTCAAACAGATGCAATGCTGATGGAGATGCAAACAAAGGCATAATATCACCCGGTCTAACTAGAGTATCACCATGCTGAAGGTATTTGAAATCGTCTATACCACCACATTGACCGAAGACATAAGTCATGCCACCAAGTCGTTCAATGACTTCGCATTGGAAGTTTAACTTAACAATATTCAGCTCTGTGGAAAGGTGTTCCGGGCGAATCCCGATGGTTAAGCTTGTACCGATTTGCAAAGATTCAGTTTTTATCGGTAGTGTTAATGAATCCCCCACATGAGGTTTCACGGTTAAGCTTAATTCATCCCAATGTTCGACCTTGCAATCAATGAAGTTCATTTTTGGAGAGCCAATAAAACCCGCAACGAATTTGTTTTTTGGGTGTTGGTAAAGGTTCATTGGTGAGCCAACTTGTTCTACTTTTCCGTCTCTCAATACCACGATTTTATCGGCGAGAGTCATTGCCTCTACTTGGTCATGGGTAACGTAAACCATGGTTGAGCGTAAGTCCTGATGCAATTTTGCTATATGCAGACGCATGTCGACACGTAATTCAGCATCAAGGTTAGAAAGAGGTTCATCAAACAGAAACACCTTAGGATCTCGGACAATCGCGCGGCCAATGGCAACGCGCTGACGTTGGCCTCCCGATAGTTGGGCGGGTTTTCTATCGAGTAGATGTTCCAGTTGCAATGCTTTACTGACTAACTTGACCTTTGACTGACGCTCAGGTTTTGGCACCTTATTCACTTTTAACGAGTAACCCATATTTTCGGCTACGGTCATATGGGGATATAGAGCATAAGATTGGAAGACCATCGCCACACCACGTTCAGAAGGTGGCGTGTCATTGACAATATTTCCCGCAATAGAAATGGTACCATCACTGATATCTTCCAGGCCCGCGATCATTCTTAATAATGTTGACTTACCACAGCCTGATGGGCCGACAAACACAACAAATTCACCTTCTTCAATAGACAAATTGACATCATGGATAGTTTGATTGTCACCGAAGCGCTTAACTACGTTAGATAGCAGAATAGAAGACATTTTGTTTTCCTTATTATCAGATAAAATTTTAGTAATCGCTGTGATCAGATTCTTTGTTATTTAGTAAATTTTATTTATACATGTTTGGGTTATCACAATCTTTACTACATACAGTGATTTAAATCACATCTGTAGATAACCTTTGTAGGAAAAAATAACACAATACAGCATATTTGCACCATAAATTTTATTTCTGCTAATAAAAAATAAGGTGTGATTTTTCATGGATAGTAAAAAATTTAGTAAAAAAATAAATCTTATTTCTGCCACTGTTGCCCTGTTTTGTTCACCATTAACCTTCGCACAGCAATCGCTATTGGTTTGGGAAGATATTCAAAAATCCTTTGGTAATGAAGAAGCCGTTGCAGCGTTTGAAAAAGAACATGATGTCAAAATTAATGTCGTTGAAATGCCTTACGGTGGGCAAGTCGAATCTCTCCGAATGGATGGACCGGCTGGCACTGGTCCGGACGTAATACTTATTCCACATGACCAGATTGGCGGTGCCGTGATACAGGGTTTGCTCGCGCCAATTACTGAAAGTGAAAACGTAGTGGATACATTCAGTGAGTCTTCGATAGAGGCGTTAACTTATAATGGTGTACTGTATGGTTTACCAAAATCAGTGGAAACACTGTTTATGGTTTACAACAAAGATATGATTGATAAATTGCCTGAAACACTGGATGAAATATACGAACTTTCCAAGAGTTTCCGGGCAGAAGGTAAATATGGCCTATTGGCGAAATGGGATGAGCTTTATTATACCTATGGGATCCTCAGTGGTATGGGTGGTGATGTCTTCGCCAAGAAAGAAGATGGGTCTTATAACTCAAATAAAGTATTGCTCAACGAGTCAGGGGCAATCGAAGGTGCTAAATATATCCAGAAGTTTTATCAGTCAAAAGTATTTCCGGCAGGTATTGTTGGAAATAATGGCCTAAATGCCATCGATTCGTTGTTTACTTCAAGTAAAGCTGCAATTGTACAGACAGGTCCATGGTCACTTCAGCCATATAAAGAAGCGGGCATTAATTATGGTGTAGCCCCACTACCCAAACTGCCTTCAGGTAAACATATGGGCGCATTCATGGGAGTGAAAAGCTACAGCATTTCTACTTTCTCTCAGAATAAACCTCTGGCTCAAGAATTTATCGAATTCATCAACAATTATAATAATGCCAAACGCCGTTTTGAATTGACCGGTGAGGTTCCTGCTGTAAAGGCTCTCATCGATGATCCTGTGATTAAAAATGATCCTGGTGCACGAGCTGTGGCTATGCAATCTATCTATTCAACCTCTATGCCATCTATTCCTGAAATGAATGAGGTTTGGGGGCCGGCTAATAGCGCATTACAACTCATTGCAACTAATAAACAAGATCCGAAAAGTGCATTAGATGCGGCGGTTGCTAGTATCAATATGCAAATCGAGGCAAACCACGCAATGATGGGCCAATAATCGATTGAGATTACTATGTATTGG
This sequence comes from Vibrio sp. H11, assembly GCF_004804295.1. Lineage (NCBI taxonomy): Bacteria > Pseudomonadati > Pseudomonadota > Gammaproteobacteria > Vibrionales > Vibrionaceae > Vibrio > Vibrio sp. H11. The sequence continues at coordinate 19,865 of NZ_SSHN01000015.1, read as the reverse complement.
TCGTCTCCCCCGTTTTTATTTTCGCGGGGGACATTAACATGATGGTCTCTTGTAAGGAGTTGTAAGTGATGTCTGATATGAGTGGACACATAGAACCTGGAGTAGGCTTCTACCGTTCCCAGAGGTTTATGGCCATGCTTTGCGCTTTGATACCTGGTATGGGGCAGTTTTATAACCGCCAGTTTGCCAAGGGATTACTGTTCTTTGTGCTTTTGATGAGCTTTTATGGTGTTAGCCGAGAATTTATTTTGCATGGAATGTGGGGGATTACCACACTAGGGGAAAACTTACCTGAGGACAATTCTGTCTTTCTATTAGCAAAAGGTGTTATCGCACTATTAGTGTTGTTATTTGGGTTGACACTTTACGGATTGAGTTTCTTTGATGCGTATAAAAATGGCTTAAGAATTGATGAAGGCCGACCGCTTAATTCAATTCGTATTCAATACCGGAATGTTATAAATGCAGGATTTCCGTATTTGATGATAAGTCCCGGATTTATACTGCTTGTTTTTGTTGTTGTATTCCCGATCATTTTTGGTTTTGCTATTGGATTTACAAATTATAATTTATATAACTCGCCGCCAGCAAAGTTGGTAGATTGGGTCGGTCTCAAGAATTTTTTTAATATTTTTCAGATAAATCTCTGGAGAAATACATTTTTCGATGTCTTGCAATGGACGATAGTCTGGACGCTGTTGGCCTCGACCTTACAGTGTGCCGTGGGAGTACTTTTGGCGGTTTTGGTCAATCAGAAAGATCTTAAGTTTAAACCGTTAGTTAGAACAATATTTATTTTGCCATGGGCAGTGCCTGGCTTTGTTACCATTCTTATATTTACCGGTATGTTCAACGATAGCTTTGGCGTCATTAATAATGTCATTTTGGATTTTTTTGGTATCGAGCCAAAAGCTTGGTTAACCGATCCTTTCTGGACTAAAGTTGCGTTAATTTTGATTCAAACGTGGTTAGGTTTTCCATTTGTATTTGCAATGACGACTGGTGTACTACAAGCGATACCGGATGATTTATATGAAGCCGCCACTATGGATGGTGCAAGTAAGATTCAGCAATTAAGGACAATAACATTACCATTAGTTTTCTACTCAATTGCACCTATTCTTATTACTCAGTACACATTCAATTTTAACAACTTTAATATTATTTATCTTTTTAATAATGGTGGTCCTGCGGTAATCGGGGGTAATGCAGGAGGAACGGATATCTTGGTGTCGTGGATTTATAAACTGACGATGTCATCATCTCAATACAGTATTGCCTCTGCCATCACTTTATTATTATCAATATTTGTAGTAGGGATAGCTCTGTGGCAGTTCCGTATGACGAACTCATTCAAAGAAGAGGCAAGATAGTTTATGAGTATTAAACGTCGTAATCGAATTCGATTGGCACTAAGTTATTCTCTGATTCTAATTGTTTCTATTATTATAATTTATCCACTTATCTGGACGGTTGGGGCTTCTTTTTATCCGGGTAACAGTATTATGGGTGAATCAATTTTTCCTGATAAACCGACCTGGAGTCATTATGCAACTCTTTTTGCTAATGACAAAGTTGCTTATTTAACTTGGTTTTGGAATAGCATGAAAATCAGTTTCTTAACCATGGTGTTGACATTGTTTAGTGTGTCTTGCACTTCCTATGCGTTTTCTCGATTTCGCTTCAGAGGTAGAAAAAATGGTCTGATGTTGTTTCTTTTACTTCAGATGATTCCACAGTTTTCCGCTTTGATTGCTATTTTTGTACTTGCTCAGATGTTGGGGCTAATCAATAGCCATCTGGCTTTAGTCTTAGTTTACGTTGGCGGAATGATACCTATGAATACGTACTTAATGAAAGGCTACCTGGATGCTATCCCTATTGATCTGGATGAATCAGCAAAGATGGATGGGGCAAGTAATATAAGGATCTTTATTGAAATAATATTACCAATTTCCAAGCCAATTATAGCAGTAGTAGCATTATTCTCTTTCACGGGACCTTTGGGAGATTTTATTCTTGCAACGACAATATTAAGAACTCCAGAAAATTACACCCTTCCTATTGGGTTATATAACCTTGTGGTTGAAAAAATGGGAGCTAGTTATACCACTTATGCTGCAGGTGCTGTAATTATTTCTATTCCCGTTGCATTGCTTTATTTATCACTACAAAAATATTTCGTGTCAGGTTTAACCGCTGGTAGTACGAAAGGCTAATTTCAGAGAGAACGATATGGATACTAAATTTATAATTGCATTAATTGGTGCAGTACTGGCTATTGCTGGCTGTCAGTCTTCCAGCCAAATTAAGTCAAACACTGCAAAGGTAGGATTGATCAATGAAGATATTTCTATCAGCGCTCCTAAACTGAGAGATGATTTTATTAAGGGTATGGATATCTCGATGTTACCAGAAATTGAGTTACTGGGGGGAAAGTACTTCGAAAACGGCCATCAGGAAGATTTACTTAAAATCTTGAAGGAACATGGAGTCAACTCAATTCGAGCCAGAGTATGGGTGAATCCTGAATCTGAAAAGGGCATCCAATACGGAGGTGGTAATAACACTTTGCAGCGTTCGATTGAACTGGGCCAGAGAGCCAAAGCTTTAGGAATGAGTTTCCTGCTGGATATTCATTACAGCGATTTTTGGTCTGATCCTAAAAAACAAAAAAAGCCTAAATCCTGGGATAGTCTTAATTTTGAACAACTGAGTAGCAAAGTTTATCAGTACACGTCGGAAGTTATGCAGGCCCATATCAGCGCCGGTGTAATTCCGGATATGGTTCAGGTTGGTAATGAACTTAATGGTGGAATGCTTTGGCCGGATGGAAAAAGTTGGGGACAGGATGGGCATGAATTCGACCGACTTTCAGTGCTGCTAACATCGGGAATTAGAGCCGTACGTGAGAATAGCGCCGGCCAAGAGATTAAGGTCATGCTACACCTGGCGGAAGCGGGAGATAACGGTTTATTTCGTTGGTGGTTTGATGAAATTACCAAGCGCAATGTTGAGTTTGACGTCATAGGCATGTCTTATTATCCGTGGTGGCACGGGCCTATTTCTAAAGTTAAAGCCAATATGACGGATGTTATCAATCGCTATCATAAACCCGTGATTATCGTTGAAACTGCATTTCCGTTTACCAGCGAAAATGGTGACGGATTATCTAACAGTTACTCTGAGTCAGGGCCAATCGACGGATATGACGTCAGTGTTGAAGGTCAGGCTCAATATTTATCCGACATGATGAAACTAGTTAATTCTTTACCTGAGAACAAAGGGTTGGGTATCTATTACTGGGAACCTGCCTGGTTACCTATCAATGGGGCAACTTGGTCAACGAAGGCTGGAATGGATTATAGCGGTGACTCTTGGGATATTGGTAATTCATGGGAGAACCAAGCGTTGTTTAACTTTGAAGGTAATGCTTTGCCATCATTAAACGTATTTAAAGGTAAGTAATGAAAAGCAAGAAATTGGTTATTCCCAAGATGAAAGGGCTGCTCCATGGAGCAGATTATAACCCGGAACAGTGGTTAGACCGACCAGATATCCTCGAAAAGGATATCGAGTTAATGAAGCAAACGAAATGTAATGTCATGTCAGTAGGCATATTCAGTTGGTCTGCACTTGAGCCATCAGAAGGTGAGTTTCACTTTGAATGGCTCGATCAGGTACTGGATAGCTTAGCGCAGCACGATATTTCTGTTTTCCTGGCAACGCCGAGTGGTGCACGTCCGGCTTGGTTATCACAACGTTATCCGGACGTTCTACGCGTCAATAGTCAACGAGTGAAACAGTTACATGGAGAGCGACATAACCATTGTTACAGTTCACCGAACTATCGCGCTAAAGTCACAGCCATTAATACGAAACTGGCTGAACGATATAGTCATCACCCAGCAGTTATCGGATGGCATGTATCAAATGAGTATGGTGGTGATTGTCACTGCCACTATTGCCAGCAAGAATTTCGGCTTTGGTTACAGGATAAATATCATACTTTAGAAAACCTTAATAAGCGTTGGTGGAGCTCATTTTGGAGCCATACCTATAGTGACTGGGAGCAAATTGAGTCCCCGTCGCCAATCGGTGAGAATTCAGTTCATGGATTAAAGCTGGATTGGAAGCGTTTCTGTACTGATCGAGTGGTTAATTTCTGTCAGCACGAGATTACCCCGTTGAAGGCCATCAATCCTGAGTTGCCGACGACTGCAAACTTTATGGAATATTTCTACGACTATAACTATTGGCAATTAGCTAAAGCTATCGATGTTATCTCCTGGGATAGTTATCCGTTGTGGCATCGGGACCATGATGAAGTGGCATTGGCCTGTTATACGGCGATGTATCACGATCTTATGCGCACGTTGAAACAGCAGCCGTTCCTGCTGATGGAATCGACACCAAGTCAAACTAACTGGCAACCGATTACTAAGTTAAAACGAGATGGTGTGCATTTGCTGTCTTCATTACAGGCAATCGCTCATGGTTCAGACTCGGTTCAATATTTTCAATGGCGAAAAAGCCGTGGTTCAGTGGAAAAATTTCATGGTGCGGTCGTCGACCATGTCGGTCACGCTGATACGCGCACAGGCCGAGAAGTTACAGCGCTAGGAGAGTATCTCAAGCAGATACATTCAGTGGCGGGATCTCAAATCAATTCGGATGTTGCCATTATTTTTGACTGGGAAAATCGCTGGGCATTGGATGATGCTTCTGGGCCACGTAACCAAGGTATGCATTATGAACAAACCGTTTGTGATCACTATCGTGGATTCTGGGAACAGGGAATTAATTGCGACATCATTGAGCAACTGAGTGACTTTACCCCTTATAAAATTGTGGTCGCGCCAATGCTATATCTGGTTAAACCCGGGGTAGCGGAACGTTTAAAAGCATTTGTTGAAAATGGCGGCATTCTCGTTGCCACCTATTGGAGCGGCATTGTTGATGAAAACGATCTTTGTTTCCTGGGTGGTTTTCCTGGCGGTGAGAATAGTCCGTTACGAGAGGTGCTTGGGATCTGGGCTGAAGAGATTGACTCTATGTATGATCATGAGCGGGTAGAATTTGCTATGACATCAACAGCTGAATTTCCTTTAGAGGGTGAGTTTGAAGCAAAGCACTTGATGGAACACATTCACCTGGAAACCGCGCAAGCTCTGGCATGCTACAGATCAGATATGTTTGAAGGTAAACCGGTGGTTACACGAAACACCTATGGTAAAGGGTGCAGCTATTATATCGCCGCTAGAACCGAACATGGCTTCAATAGCCAGTTTTATCAACAACTCGTTAGGTTGTCTGATATTAAACCGCTGGTTGATAACGTTCCGTATGGCCTTTCAATCAGTTTAAGGCAAGACGATGCCAATCGTTACTTGTTTATTATGAACTTTTGTAATGAAGTCCGTTGGTTTAATTGTCCTGATGGTGAATGGATTGACCAAGACAATAATAATTTATGTGGGGAGATAAAAATAAACCCATATCAAGTTGTGACAATAGTAAATAAGTTAAACCTGTAATAATACCAGCCCTAAATTTAAGGCTGGTAAACCTAATAAAAAGAATAAGAGAAATTATTTTCTCTGGGATGAGTATTGCCCGAATATCTGCGCGGGCAATATTTTCCACCAATAACCATTTATTAAAACAAAAGGAATTCACAATGAAGAAGACAACGCTGATCGTCGCAATACTCGCATCATTGATGGCAACACAAGTTTCGGCGGTAGATTTTTATGGTTACGTTCGCGCCGGGCTCGGAGCAAGTGCTGATGGCGGTGGCACGGAAGGAGGCGATGAATTCAACAAAACTAAACTGGGTCGCCTGGGTAACGAATACGATACCTATTCTGAGATAGGTCTGGGTCAGGAGTTATTCAATCAGGATGGACATTCAATGTATTTTGAAAGTATGTTTGAAATGTCATCAGATGGTAATCTTGAATCTGAGTCGACAAAAGACGATAGCGCTAACTTTGCCATTAAGCAGCTCAATATTCAGGCGAAAGGTTATATACCGGCATCCCCTGAGGCCGTTATTTGGGCTGGTAAGCGTTTTTATCAGCGTCACGATCTGCATATTATCGATACTAAATACTGGAACATTTCTGGTTACGGTGTCGGTATTGAAAATATTAAGTTAACCTCGGGAGCGATATCAGCAGCTGTGGTACGAGCGGATAGTGATGTTGATGACACAACAGGCGAGCTTAATACCTACTACATGGATTTACGCTACGCTGGATTTAGTCCTTGGGAAGGTGCATGGACAGAAGTCGGTGTTGACTATGCAATCGTCAATCCAACTGACGAACAGGAAGCCGCGACAGAAGATTTTGACGATGGTCTAATGGTGACCGCCGAGTTAAGTCAGAGTTTTTCATTAGGGTATAACAAGTTTGTTATGCAATATATGACGAGTGGTTTAGCACAGAATGCCATTTCGCAAGGTGGTGGTTGGTATGATTACTGGAGCGGTGATGTCAGCGATGCAAAGGCTTTCCGTTTTATCAGTACTGGTGATTTGAAGCTCAGTGACAGTATCGTTATCAATCATGTTCTGACTTATGGTAAAGCTCAGGACCATGGTGATTGGCTGGATAAAGAAGAAATGTTCTCTTTTGTCGCCCGCCCGACTTATAGCTGGTCATCTTATAACAAAACAATGTTAGAAGTTGGCTACTTTGATCAAGAGAAAACCTGGGATTCAGGCGTGAGTGAAAAATCTGGCGGGACTAAATTTACCATCGCCCACGCGCTGTCTACCGGTGAGGACTTCTTCGCTCGACCAGAGATTCGCTTCTACGCAAGCTATTTTAAAGACAACGAAAACGGCAACACATTCAATAGTGGTAAAAGTGATGACACGATTAACTATGGTGTACAAATTGAAGCCTGGTGGTAATCATGTTTAAGCAGGGTCTATCAGTTTGAACGTTCTATTTTAACCCTTAAAAAGCGGGCGGCTAAGTTTCTTAGATCGCCCGCTGCTCTATAAGACTTAAGAAATTAATTAAATAAACTTCTCAGGAATCCGCCAATCTGGCGACCGGCTTCGTTGATTTCGTTACCTAGATCGTTGAGGCCATCTTCCAGCGGTGTTAAGCAATCATCTTGCGACTCGCCGGAGATGTTCCACACTGGCAGGTTTATCTGGCCAAGACAGCTGCGCTGCAGGAAGCCATTTGCATCTGAGCGGTAGTCGGCAAATTCAATTTGATCGGGTTGCGGCGTGTCCAAAGAACGGTAACCGTTGCGTTTTAAGAAATCGGCGTAAATTCGCAGCGGACCACTCGAACCAGTCAGATTCACGGCTTGGTTGTCATCGCGCCCGACCCAGACGGTGACCACCTGGCTGTCATCAATGCCGGCATACCAACTGTCACGCCCCTGATCTGAGGTGCCGGTTTTTCCTGCCAGCTGTGTGCGCGAAGGGACAATAGTCTTCAGATAGCGCGCCGTACCTTGCTCGACGACCTGTGTCATGGCGTATTCGGTCAGCCAGGCGGCACGCTCATCCACCGTTTGCTCACCATCAGGCTGATAACGATACAGAACACTGCCATGCTCATCCAGTACCGCGCTTAAGGCATATAACGTCTGTCGTTTCCCCTGATTCCCTAGGGTCTGATACATCTGAGTGACTTCAAGCGGTGTCAGCGTCACAGCACCAAGCAGCATCGAAGGCAGTTGTGGCACCTGCTGCGAATCGATCCCCAGGGCGCTCAGGGTCTGAGTGACCCGCCCCAGGCCGAGAGCCATGCCGAGGTTCACAGTCGGAACGTTGTAAGAGTGGGCCAGTGCCTGATAAAGGGCAACCTGACCACGATATTGACGGTCATAATTGCGTGGTGACCATAGCTCATCATTTTCGCTACGAATACTGATCGGTCGGTCTGATAACGGAGTAGCCAGAGTGTAAACCTGTGGCTGCGATAGCGCAGTCAAATACACCGCCGGTTTAATCAACGATCCAATCTGACGTTCGGCGTGTAAGGCGCGGTTAAAACCGTGGTAGGTCGGGTTACGGCTGCCAATCATCGCACTGACTGCACCGCTGTGTTTGTCGGCAATAATCATTGCGGTTTCCAGCGACTGGCCGGTTTTTTTCTCCAGTTGAGGCATGATCTTATACACCGACTGCTCAGCATGCTGCTGGATATCAGGATCAAAGGTTGTAAACAGACGCAGACCGCGCCCGCTGTTATAGTCGATGCCGTGTTCCTGCAGTGATTGTTTCACATAATCAAAATAGGCCGGTTGCAGTGCATTTTCGTTGCCCTGTGCTCGCAGAGAGAGTGGCTTGTCGATGGCACGCTGGTAATCATCGGTTTCGAGTGAGCCGGTTTCGACCATCATTTTCAGTACCAGGTTGTGGCGCGCTTTGGCGCGCTCCGGATAGCGCCACGGGTTATAATATGAAGGTCCTTTGACCATCCCTACTAACAAAGCTTGCTGATCCAGGCGCAGTTCAGAAAGGGGCAGGGCAAAATAATGGCGTGCAGCGAGGGCAAAACCATGAATGGAATCATTGCCGTTCTGGCCCAGATAGACCTGGTTAAGATACGCATCCAACAACTGATCTTTGCTGTAACGATAATCCATAATAAGCGCGAGATAAGCTTCTTTGACTTTTCGGGTCAGGCTGCGCTCACGCGACAGAAACAGATTTTTGGCCAGTTGCTGGGTGAGGGTACTGCCGCCCTGCACATTATGCCCGGCGCTGATATTCGCCATAAATGCGCGAGCGATAGCCAGAGGTGAGATGCCATCATGCTGATAGAAATCACGATCTTCGGTGGCCAGCAGTGCGGCGACCAGTGTCTCGGGCATATCGTCTTTTGCCATATAGAGACGTTTTTCCGTGTTATCGTCGTCCAGCATGCCAAGGATTCTCGGCTCAAGCGACAGCAGGCCGATTGGATGACCGCTGGCTTCATCGCTCATGGAAGCTACCCCTTGTCCGGCAAAGCGAATCTTGACCTGCACCGCGGGTTGTTCACCATCTGGAAAAACAAACGGGCGGCGAATCAGACGGACAGTTCGCCCCGAGACACTGTATTCACCGCTGCTGACCGGATTGGCCACTTGACGATAGTGTAATTCGGCCAATTCTTTGAGTACGATTTGCTGGCTGACCGGACTATCGGGACTCAGGATCAGCGGACGGGCATAGACTACATTTGGCAACTGCCACATCTGACCTTCAAACTTATCTTTAACCAGGTTGTTAAATTGAATTCCGGTATAAATCGCGGCTAAAAGCAACACAACCGTCAGCGCGCAAACAAGTTGCGTGATGCGGCGTAACCAAGGGGATTTGATCGGTGGAGATGAACGTCTTCTAGGCATGGGCAGGTACAGGTTTCACTCAGAAATATCTGTCGCGAAGCCTAGCCGCTTGGTGGCGGATTTGTGTCAATGATAGGTAAACAGTCGTTATCTTATTATTACTTTTGACACTAATTCAGAGGCCCAGCGCGTTCAGGACGCGCTGGGTGGCGCTTAACCTTTAATCTGGCACGCCAACATAGCGCGCTCGATCTGCTGCCAGTCTAATTCCCGGGTAGTGATGATTTCGATACGGCTGTCGCGGCGATAGGCGACTTTATCGAAGTCGTGCTCGTCATTAACCCGGTTATAGAAGACCCAGGCGTTACCGATGCGGATCACCCCTTTGATACGTTGCACATCGGTCAGGCCGGTTAATATCTCTTCCAGCGCCCAGTAGTCAAAGCAATCGTCGCGGTGGAACAGCCAGCCGCAGCTGTATAAACCGCTGCCGTGACCGGTTTTACGCACCGGTTTACCCGGTTCAGGAACAGTCTCATGACGATGTTCGTGGGCGTGCTCGTGGTGATGGTCATGATGTTCGTGTTCATGATCATGACTGTGAGCATGAGCATCCGGGAACTGCGCTTTGAGCTGACCATTGCGCACCAGATCGAGCAGAGCAGGTTCAATCCTGCCGCGAATTGTCCGGCCCAGATGCTGTTTCGGCGGAAACATATTCCCTAAGCTACTTTCTGCCAATTCAATTTGCTGCTCTTCTGCCAAATCGCACTTGTTGATCAGAACCACATCGGCCAGGTTAAGCTGATCGTGGAAAATCGGATTGCTGAGGACTTCCTCCTGCGCCAGACAGCGCGGGTCGAGCAGGCAAACCGTAGCGCGCAGATCCAGCACGTTTTTAAACCCCGGTCCCATCAGTGTGTCGATGATACCTTCCGGGTGGCCGATACCGGTCGGTTCAATGATCAGACGATCAGGATTGGCGTGTTCGATTAAAGCTCGCACAGTCTGACCCAGCGAGGCGCCAAGTGAACAACAAATGCAGCCACCGGCTAACTCTTTAATATGCAAACCCTCTTCGGTTGGCATCATCTCCTGGTCAATCCCTACCTGACCAAATTCATTGACCAGCACAGCCCAAGATTCACCTTGCGGCTTTTTCGCCAGCAGGGCGTTGATGGTGGTGGTTTTTCCGACCCCAAGAAATCCGGTGATGATATTGGTCGGGATAGTGTTTGCTTGTTCATTCATAGTGATTTTTGCTCACGTCCAGGGCTTGAGTTGCAGCGATGCGAAGTTGTTATTCTGATTTAGTGTTACAACATAACAATATTGCGCGGGGTCTGGCAACTTAAACTGGTTGGATATCAAGGGCAGAGACTCTGAAACCAGGTGAAAGAGCAGGCTTTTGCCGTCAGGAACAACAAAAGCCTGTGGGGGGATGTGTCGATAAATTTAAAATGGCAGTTAGTATTTGCGCGGTAAGCTTACAAAGCAGACTTCTTCATTCTGACCAACCAGCCAGCGATGTGCTCACTTAACTCAATCATCAAGTTCACCAACCCTGCAAACTGAGTGGCTAAATACTGCTTGAATAGCAATGCAGTCAGCGCGCTAATCAGGTATCCACCCAAGATATCGAAAGGATAGTGCACGCCGACGAAAACCCGCGCCCATCCGGTGCTTAACGACAAGGCTAAAAGCACCAGCCCTAACTTGCGCAAGGATTTTTCGAAGGACAGATAGAAAGCAACACTGGCGAACAAAGTGATGTGATCACTGGGAAATGAAGAATCACTGGCATGACTGATCAGCTTGATGCCTAAATGATCGACAAACGGGCGGTTGTGATACCAGACAAGTGAAATGGCATAGTTTATCGCCAGCGCCAATACGGTCGTTAACCCGGCGTTAAATGCCACCGTTTTAGCGTGTTTATCGCGCATCCAGAGCAGCGCCAGGCACAATGGGATGAGAAAAACCGGCAGTTCTGCACACAGTTTTGCGACTTGCAACAGCGCAGGACTGGGTTGATGAGAAGGGTTAATCAGCAGAAATAGCCAGTGGTTTAAGGATTCCATAACAAACTCGTTGAATATCTAATGAAAACTTTTAAGCAAAGCTACGCAACGAAACTTAAGAAACGCTTAAGGGACTGAATCAATGAGGTTTTTCAATCCAGGCATACTCGAGTCGGAACCACCTCAAGCGGATGTTGGTAACGATAATACATAAACGCAAAGTGCCAGGTTCATCTAAGCCTTCTCCTTTGGCGTTCGCCTCTGTTAGCAGTATTCTCCAACGTAAATTATCACGCCGACTGCCTTTTCTTTGATATTGCCGTAGGAATGAGGTCGGTAATTTGATATAAACTTATGCATTCTGTTGTCATTCATCGACTTTGCTATCGACAAGGTATGGCGGTAGCGTTTCTGAAATTCAGGGTTCAGAGAACAACGCAGATAAAGGGCTTTTCACGCCTGCGGCTCCGCGATCAATGACATGGGTATAAATTTGTGTCGTTCTCACATCGCTGTGGCCCAATTGTTCCTGCACTGTGCGGATATCGGCTCCACTTTCTAATAGATGAGTTGCGAATGAATGGCGCAGAGTATGACAAGAAATTGACTTGTTTAACTTAAGTTTATACTGAGACCTCGTGATCATTTTTTGAAGAGAGGTCTCGTGAATATGATGGCGATACCAACCTTCATTGAGTCCATATTGAGTAAGATACCGAGCAGGGAAAAGAAACTGCCAACCCAATGATTTATCAGCGTTGGGACATTTCTCTTTCAAACGAGTGGGTAAGTTAACACCTTCATAAAGCGGATTTTGTAGATCGAGCTGGTGGAGTTGACGGACAATTTGAATTTGTTGATGTAAAGCAGGATATAGCTCTTTTGCCAAAGTAACCACGCGGTTTTTTCCACCTTTGCTTTGCCAAATTCGCAGCGCGCCATAATCAAAATCGATATCTTTAACGCGCAAGCGAACGGTTTCCATCAAACGGAAGCCAGAGCCATACATCAACTGATAAGGCAGCAAAGATTGAGACGGTATAGCATCGAATAATAGCTTCACTTCTCGTGGAGTAAGAACAACGGGTAACTTCTTGTGTTTGTTTGACTTTCTGAAACGCAAATCCATATCAAGGGGTTGTTGGAGATACTCTTTATAAAGAAAAACCAATGCGTTTAACGCAATATTTTGCGTCGAAGCCGAAGCATGTAGCTGGGAGACGAGAAATGTCAAAAATGTCTCAACATCGGCATTGGTTAGTTTACTCGGGTGCTGATTCCGATGAAAACGGATGTACTGAACTATCCAGTACCGATACGTTTGAATGGTTTTACGGGCGTAATGTCGCGCCAACATGAACTCTTGTAGACTCGTCAAAAAGGGCGATTTCATACAAACACCAATGCTGTTTAAATGTACAGTTATTGTAAGTGATGCCTGTGGATAGATTAAACAGACAATGTCGGTATTTTGTGATCCCAAAAGCGTAAAATCCTACTTCTCTCATACTGGCGCCCTAATGGTGAAAGGAAAGTGGCGAGAAAAGTACATCAAATATAGATAGACAAGAAAATACAGACATTGTCTGTCTAAGAACTGTTAGGCTAAAAGGATCAACAATGAGAAATAATGCACTTTACTTTCCTTATATTTCGATTCCGGAAAGTCAATGGACAATAAAAACTCTACTTTATTGGGACAAGTTGAGCGCCATAGTTCCTATGGATCATATTGATAACCCAGAACAACTAAGTCCGTTCATGAGAGCTTTATTGGAAAGGGATTTAGCTGTGCAAATATTTCCGTCACAATACTTATATGAGATTCCTCAGTTTGAACAGAGTTTTATTAGATATTTAGAGCCTAAGGTTAGGGCGTATAGAAATACGCCAATACGAAGATTTTCTTACGCTGGTCGAATGCATGCAGAAAAATTCGGCTCTCATATCCATCAGGAAAAAATGATGCCAGTGACGGGTATTCATGTAGAAAAAATGGGAGAACTACCACAGTTTTTAGTAGAAGAGGGATTAGCCGACCAAGTGGATGGGACTTGGTTCAATGTGGATAGCAGAGTTGCCAATATGTTTATGGCTTACTTAGCTATATGCTTAGGTGCTCTCAACACTGTAAGTGCTGCTCCTATTACGAGTGAAGGAAAGTACTCAAACTTTCTTGGTCACAACCTTTTTCGACAACGAGGTGGTAGATTTAATCATCACCAAAAGGCACAGGATGTTGTGATAAACAATATCTTACCGACCCCTACTGGGGCCATTGATTTGGATGTACTAGCTAAGTTTAAAATGGAGCATGGACACCTTCTACCTAGATTGCGACAGAAGGTCGAAAGTGAAACGGCCTATATTGCGCTCCTTGAAAATGCAGATGATCGATTAGATGCGACTAATGACTTTATTAGGCGTTGTAAAGAAGACACTGATGAAATCATTGATGCAATGAAGCCATCATGGTCAAAGGTTATGTTTGGCTCTATAGCCCCTTTATTCGGGTCGGGATTAGCTATGGTAGCTGCTGAAACTGGAAATAAAGCTGCCTATACAGGAGCAGGGCTCTCCTTTGCTGCCACAGCATACCAAGCTTTAAATAGCATTCGCGCCGAGAGGAAAAGAGCGGAAGCATTACCATTAGCATATATTGCCCACCTTAGAATGCGCGCGGATTTTGCCTAACAATGCGCTTCAATAGACCTCGCAATGTCACGCATTTTGCGAAGCAAAATGACGCGCCGGAGCTCGGCTACTGAGCTTAGCGTTATGTGGTCAAGGAAAGATATGAGTTGCGATAAGTGCCAGGGTATAAAAAAGGTTATTAAAGTTCCAAGAGATCTTACGGAAGCAATCCTTTTGGCTAGGCTTAAAATCGAAGATGGAACTTTAAAATATCTTGGAGCAGGTTCTTATGGTGATCCATTTAAACGTATAGCTTCAGGCAAAGGTTGGAGTGACTTCGTAAACAACTATTTCTCATGTACCTATTGCAACCAAATTTTCAATCTGCACGCAGAAACATATCATGGTAGCGGTGGTAAGTTAGAGGCAGTAGAAGAAGTTCAAGGCGAGTTAAGCAATGATGTATATCCCACATAACAAGCGCCTTATGTTGCTCGTAAACTCGCTGGGACAAATTTTCGCGGGCTTTTCGCTTTGCTCAAGTTTAGCCCACTCAATTTGCCCCATAGGCGGGCGTTAGGCCCTAAAGAACACGGATATCGTTCCATGAAATATAGAAACTTACTCATTGAAGATACTAATCAGCAGGCTACTGATGCTGAGATAATGTCTATCGAAAATGAGTTGGGGACGAGTCTTCCAAATGATTATAAGAAGTTCCTGAAATCATGTAATGGAGGCTATCTCGAATACGACATTTTAATCAATTTCGAGAACGAAAAGTCAGAATATCTATGCTTCTCTAGTCTATACAGGGCAAGTAAAGATGATGATTGGGAGTGCAACCCTTTCGAATTGAGGCAGGCTAGAAAACAAGAAGGATTCCCTGAAACTGGAGTTATCCCAATCGCAAGAGATGGTGGCTCGAGCATGCTTTATCTTGATATGAGAGAAGGATGTAAGGTCGTTGCATTCGTGCAAGGGCTTCCTGAATGGACAGGTTTACGCCAAGAAGATTCTCTTGTTGTAGTGGCTAACTCATTTGATGAGTATCTCGATAAATTAACCATTTCAGACGAAATGATCAAAGACCATATAGAGAACTTTGAGATTACAGAGGATAGTGTAAATGCCACTATCGAGTGGTTTGATTCGATTGGGCTCGAATGGCGTGATAAATTCAGGGAGCAATGGAATGAAAGAGTCCCATTTAATCAAGTGTAATGGCCTAACAAGGCGCTGCAATAGACCTCGCAATGTCACGCATTTTGCAGAGAAAAATGACGCGCCAGTGCTCGGCTATTGAGCTTAGCGTTATGTGACCTAGGGTAGTTTGAGGAACCTTCAAAAAATGAAAATGGATATTACACCTGACAATTGGCCAGATCATTATTGGAATTACCTTGCTCAGCTAGAAGTTCATGCAATTGATAAAAATCACCACGCTTTAAAGCCTTGGGATGAACTTGCCGAAAAATGTATGAATCTAGCAATTAAAGCACCATTTTTAAAAGGTAAAGAAACTGGTAGTAAATCTCTTAAATTGGCTGCCGCTTTTCTAAAAAGAGTAATGAGTGATTTCAGAGGGGTTTGGTTGCTTATTAATTGGGGTTATCCTTATCAAGCTGCGTGTGTCGCGTCTTCTCTTTATGAAAATGCTCTTGTAGTAAATTGTATTAGCGGCAGAGATGATTTAGCCGAAGAAATTCTTGGCGATGAAAATGGTGATGTTCCATGGAAACCTCAAAGGCTATCCAAGATGGCTGCACAAAGAGATTTATTTGGTGAAATAAAAAATAATCCCCCAAGTGACAAAGACTTTGAACAAGCTTGGAAGCTTTGTTATCACAACTATAAACTTTTGTGCAAAATGAAGCATCCTACTCTGCAACAAATAAAAGACGAAACAAGTCACGCTACGAACAAACAAGGCCAGTTTGCTGTTATCCCTCTGCCAGATACTAGAGAAAGTTCTGTGGGTCTAAAGCAAATGATAATGGTAATTGCCATATCAAAGTTGTTTTCTGCGGCTAAGTGCTTCGCTCAGTCATCTAACTGTTCCGATGACGATGAGTTTCATCAAGAGTTTTATAATTTTGCTGCTGAAGTATACTCAGACTTGAAAAATCATATAAGTACGAGCGGTATCGGTAGCATTCCGATTAAAGCAACAGGGTTTAAGTTTTAAGCACATCGCCACATAACAAAGTGCTTAAATGGCGGACACAAAAAGCTTGGCTGTGCTCGTTCCTCGCATAGTTTAGCCAAGCATTTTGTGCCGTTTAGCACGGCGTTATATCACTAATCATAGTTATCGAGTTTCTAATGAATAAAGAGCAGATCGAGTTTAATAAAACTTTAAGTATGAATCGTAAAAATGCCAGTATCAAGTCTTGTATTTGGTCTGAGAATGATTGTGGTGGTAAAATTATTGATGCACATTCGATTCAACGAGGGAAAATTTTATCTGCTATTGCAGATAAAGGAAAAATATATCATTTGGGGATGCAACCATCTGATGACATGATGGAAATGGAAGCCATTTTTAAACCTGAAGGCATAAAAAAATTTAGTACTTTTACTGGTTTTTGCGGTGTACATGATAAAAAATCTTTCAGCCTATCGAAGATGTAACTTTCACCGAAACAGATGAACAGAAATACATATATGCTTACCGATCAGTAACTAAAGAGCTTCATGCTAATTTGGAGTCTGTTAAATTAAATGAGGCTCTACTTGGAGATAAGCTACATGAGCCTCCAACGCCTTCACATTTAACAATGACATTACCTGATATATTGAGTGGCTCATTGATTGTTCCTGATTACATTAAAGATATGATTGTCGATGGTGTAAAAAATGATTTTATCAGACAGAAGTGCAAGCACAGTAAAATGAATGCAGTAGAACTTAAGAGCATTAGTGATTTTATAAAAGATAAGTTGGTAAATAAAAATTACATTGGTCTTACACATAAATATTATAGTTTTGACGAAGAATATCCTGTTGCATGTAGCTCTTCTTTTATCCCGTATTTTGATTCTGAAGGAAAACGTATATTAACAAAAGAACAAGTATACTCATTGTCAAATAAAGCATCTGAGAATCCATCTGATTCTTTAAATGTGTTCCTGAATATATTCCCTGAAAACGGCAAAACACACGTATTGTTTAGCTTCTTCTCATGTAATAAAAATTTTTCTTTATCCTTGGAAGAGTTGTTTCAACAAGATGATTGTCACCTTAAAGTCTCCTTATCAAATATAATTCTCAATTATGTAGAAAATATTGCATTTAAACCTTCATATATTGAGGATTTATTTACAAAAGAAGAAAGAGAAAAAATAAAATTAGGATTTATGAATAATATGATTGACCCAAATGTTTTTACTAATGTGAATATAAGTCTATTTGTAAATCGTGATATAACAAGCGCTTTAAACGGAACAAAAACAGTTGGTTAGGTTCCGCTTCGCTCCACATTATAACCAACTATCTTTGTCCGCTTAAGCGAGCGTTAAGCAGCAGAGTATTTAGAAAGTTATGAGTAATAAAGATTTACTTGCTGATGAAGGTGTTTATTCAGTAGGAAGGGTATTCCAAAAGGAATTAAAGTGGATTTTTAGAGATCAGCCAAAGGCAGACCATGGGATTGATGCTCATGTAGAAGTTTGTAATGGCGGAATTCCAAGTGGTCAGCTTGTAGCTGTTCAAATAAAATCAGGTGAAAGCTTTTTTTCAGAAAGTTGTGACTCTGGATTCATATTCAGGTTTGGTGATTGGCATCATAAATACTGGTTGGGTCATTGCCTTCCTGTAATCATTGCTCTTTATAACCCTATTGATGAGCTGATTTTTTGGCAGGAAATTAGCAATGAGACCGTAGAGTCAACAGGAAAGAACTGGAAAATAACTATTCCTTATGAAAATTTGCTTAACCATAGATCTGGTATTGGTATCTCTCAGGCATCAATCTCTAATACAGGTGGTTATGAAAATATTGATCAATTTGAGTATTTTAGGGATTTGGGAGTTGTTCACGCAGAAAAAATGATTGCTCCTTTAATGAACTGTATAAGAAATACAAGAAAAGAAATATTGGTTTGTGCGCCATACATAGACTCTGACTTTCTAAGTGTATTAAATGTTCTATCGTACACTGAAAAAGTTAAGTTAATAACACGAATTGGATTGCAAGATCATATTGAAAGCACTATTCGATATCACAACAGCAGGAGTGACAATTTTTCTATTAAGCGGAACCCTCATGTTCATAGCAGGTTTGTCGTCATAGATAATAAATTTTCGTTTACGTCATCTATGAATTTTACTCAATCAGCATTTGATAAGAAAATTACTAACATGGAGTTGATATTTCCAACTACAGATGAAATAACGGTAAACCAATACGCTAGTAGTTTTAAATCCATTTGGGAAAAAAGTACTGCTTAACAAGACGTTCCAATTGACCTCGTACTGTCACGAATTTTGGTGCCCAAAATATCGCGCCAGCACTCGGCAAATGAACTTTGCGTTAGCCAATAGGAGGTTCCTGTTGATTTATCTGGAAAGGGAAGCATCTGAGCTTTATTTTGAGCTATCCCGATTTTACTTCCATGCTGATAAGCTCAGTTGGACTCATTACCTTGACAGAATGCTGGCACTTAAAAGTATGTGCGAGCCGAGCGATCCAGTCTTTGAACAAGCGAAAAGAATTCTCCTTGTCGAAGAATGGAATGACGATGAGGAGTGGCCTCTCGAAAATGATGAGGGTAATGGCGCTTCATCTGAATCAGGCTCGAATAACTCTGATGAAGGGGAAATCCAACCTGGCTTGAGAAGGGACAAGAAAGGTTACTTTCAGTTTCTCTCAAGAAAGAAGGGGTTAAATGACTGGGTCTTTCATCAATATGATCCTGATTTTCATCCGTCAATACCACATGGACACTTCAAGGGTATAAGTCAGCCCAAACTAGACTCCTATTTAGGCTGGGTGTATCAAGGCTCTAAACAAATAAGAAGACTAAGCAGAAACCTAATAGTTGATTTGTGGAATGATGAAGAATTTCGGAATTTTGCTCAAATTGCAATTGAGTGGTATATGCTCGAATTTCCAAGTTATAACTGGCGAGTAAACAATCCGCTAATGTTGCCGAGGCGTAGGTAATGGCTAACAAAGCGTTGCACCGGACAAGCCGGTGAACGCGGCGTTATAACTCAGAGGTGGCTATGTCAGAAAAATGGCATGAAATAGAGCAAATTTTAACTGATTTACTTGTGTAAAGCTCCCTTCATTAGTTACATCCATAATTAGAGGTTTCGGACTGTTCATGTTTCATCAAGTATTCCCATGGTGTCAGATCCTTGAGCGCATCATGGGGACGTTCTTCGTTATATTCTGTCATCCAGTTCTCAGTCAGCTCACGGACTTCGTTCAAGGTTTTGAAGACATACATGTTGAGAATTTCCGTTCGATAAGTCCGGTTGAATCTTTCAATAAAGGAATTCTGCGTGGGTTTTCCAGGTTTAATGAATTCCAGAGCGATACCATGCTCCTCTGCCCAACTAGCCAGAGTAACTGAGATGAATTCCGGACCGTTGTCCATACGTAGCTTATTGGGATAACCCCGCCAGGCAACCACACGTTCCAGTACCCTGACGACGCGCTGTGATGGCAGGTTCAGGTCAATTTCGATAGCGAGGGCCTCGCGATTAAAGTCGTCCACCAAGTTGAACGTACGGAATCGCCTACCGCATTGCAGGCTGTCACACATAAAATCCGTAGACCAGCAATGGTTTGCCTGAGCTGGAACAGCCAAAGGCTCAGGATTTCTCGATGGTAGCCGACGCTTACCACGACGACGCTTATTCAGCCTTAGTTCACAGTAAATCCGGTGCACG
>NZ_SSHN01000014.1:0-109579 GCF_004804295.1 Vibrio sp. H11 | reverse complement strand
AAGCGTTCTCAATCCATGAATATCGAAGTGTAAGGCGAGTATGTCGCATGAGAACTAGACTATAAGAGTACGACAAAGTCGATTGGTATTTATCCCGTCAGGGTCCCTCAGTAATGACAGTGATGAAACGAAAGAAGATTCCCCAAGAAGTTTGTTATTTTATGGCTCGATAAAAAGGCTGGCCGAGTGGTGAATTGGGCGATTTGCTCAAATTGTGTTTGGCGCTGAAAATTGAAGGTTGAGACGGTGTGGTTAAACCTTTAAAGCGAATGTAAACTGTCACCGAGGCGCCACATTTTTTAATGAAAAGAGTTATTATGAATTTCGATATTGATGCACTGAAACACCACCAATTGGTTGAAGATGGTCAGCTAGAGGGATGTTACATTCATCAGCCTGCTCAAGGTAGTCAGCAAGATGACAAAGCTGTTGTGGCAGAACGCCAAGCGTTGGAAAAGCTGGGGTATAAAGTAATGCAGGTCAAAGCGAAAGGGGAGATTACAACCTTTGCCGAGGCGATGCAAAAGCTTGCAAATAAGACGGGTCACCAGTCCAAAGAGTAAGTGAGTGTGACCAGCCACAGCTTCCCTGAGTTCTTCCGCGATACCATGTGGTTTTATTTAAAAGAGTAAAGTGGTCAGTCGTCACTGCCATCATGATTGGTTTTTGATCATGAGGGGCATGAATAAATACAGGTAAAGGAAATACCTGAGCCCTATCGTTCTGCGCCAAACCATCTCTGTTTGGCGCATTATCGCTAACACCCTGGTGCTAAATAGCATAAGATACACGGCCTTTACCCAGTACTGAGCCACTCATTGTAATGACAGACAAAACACAGCAAGCGACATTTGCCGATCTTGGTCTGATTCCAACCTTAGTCGAGCGACTAGCAGCGTTAGAATATAACCAACCAACACCGATCCAATCCTATGCCATTCCTCATGTGCTTGACGGCCGGGATATGATAGGCGGGGCCAATACAGGTTCAGGTAAAACCGCCGCTTTCTCACTGCCCATTCTGCAGAAAGTTCTGCAGCAAAGTGAATCCAATGAGCGTCGTGGCAACGTCGTTTCTCATCTGATTTTGGTTCCGACTCGTGAGCTGGCATCGCAGGTGGCTTATAGCGTCAAATCCTACTCATATCATCTAAGAGATAAAATCAAAACGGTTGCCGTCTTTGGTGGTGTATCCGTGAACCCTCAAATGCTGGCCCTGCGCGGAGGTAGTGACATCATTGTTGCTACGCCTGGACGGCTGCTTGATCTGGTCTCGAGTAACGCGATTAAGCTCGACCAGGTCAAAACGCTCGTGCTCGATGAAGCTGACCGTATGTTGAGCTTAGGATTTACCGAAGAACTCAATAAGATTCTTGCTTTACTGCCCGAGAAGAAACAGACACTGCTATTTTCGGCAACCTTCCCTGATAAAGTCACCACTTTGGCTCAGCACTTACTAAACGACCCTGTTGAAGTTCAGCTTCAGAGTGCAGAAGCCAGCACTTTGGTGCAGCGCGTGTTTAGTGTCAATAAAGGTGAGAAGACGGCAGTACTCGCACACCTGATCAAACAGCATCAATGGCGACAGACTTTAATCTTTGTGAACGCTAAGAATGCCTGTAACCACTTAGCGCAAAAACTGTCAAAGCGTGGCATCACAGCGGAAGTTTTCCATGGTGACAAAGGGCAGGGCGCTCGCACTCGTGTGCTTGAGGGCTTTAAGTCGGGTGAAATTCAAGTCCTGATCGCTACCGATATCGCCGCGCGCGGTCTTGATATTGAAAAACTGCCCGTGGTGATTAACTTCGATCTTCCGCGCAGTCCTGCCGACTATATGCACCGAATCGGGCGCAGTGGCCGTGCGGGTGAAGTGGGCCTCGGTCTGTCTCTTATCGATTACGATGACTACCACCACTTTAAGGTGATAGAAAAGAAAAACAAGTTCCAGCTTGAACGCGAGCAGGTCAAGGGCTTTGAAGTGGAAGACGATCAAAGTGAAGCCTACTTTGCCCCCATGAAACCACGGGCAAAGCCAGCCGGTACGGGTAAAAACAAGAAAACGCGTAATCAGTAGAAGACGTAAACTACAAATTCGTTGAATTTCGCGCGTTGTTTAGCGGCGGTTAACCGGTTGGGTAACTCGCGGCCGTTCGTTTAAACAACAATAGAGCCCTGCTGGATCTTTGAGCAGGGCTCTATTGCTTTACAGCAAGTGGGACTAGCGACGTGGTGAACGTCCGCGCGGTGAGCGTTTTTTAAACTCAGAGGCTGCTTTAGCTTGTGAGTTGAGAATGGATTCAACGGTTAGCGGCATCGGCTCCTTAGGTTCAAGACCATGAGGGAAAGTGCGCGCTCTCGGTGGTAAATTGTATTCTTCTTCGCTCGCGCGTGGCATGCGCTTAAAGCGATACAGGTAAAAGTTTTCTAACTTTTCTCGCGCCCAATCGGTTTTCTTTAAATACTTCACGCTACTTGCAATGGAAGGCTTGGTATTAAAGCAATTAAAGCGCATGGCTGTATCGAGAATCTCCCAGCCATAAAAATCCACCAACTCTTGCAACATAGTCTCTAGCTTTAACCCGTGCAGCGGGTTGTTTTGTTGCAGTTCGATTCTCTCTTCGTCAGTCATCATTTCAGGGGCCTTGCTCATCAAAGGGCGGAGTTTAGCAAAGTATAGAGTACAGAGATATCGATAGTTAGGCTGTAATGGTTTGGATAGAAACGGAAGAAGGCATTTTCTTGCTTAACTGGAAAAAAACTGGCTGAGTAGTGAACTCCGTGTCTGCGCCAAGTTTGTTAGAAGACATGTCCAAAGCCCATAACTTTGGGCGCTTCCGTATACGCGAGAGTTACTATGAATTAATTAACGAGATGGGTTGTAAATTGATTGCTTTAAAATAGTCATAGTGACATTATTTTAGTATTAAAATGGTGTAAAGTTGTCTCGTTGGCGTAAGCAAGTAGGAGAGGTCATGAGTGTAAATATAAGAAACGCGACGCTAGGAGATGCAAAAGGCATCAGCGATTTAATTATTCCTTTGACGAAAAAATATGTCTGCCCTACATGTGACAAATCTGCACAGGAGATTCTGATTAACTCAATGTCAGAAGCTAATGTGGCTAACTATTTATCCGATAATTACCAATATTTTGTTGCTGTTAACGAAAAAAGTGAAATTATTGGGGTAGCGGGCATTCGTGATTCATCGCATTTATACCATCTTTTTGTTAGCGACAATTATCAGAGGCAAGGCTTATCGCGTAAACTCTGGGAACGAGTTAAAACAGCAGCGATGATAAGTGGTAATTCAGGAAGGTTTACAGTCAATTCAGCGGTCAATGCTGAAAAAATATATTTGAGCTTTGGGTTTATTCGTATCGACGGGATCCGCAATCGGGATGGAATGATCGACGTTCCAATGGTGCTAGAAACAGCTTACTAACAAATAGTGCAAGTGTTGCGTAGCCAATATTGTAAGGGGGGAGGAAATCTGAAAGTTATACTTGCTAAATTTTTGCGCCATTTTCTAGTCTAATCCCCCTTATCTCTAGCTAAGATGCTGATTGTTAATTGAACTACGATAAGAAAGACCGCATGATAGAATGATAAAAGGCCGTATAGAAAGCGTTATGTACTTATATGAATTGGAGTTTAGGTGGAAATAGAATTTCATGAAGCAACAGAAATCGAATTATCTTCAGAGTTAACTCGACTAAATATGCACACGTATTATTTGGCTAGAAACCTATCTTGGGACCAAGAAAAATATGAAAAAAGTTGGGTCCAGTTCGATAATTTTCAATTAAGTATGATGATAAATGGGTTGGTATAATTCGATTCTCATGTGATGAAACTGCACTTTATATCCGTGATCTGCAAATCGATACCCAGTATCAAAATCTAGGAATAGGTTTTTCGTGTTTAGAGTACGCACTAGAAAAGTTAAAATATAAAAAGTTAAATCGACTTCGGATCAATGTGTTTTCTGAAAATCCGGCAATAAGTCTTTACCGTAAGTTTGGGTTCGAAAAGGTTGATGAAATTGACGGCTTGGTCAGAATGGAACGTATTATATAAACGTACATAGAAACGTTTAAGGGTTTTCAAGATACTAGAACTGATGCGATTAAGTCATTCAATCTGACAATGTTTTTTCCAATTGTGAGTTATAGCAATAACTGAAATTTCGTAGGAATTTATTTTGAATTGATTCGACAAGAAATGCAGGCCAAGTGGAGAACTTGGTGCTTGCTCAAACTGTACATGACACTAAAAATTGAAGGCCAGGATATGGTGTTCGAGCCACTGAAATACGATCACTGATTGTATTCTTATTTGCTGGCTTAGATCGTTACGGTGCAGTATTGTCTCGCATATTCCCGTCATCAAACAAAGGAGTGTTGATGGATATTGAACTCTGGTTGGCTTTTGCTCTCGCTTATCTGCTTATTACCTTGTCCCCGGGGCCGAACGTTATTCTGGTACTGAAAAATGGCATGCAGTATGGATGGCGATCTGCGCTGGTGACTATTTTAGGCAATCTGTCTTGTCAGTTGATCGTTGTTACTTTGGTGGCGGTGGGTATCGGCGGGCTTCTGGCCCAGTTGCCTGCCTGGTTTTTGGTGATGAAATGTCTCGGTGGTGCCTATCTGATTTACCTTGGCATTAAGAGTTTATGTGCCAGCCGGGCGTCGACATTGGATTTAACTCAGACACCGCGATCTCAGGCCAAGAAATCCGCCCGCTCTTTGGGTTTTGAGGCCTTTCTGGTGTCAGCCAGTAATCCCAAAACGCTGATATTCCTGTCGGCATTTCTGCCGCAGTTTTTAGATGTCGCTCATCCGCCGGCAGAGCAGTTTACCATTATGTATCTGACTATTTGCGTGATAGTCACTGCCGTGCACCTTGGCTATGCTGTGGTCATCAGCCGATTCGACCAGCGATTGAAAAGCCATCGCTTGCAGCATTACCTGGCAAAATGTATCGGTGGGATTTTTATTACCATGGGTGGTGGCGTACTACTGAGTTCAAGGAGCTGACTTGGGATGATGTTCAGATCCGCAACCAACAAGCAGACCTGGAGGGTCTGTTTGTTGGTGTTGCGCCAGATTGACTCAAACCAGATTAAGTCTAAAGGGCTAGGCGGGCCGGTAAGTGGTGTTGCACAAACTCCAGAAAGGCACTGACTTTATCGGAGCGGTGCAGACGTTCAGACGCCACCAGAGCGACAATATCGGCTTCGGCTAGCTGGTATTCCGGCAGTACTCTCACCAGGGTGCCTGCGCTGAGCTCTTGTTTTACATCCCATTCCGAACGTTGAATGATGCCTTCCCCCTTAATACACCAATCTTTCGTCACCTGACTGACATTACTGGCCAGAACAGCATTGACGCGCACGCTGGTAATGTGTCCGTTGCTGATGTCAGCCAAACGCCACATGGTGGCATCTTCATCATTTTCGCGCAGCGCAATGCAGCGGTGCTGCTCCAGATCTTGCGGCGTGGTTAACGCTGGAGCGGATTGTAAGTAGTCAGGTGCGGCGAGCAGTAAACGGCGGTTTTTGGCCAATACAATCCGCTTGAGTGAAGAATCCTGCAGGTGGCCGATGTAAAACATGATGTCCGGGCTATTGTGCTGCGACCATTTAGGGTTGTCTGACAGGTTAAGTTCAATCCGGGTCAGTGGGTACTGGCGCTGAAATTCGGCCGCCAATGGCCCGATGTGCTTTTCACCGAACCCCAAAGACGCCACCAAGCGGATATCGCCGGAGATGGTGCGTTTGCTGTCGGCGACTTGCTGAATCAGGTGCTCGAGATCTTGCAACAGATTTTGCCCACGGCGAGCCAGGGTTTCACCTTCCGGTGTAAGGGCAATAAAACGCGCACTGCGATCAACCAGTTTCACCCCCAGTTTGCGCTCGATGTGTTGCAAACGTTGCGATACGCTCGGCGGTGTTACGTTGAGTTTGCGTGCGGCGGCGGCCAGTGAGCGACTACCGGCGATGATAATGAAAAACTCGATATCTTGGGAGTTGACCATTAAGTTTAACCCTAATGATTAAATAAGAATGTATTAATTTAACCACATGGTTCCCGGTGATACAAATAGCGCTCTGTCTGCGATTGATGTTGAGGAAAACATGCACAGTGACGTTATTTTTAGTGCCGATGAACTGCTGTCTCACCGAGAGTGGGTATACGCCTTTTTATTTGCTGTGGCCATTATTGCCGGTGTGGTGGACGCCATCGCTGGCGGTGGTGGTTTGCTCACCGTACCGAGCCTGCTGCTGGCCGGTTTACCGCCCATGGTGGTTTTGGGTACCAACCGTTTACAGGCGGTGATTGGGGAACTGACCACCTCGCTGATGTTTATTGCCAGCCGCCAGTTTCCGCTGCAGGGCATGATGCTGGGTGTGCTGTGCACTTCAATCGGTGCTCTTTGCGGCGCGGTGGCAGTTAGTCTGATCGATAAGGCGGCGCTGGAAGTGTTGTTGCCGGTGTTAATGGTGGCGATTACCCTCTATTCTATCTTCTCCAGGCGCTTAAAGGCGACGAAAGCCAGCGAGGCAAAATGGCCGAAGCGCAGATTTATGCTGGTCGCCGGATTGTTGATAGGCTTTTATAACGGCTTTTTTGGCCCGGGGACTGGCTCGCTGTGGATGCTCGGTTTTGTTGCTCTGCTCGGTTATACCCTCAAGCAGGCCACAATGGCGACCAAGCCGTTGAATCTGGTCGGTAACCTGATTTCTCTGATCCTGTTCATCGTTCTGGGCCAGGTGGATTATCAGCTTGGCTTGTTGATGGCAGCCGGACAGATTATTGGTTCTGTGGTCGGCAGCAAGTTTGTGATGCGTTTTGGCACGCGCCTGGTGCGTCCGGTGTTTATCTCGGTGACCGTTCTGATGACAACAAAGTTGATCTACGAGAATGTGGCTGCGATTTGGTGGACCTGAGGTTATCTATCCTTTACAGGTAATATCATGTGAATTATTAGGCATTGAGTTGCCTATAAACTCAATGGTTGTCGGCATGCTCTGTGAAACTCGCTGATAAAGGAGGTGAAGCGATGGCGGAGCTGGGTATGTTGCAGGTGATTCAGGTGCAGCCGGATTTTGATGCCGTAGTGATTGCTTGTTTTGATGATACCGGACTGGATGCCGCGCGCTGTATCACCGTTAAGCTTGGTTTCACTTTTTGCCTACTGACATCAAGTCGGTCAGTAATCCACTTTCTTTCTTAATACCTTAGTGGCGCCGCGTTTGGTTTTCGTATCGACGCGGCGTCGTTGCGAGCCTTTGGTGGGTTTGGTTGCCCGCCGGGTCTTTTCGACCACCATGGCGGCGATAATCATCTCCTTTAGCCGGTTCAGTGCGTCTTCTTTATTTTGTTCCTGCGTACGGTAAGATTGCGCTTTAATCACAATGACCCCGTCTTTGGTCAGCCTTGAATCGGACAGGGCCAGTAAGCGCTCTTTGTAGAACTGGGGTAACGATGAGCGATGAATGTCAAAACGCAGATGAATGGCACTGGAGACTTTATTGACATTCTGGCCGCCACTGCCCATGGCTCGGATGGCCGAGAGTTCGATTTCCCAGTCGGCAAGAGAAACGTTATTGGAAATTTGTAGCATAAATCACGCGTAACCAGACAAAATGTTGCAGAGAGTGTCTGCAACATTCTAAGCAGTCCGGTGGCGTTTGGCTACCTTCTGCGTCACTGGATTTACTGGCCAGGCTGCAAAATCGCTGGCCGACGCTAATCAAGAATCGGTACCACCAGAATATCGATAGGAGACTTATTGATCAGGTGGCGCGAGTAGGAGACGATTTTGCTGACAAAATCATGGTGATGACCACAGATAAGCAGATCATAGTTATCGCTGGCAATCAGGGTTTCCAGCTTTTTGCTCAGATCCCCGGTACCGACATAAAAGTGTTTGAATGGGAATTCACAGTATTGTTGTAACTGTTTGAGCATCTTATTTGAATGCTCATCCAAAGGTTTTTGTTTCGGCTCAGCCTGGATGTCGATCAGCTGTTGGTAGATTTCCCCTTTCGTCCCATCAATATGAACCAGAGACACATCAGCATCGACTAAGCTGGCAAAAGAGACTGCTTTATCAATCAACAGTTTACTCTCTTCCTCCAATTCCAGAGCGACCAGGATATGTTGATATTTCATTGCGATACTCCTTCGTTAAGTCACTTTGAATATCATAGTATTTACTGCGAACAATAGTGTTGCTGTGCTAACAGAACCGCAAAAATTCTGCTCGATGTGGCCTGTTTTTGCGCTGCGAGCACGGGTTGGCAGTGCGACGCTGCACAGGGCTAAAGACTTGTTTATCGAATGCTATATGTTTAATCTGCACAGGGTCAGAGTATTACCTATCGCCTGTTACAACGCAGAGCCCTCGGCAGCAAGTCGCAGACGAGGCGGCGGGCGAGAGTCACTGAGACTCCATCTCGATAAGTACAAGGAGTAGTACTCTGCTCGCCAGATTGATAATCAATTTGATATGCATAGATAGTGAGAAGCTTAGCAAGGAGAAAAGAGTGAACCTACCGGATGAGAATCAACAGCGTTATGTCGCTGTACTGAGCAAAAAACTCGATTTGGGCCGCAGTCTAAACGTGTTGGGACATCTTAGCGCCGGTCTGGCTGACATGCTGCATCGTGAGGGTACCGAGTACGTCGACTATCGTGACCTTGATGGCCATATTTTGCCTAACATTTCCCATTACCCCTTCATTGTACTGAAAGCCGACAATTCTAACAAAATCCGCAAAGTGAAACAGGATGCCAGTGAGCGGGGGATTCGTTATACCGTTTTTACCCATACCATGGCGCAAGGAGGCTCTGCCGAGCAACAAACGCTGACGCAGCAGACTCCTGAGTCAGAGCTCGACTACTGGGGCATCTGTTTGTTTGGTGATACCGAAACAATTCAGCAGTTTACTTCGAAGCTGAGTCTCTACAAATAAAGCGTGAATCTAGCACAGTGACAGGAGCGTCTGATGCCGCTCAAGCTAAAGTCGGCTGAATACCAACACCAGAAAAACTCTGGTGTTTTTTATCCGTAATTTACGGCTGTGCGGATAAGCGTTACACACGAAGTCAGACTAAAACTTCCTTCCTTACGCATTATTTATTAATGGCATAAATAAATTAATTCGGCCATTTGATAATATTTTTATGCAGATTTTATAAATAAAATATCTTTGTCGGATTTGTGATAAATCATGCAAGAGTTATCTCCGGTTTTAGAGAATAAAGAAAAACATAAAACAAAATAAATCCTTATTAAACAGTTGCTTGTCTATTTTTTTCTCATTTGTTTTTGTTGTAATTATGTTTCTGATGTATTTAATTTGTTGATATCTAATCTGGTTTAATTTTACTATAGCTGCCAAGATTGAGATTATTTTTATGGGATAAGTGGAATAGGTTTAATTTAAATAGTGATTTTTCATGCATGAATTTTCATTAAGGCGCTTTAGTTTTGATTAACTATTCGATTTTAACCTTAGTCTCAAAAGATTAATTGAAATCCGCTCCTGACAGTATTGGAAATCAACGATCAGGCTATGAAGACCGATCCGGAGTGATTGGGCAGGGTTTACCTGCATAGATAAGGATATGACATGTATTTATTTCGTCCCGCTCAACTCAGCGATTTGAGTGATATTGAACGTCTGGCCCAGGACAGTGGCCCAATGGTGTGCACCCTGCCGGCTACACATACCCATCTGACTCAGAAGATTGAACGCTCACTGACCTCTTTTTCCGAGGACGTTGAAGCTCCGGGAGATCAGGCTTATTTCTTCGTGCTGGAAGATGCTCGTAGCGGTCGCTTAATGGGGACTGGTGCTATCAATGCACTGGCCGGGTGTCAGGAACCCTTTTATGCACTGCGCAAAGATGTGCTGATTCACTCTTCCCGCGCGCTGAACGTCCACAGCCGGATTCAGGCTCTGACGTTGAATCATGACTTGAGTGACCACTCCCAACTCTGTTCATTTTATGTGGATCCGTCTTTGCGTGACACGCCTTATGCTGCACTGGTCACACTGGGCCGGTTGCTGTTCATGAGTGCATTTCCTATGCGCTTTTCGGATCAATGGCTGGCGGTGATGCCGGGTGTCGCAGATGCTGAGGGTCGGGCTCCTTTTTGGGAACACGTCGGCCGTAAATTTTTTGGCATGGATTACAACCAGGTCGAATACTACAACGGCACGCGGGACAAGACTTTTATTGCGGAGCTGATGCCTCATCATCCTCTTTATGTGCCCTTGCTGGCCAAAGAGGCGCAGCAGGCGCTGGGTCAGGTGCACGGCGACGCGCAGTTGCAATTCAGCCTGCTGAATGACGAGGGATTTGAAGCCGACAAATACGTCGAGATCTTCGATGCCGGCGCCATCATGACGGCGCGGCGCGATACCTTGTCTATCTGGCATGGTAAGCAACATGCCTGTGTGGCTGGTGCAACAGATGGACTGGCGACAGCCAAACCGTTTTTAATAGGTTTTATGCGCCCGGATGGCTTCTGCGCCACCATAGTACCTGCGCATTTTGCCGGCAGGAAACTGATTTTAGAACAAGGAAAGTGTGAAGAAGCCGGCCTGCAACAGGGCCAGTCAGTGTGGTTTTTGCCACTGTAATCTTCTCTCTTTCAACACCATGACAAGGAATGAAAACTATGATGGTGATTCGTCCGATCAACAGGGATGATAAACAGGCGCTGCTCCATCTCGCGACCAAAACCGGGATAGGCTTTACTTCATTGCCTAATAATGAACAGCGCATCAGTGATCGTATTGAGCGCATGATCGCGACCTGGGAAGGCAGTGCGCCGCTGCACGAGCAGGGCTATCTGTTTGTGCTGGAGGATAGTGTCACTAAACAGGTGGTCGGAATCAGTGGCATCGAGGTGGCGATTGGACTGACAGAAGCCTGGTACGATTTTCGGGTTGGTACGCTGGTTCATGCATCGAAAGAACTGAATGTTTACACCCAGATGCCGACCCTGTTCCTCAGCAACGACCATACTGGTAACAGTGAGCTTTGCACCTTGTTCCTCGACCCGGATTATCGTCAGGGTAAGAATGGCCATCTGCTTTCCAAATCGCGCATGCTATTTATGGCCACCTTTGAAGACAAGTTTGCTGACAAACTGATCGCGGAAATGCGCGGCGTCTCGGATGAAAATGGTCACTCTCCGTTCTGGGAAAGCTTAGGCCGCCATTTCTTTGCGATTGATTTCAGCGAGGCAGATTACCTGACCGGTATTGGTCAGAAAGCGTTTATTGCTGAACTGATGCCAAAGCACCCGTTCTACGTCGATTTCCTCACCGATGAGGCTAAAGCGGTTATCGCTGAAGTGCATGAGAACACGCTGCCGGCGCGAAAAATTCTGGAAAGCGAAGGCATGCGTTATGAAGGGTATATCGATATTTTCGATGCGGGCCCGACTCTGGAGGCTTATACCAAAGATCTGCGTATTGTGCGTGACCATGAAACGCGCCGCGTCGCGGTCGTGGACGACGCAGAAGAGGGCGTAACGCCATTGCTGATTGGTAACCAGAGTTACCAGCATTATCGTGCCATTGTCGCCAATCAGCCCTACACCCGCGACGAAATTTTACTGACCGCCGAGCAGGCTGACGCGCTCAATGTCACCGCGGGTGAGGTGGTCAGAATTGCGCCGTTATTTGCACGGGAAAAACATCATGGTCTGGGCTGACCGGACCATGAATAGATTTGATGTGATTGGACTTTCGGTGAGACCAGATGGCCGTGTTCAAGCCAATTTATCCAAAACGATGTGTACCCCACATATACGATTAGTCAGTACCGACTACGATTAATAAATACCTGGCACGCGTAGTCAAGACGGGCCGCGAGAAGGTACAGGTGATAAGGAGCAGTAGACTATGTCACAACATACAGTGTCATCCCATTCGGTGTCAGAAATGGCCGCCAATCAGCAGCCAGATGTGACCGCTTATGAAGCAAACTTTGATGGTCTGGTAGGGCTGACCCATAACTATGCCGGGCTTTCGTTTGGTAATGTTGCGTCCACATCCAACAAGAACGCGGTGGCCAATCCGAAACTGGCTGCACTGCAAGGCCTGGAGAAAATGAAAACTCTGGCGGATATGGGCTTCAAGCAAGGCGTTCTGCCGCCGCAGGAGCGGCCATGTGTGCACACATTGCGTAAGCTCGGATTCAGTGGTACCGATGCCCAGGTTATCGCGCAAGCGGCTAAAAAAGCGCCGCGCCTGCTGGCTAACGTCAGTTCGGCTTCTTCCATGTGGGTTGCGAACGCGGCAACTGTCTCTCCCTCTGCTGATACTGCCGATCACAAAGTGCATTTCACTGTAGCGAATCTGAATAACAAGTTTCATCGTTCGATTGAAGATGGCACCACAGGACGTGCTCTGCAGGCCATTTTCCGCGATGATCGCCATTTTTCCCATCATGATGCTCTGCCGCAACAGGCGATCATGGGTGATGAAGGCGCGGCCAACCATAACCGGTTGTGTGCCAGTTACGGTGACGCCGGCGTTGAAGTTTTTGTTTATGGCCGTCAGGCGTTTGGCGGTGAGGTCGAGCCACAAAAATACCCGGCGCGCCAAACCCGCGAAGCCAGTGAAGCGGTAGCCCGGCTGCATCAGCTCAATGACGACAATACCGTGTTTCTGCAGCAGAATCCGGCGGTCATTGACCAGGGCGTGTTCCATAATGATGTGATAGCGGTAAGCAATGGCCCGGTACTGTTCCACCATCAGGAAGCGTTTCATCACCAGGTTGCGGCGTTTGCTGAAATTGAGCGCAAGCTGGCTCGGGTTGGCGCTGAGTTTACCCCGATTGAAGTGCCGACCAGCAAGGTGTCGGTACAAGACGCGGTGCATACTTATCTGTTTAACAGCCAGTTACTGACCAAGCCGGATGGCAGCATGATGATAGTGGTGCCACAGGAGTCGCGCAATAACGAACGGGTATGGATGTATCTCAATGAGCTGGTTACCAGTGGCGGGCCAATCCGTGACATCCGGGTCTTTGATTTGCGTGAGAGTATGTGTAACGGTGGTGGTCCGGCGTGTCTGCGTTTACGAGTTGTGTTGACCGAACAAGAATTACAGGCAACAAATCAACGCGCAGTGATGAATGATGCGTTGTATCAGTCACTGACTCACTGGGTGGGAAAACATTATCGTGACCGCCTGACTGAAGCAGACCTTGCTGACCCGCAATTGCTGACAGAAAACCGTACGGCGCTCGATGAACTGACCCAAATTATGGGGCTGGGCTCGATTTATCCGTTCCAGCAGTAATGTTGCCAAAAACACCGACAGAAAAAATGCCCGGGTAACCGGGCGTTTTGCTTTTTATCGTCACGCTTTGAGAGTGGGTGATTAGGCTTTAACCACGTCACTGCAGATCAGCGGTAGCCATCAGGATTTCGTCATCTTCCTTCAGCATAGGGACTACCACTCGATATCGATAGGTGTGCCGCTGTCCACTAAACTGAGGAATTCATCCATTTCCCGATTGGTGAGAGCGATACAACCATTGGTCCAGTCGAAACTCTGGATGTATTCGGGACGGCCGTCGAATCCTTGTTTGAGGCCGTGAATCTTAATGGCGCCGCCGGGGTTGACGCCCATTGACTCGGCGCGTCTGAGGTCCTGTTGGTTGGGGTAGCTGATGTTCATCGAACGGTAGAAGCCGGACTGCTCGCTGACATAGTCGAGATAGTAACGTCCTTCCGGCGTGCGTTGGTCGCCTTCCTGAACTTTGTGACCTTTAGGGGATTTTCCCAGTGCGATCCGAAATTCACGAATCACCCGTCCTTGCTCGAGCAGGTACATACGGCGTTTGGATTTATCGACCTGCACCAGATCGGCTTTCAGCGCTGCAACCGGTGCAAAGCGCCCGTCCGCAGAGGTGGCGGCACTGAATAGAGTCGGCAGCAATGACAATAAGGTCACAGACAGGGTGCTGTTTTTTCGCATAACGAGTTCGTGAGTAACGGCTATTCCAGCGGAACAGTGGGTAAACCAAGGCAAATGAGGACTCTATTATGCGGGCAGTTTTACGTTCAGTGCCAGTGCGGATTGCGGCTGGCCAATCAAAATGTGAGACCAGCAGCACTCAATTGGTTATTTCAGCTGGTCTATTGCGGGTTCAATCAGACAAAAAATACTCGATGGTCGATACAACGCGCACTTTCTTGATATGAGGCGTGTTGTTATCCCGGTCAGAAATGGAAAACTGCCCCTGCGTCGCGCGTTTGATTTTGCCCAGGGTACTTTGCGAATCTTTGGCAAACTTTTCGGCAACCTGCCGAGCCTGTAGCGTCGCTTCTTCGACCATTTCCGGCTTGATCTCGTTAAGTCCTGAGAACAGATATTCAATCTGGCTATTGTAGTTGGCTGCGTTAAACACGATGCCTTCTTTACCCAGTTCACCAATCTGGCTGATGGCCTGGCGCACCAGTTCAACATTCGGGCTGTACACCGTCAGCGCCTGGGTCGCGAGATAACGCAATTCAACCGGAGAATCTCCGCCGTACTGCTGAGCTTTTTTGTCGATCACCGCAGGAGAGGATAGTGATACCGCGTTGGTGCTAATGCCCTGGCGGGCCAGAAACTGCATCACTTGCTGGGTCTGCAGATCAAGCGTGGTGAACAGGCTGGGTAAGTCGTTATCTGCCAGAGTAAACTGAATCGGCCAAATCACGGTATCCGCTGCGACTTCACGCTCTGAAAGGCCTTTCACGGTGACGACCCGTTCATATTCTTTAAACTTAACCGCCGATTGCTGCACATAGTAGCCGAGGATGGCAAGGCCTAGTAGCAGACACAGGCCAAGGATAAGAGAGGATTTAGTGGTTAACTGGGTCATAATACGCTCCGAAATCGATTCTCCCGTCAGCGTAGACGAGCTGACGGGGAATCGTTAAGCGTCAGATCACGTTCACAGCGTTGCTAACGGATCTTTGACCTGTTTTTTGCGTTTGTTCTGCTGCTGTTCTATCCGTTTGGTTAACTGCGCCAGCTCGCGGCTGCTATATGAGCCAGGATTAGCAGAGTACAGTGCCTGATTGAGTTCGCTCAGTGCCAGTTGCAACTGCGCTTGTTCCTGATCGGTTGTGACCACCTCAGCTTGCCAGCGTTTGAGCGCATGACTGAGAGCAATGCCATCGTTGCCCTGCAGCGCCTGTTGCAGTTGTTGGTAGTTTGAGGAAGCCGTACCGGTTGGCGCCTCTGGTGCTGGCTTGCCCGGTTTGCGCATCTGCCATAGCAGCATCACAAAGCAGACTATCCAGAGCAGTGCAAACAGGGCGGTCAGATAAGGCCAGTAACCGGGATCTTTTACCGTGACGGTTTGAACCTCGGCAGGAGCAGTGGGGGCCGGAGTTGGTGTCGCGCCGACCACCGCCGGGTTATCACCTGGTTTTACGGTCAGGGTCAGGCCTGCTCCTGTCGTTGTCTGTTGCTGCTTGCGTACCGTATCCCACCAGTTAACCGCGACGGCGGGCAGGGTCACTTCGCCGCTTTGGCGCGGGATGAGAACCTGCTTTACCGTCATGGTGACATCGCCGTTATCTAGGGTATCGAAGACCGGCTTTTCGTCATACACGCGCACTGAATCGGGATAGTTGAGTTTCAGATCCGGCAGCTGCTCCGGTGACAGACCTGTCACCTGCACAGTGATTTCACGGCTAATAGAATCACCGACTTTAGTGACATAGCGGCTGCTTTCAATCGGCTGACTATTGCTGTCCAGCCAGCGCTCTTTCAGCGTCAGCAAGCTGGTGGGCAGCCAGTTGCCCTGGTAGTTGTCAGGCTTAGGCTCAACCGTGATGGTGTAGGTTTTCGGCGTAGTGTTGAGCGGAATGATGCGGGTTGAGCCATTAAAGCTGCTGCCATACACCAGGGTGCCGGTCAGGCTCGGCTCGGAGAGGGTAAACTTACCCGCTTTGGTCGCGGTGACGCGAAAGTCCTGATCGACGACCGTGACTTCAATCCCATCCATCACCGTCTGATACTGGTTTGGTTCTCCGGCCGCTTTGAGTTCCATGCCATCCACCTTTGGCGGCGCTATTTGGGGATCCTGCAAACGGCGCGGGTCGGCTTTGATGATCAAGCGGGCTTTGAGCAGCGCGCTCTCATTCGGATATAAAGTCGAGCGTGATAACTGACTCCGTACTTCGACCAGATCATCGCTGCCCGGAGCCGTTTCATCATTGGTCACCTGAATCGTAATCGGCTGAGTTTTTTCTCCGTTCAGCTCAAAGCTCGGAATCGTCACTGTGCCGATCTGATTGGCTGCCAGTGAGACGGTCCACTCACTGCGATTGGTGCGGGTGCCGTTGATAATGTTAATGGATGAGCCAAAGCTGGGACGGCTCATAAAGAAATCTTTGTCTAACGGGCTGAAGTCGATATCGTCTGACGACGCTTTGTCCTCACTGACCACTTTAAGCTGAAAGACTTCATTTTTGGCCACCTTATTCTTACTGACGCTGGCGTAGAAAGCCGCACTGGCGCTCAGGCTGAACATGCAAAAAAATAGCACCGTCAGCCCGGTGATTAGGTGACGGACGAATGAAAGACGGCGGAATAATAATTTCATGATCACCACTTCTTACCTTGAGTTTGTGGAGGCTCTCTGTCTTGTGCCTGAAAATAAAGTTGGGCGCGCAATAGCTGGCTGGGATCGCGGGCGCTTTCGACTTGCTCGAGCTTACGTAATTCAGGATCGATCGGCTGCGTGGTGGCCTGGGTTGCAGACGCTGCCCGGTTATCTGAATCGTCCGCTTTTGCCTGACTCGCCTGTGCCTGCTGAGCTTGTGGCCGGGCCGTGGATGGCTGTTCGGCTGACTGCTTAGCGGATGATTGCTTATCGCTCTGTTGCTGACTGGTGGCAGAGCCTGAGTGAGCCTGCTCTTTTTGATCGGTTTGAGCGCCCGGATTGTCTGGTGACGATGTAGGCTGGTTCGGTTTATTTTGCTCTTGGGCAGACGCAGGATTGTTCGACGACGGCTGAGAAGCGGATGTTTGATCAGGTTGCTCAGCGGTGTCGGGGTTCTGTCCGGCGTTTGGCTGCTTATCTGACCCCGAGTGCGATCCTGAGTTTCCTGATGGCGACTTATCGGCGCTGTTGTGCTGATTCGGTTGTGACTTATCCGCGTCAGAGCCAGACTTTGGTTGCTGTTGCTGTTGCTGTTGCTGTTGCTGTTGCTGTTGCTGTTGCTGTTGCTGTTGCTGTTGCTTCAGCGCCTGCTCGACGACCTGCAGGTTATGCTTTGCGTCGCTGTTGTCTGGTTCAGCCTGCAGAACCTGTTGGTAGAGCTGCTTGGCTTTGTCTAACTGACCAGCCTGCGCGTAGGCGTTGGCAAGGTTGTATTGTGCCTGCGGCGAAGGCTGTGCCA
This sequence comes from Vibrio sp. H11, assembly GCF_004804295.1. Taxonomy (NCBI): domain Bacteria; kingdom Pseudomonadati; phylum Pseudomonadota; class Gammaproteobacteria; order Vibrionales; family Vibrionaceae; genus Vibrio; species Vibrio sp. H11. The sequence continues at coordinate 92,136 of NZ_SSHN01000014.1, read as the reverse complement.
GCTGTGACAGAGCATTAATCGCACCTTGGTAGTCTTTGGCCTGATAGCGAGCGATCCCTTGCCATTCGGGGTCTGAGAACTGCTCGGCGGCGGCTGCGAAATCCTTTTGCTGATAGGACTGCATAGCCTGCTGGTCTGCGTTGAGCCAGGGGGATGCCTCGGCACGTTGTGGTGGCATCGTCAGGCCGGTTGAAAGTAACAGTACAAAGATAAAACCACGTCGGAATAACAGTAAAGCCGGGCAAAGCAGCAGCAGGACCAGCCAGTAACCGTTATTGACATGGTCACTCACGGTTTGGCTGTTTTTCTTGCCGGTCAGCGGACGTTCATTTTGCGTGGCCGCCAGCAGGCGTTCGACATCGGAGCCGTCGGCACGGTACGGGGTAAAGATACCGTCCAGCTGCGTAGCCAGCGATTGCATCGTACTAAAGTCGGTTTTCGCGACCACGGTCTGCCCGGCGTCAGTTTTGAGCAGCGAGCCGTCCGGCAGAGTAATCGGTGCGCCGTCACGGGTGCCAAGGCCAAGGATCATCAGCCGGTAGTGAGTCCCCTGCAGCAATGTTTCGATCGCCTGACTTTCCTGATTGTCGAGATCATCAGCCAGGACGATGATATCGCCCCGACGCAGCCCGGCATTGTTGAGCATGGTGATCGCCTGCTCGACTCCGCTGGCGGCATTCGCTCCGGGGTAGGGCATGATTTCCGGCGACAGGCTCGGGATCAGATTCGCTATGGTCGCACTGTCACTGGTCAACGGGCTGACCGTATAGGCATCGCCGCTATATGCGATTAAGGCGGTGCTGCCTTCCTGCCATCCTTTGAGCAGATCCAGCACTTTATAGCGTGCCTGTGCCAGGCGATTGGGTTTGATATCGGTGGCATGCATCGACAACGACATATCCATCACTACCACGCGTGCGTTGCTGGCCGAGTAGCTTGGCCTTGCTTGCTTTTCAAAACTCGGGCCTGCCAGGGCCAGTACAGCGACCAGCCAGCATATGGCAATAAGGGTCAGCGCGCGGCGCTGCTTATTGTCGCCCGATAAGCCGAGAGCGGCCGCCAGATGCGGCGCTATCAGGCTTTGATGACGCGCTCTGCGTGCCAGCCAGCCGAGTAAAAGAGCGAGTGGCACCAGGGCAGTCAGCCACCATGGCGAGAGGAAAATAAAATCAGACATGGTTTCTCCTCACAATAATCACCACCAGAGAAAGCAGCAGCGCCAGCGCGAGCGGATAAGCAAGCCATTCGGTTTGCGGGCGCCAGGTTTGGGTCGCATTGGTGATGGGCTCCAGCTGATTGATGGTGTCGTAGATAGTCTGCAGATCCTGTTGGTTACGGGCGCGGAAATAGCGTCCGCCGGTGGTATCTGCAATCGCTTTGAGCGTCTTTTCGTCCAGATCCTGCGCCGTATTGACCTTACGGCTCATAAAGAAGTCTTTAACCATCATTTCGCCCGCACCCACTCCGACGGTGTAAATCGTGGTGTGGTATTTCTTGGCAATGGTGGCCGCTTCCATCGGATCCATCACTCCGGAGGTGTTACTGCCGTCACTGAGCAAAATCATCACGCGCTGCGGCGCATCGCCGTCAATAAAGGTTTTGGTCGCCAGACCAATCCCTTCACCAATGGCGGTTTTGGTACCGATCAGGCGCAACACGGCGCGGTTCAACTGCTCTGAGATGGTGTTGCGATCCAGTGTTAATGGGGTTTGCAGGTAGGCATGATCTGCAAACAAGATAAGCCCCAGACGGTCACCTTCCCGTTTACGAATGAAGTCCGACAACACCTGCTTGACCGCACTTAAACGATCAATGAACTGGTCACCGGATTTCATATCTTCCTGGCTCATCGAATAAGAGAGGTCGACCACCAGCATCAGATCGCGGTGTTTGGGTGAAGTCGTCACCGGGTCGCCATACCAGACCGGACGGGCTGCCGCGGTGACCAGACAAATCCAGATAGCAACGGCAAGGGCTTTGATCCACCAATGACGAGGTTTAGCGCTGACCGTTTGCGCGGGAAGGTAGGGCAGATGTATCGCCGCTTGTTGTTTTATCGCCGGTGAGAAGCGATAGATCAGCAGCGGCAGGGGCAGCAGAACAAACAGCCACCAGAAAACGAACTCAATGTTTGCCAACGCTCGAAGGTCTCCGTTTTTTTGGTGGCAAAGCGTCCTGAACCCAAACGTAACAGTCCGCAACGAGTGCTTTGGCATCCGCTACAGGTTGTTTCTGGTATAAGGCTTGCTGCCACACGGTTTCATTCGGTACAAACAGCGGACGGCCGAGTTGTTCGTCCAGAAAGTTGTACCACTCTTTGCCCGTCAGATGAGCAATCTGGTCACGCGGAAAATAACAAAGCGCCGCTTGTCTGAGCAGTTCAATCGCCGAAGAGGGCGTATTGCTCAGGTGCGGATTGAGCAGACGTAGCGCGGTTTTTTGCGGCGCGATACGTTTTCGCTTCCAGCGTACCATCAGCAGGGAAAATACAACGACGCATAACAGGCCGGCTGCGAGTGCCCACCATCCCCAGGCTAAAGGCCACCAGGAAGGCTCTGAAGGGAGATGCAGCGCGTTTAATTCAAGCGGCGTCGAAGGTGTTTGCTTCATAGTTTTAAGTTATCCGGACAATTGTTGTAGCAAAGGACGCTCACAGGAGAGTGAACGATAATCTATCGCCAGAGACTGGCAGAGTGATTTTAGTTTTTCTTTTTGAGATTCAAAGGCTTTTTTGATCCCATTCCGGGTACTATTTGCGGAAAAGTTGAGCCAGCGCGTCTGTTGGTGATCGCTGACCCGCTCAACGCCACGAAAAGCGGTGTGGCCCTGCTCCAGCGGGTCAAAAATATGCACCAGGCGCACACGGTTATGGCGGTTGAGTTGACTGAACAGCGGGCGCAATGAATCGTCAAAACGGATAAAGTCGCTGATCATAATGACCTCGCTGCCTTTCGGGCACATCCGGTTGAGAGTTTGCATCGCGCTATGCATGGCAGGGGGAGCGCTTTGGGCCTGGGCCAGCGCGCGTTGCTGGGCGTCAACCAGACTTGCCATTAACTGCAATGGCCCTTTGCGGCGACTGGTCGGCTTGATTTCCAGTTGCTCATGGCCGAGGTCGATGACGGCACCGATACGATCTTTTTGCGCCACCGACAGCCAGCTCAGCAGGCTGGCAAAGTGTGCGGCCTGAACCGATTTGAGCATCAGGCGTGAGCCAAACTGCATCGATGGGCTCAGATCGATATAGAGGATGACCGGCTTTTCCTGCTCTTCGGTGAACAGCTTGGTATGCGGTTTTCCGGTGCGCGCCGTGACCCGCCAGTCGATCGTACGGATGTCGTCGCCCGGTTGATACTGACGCACTTCGGCAAAGTCCATGCCGCGTCCCAGACGGCGGCCCTGGTGCTGGCCGGCCATATGTGACCACAGGCTGCGCGCCGGAGGCAGCCATTTCACCGTTTGTTGCTGGTAGTGCAGCAACTCTTCCAGACACAGGGTCACACCGTTGGCATGTTCGGGTAGCAGATGAGGCTGATGTGTTGCCATGCTGATGTCCTACGCGCTGCCTACCAGAGATAACAGGTGGGCAATCACCTGATTAGGGTGAACGCCTTCGGCCTGGGCCTGATACGTCAGCAGCAGGCGGTGGCGCAGTACCGGAAAGACCATGCTCTGGACATCTTCCGGGCTGACAAAATCCCGGCCCTGTAACCAGGCATGCGCGCGCGCACAGCGATCCAGTGCTATGGTGGCACGCGGGCTGACACCCAGTTCAATCCATTGCGCCAGTTGCGCGTCGTATTGTGCGGGGTTACGGGTCGCCATGACCAGACGAATCAGGTAATGCTCAATCGACTCCGCCATATGAATATTGAGTACTTCCTGGCGGGCAGCGAAAATCTGCTCCTGAGTGATAACCGGTGGCGTTACTTCGGCGGTGCCTTTCGCTTCGCCGCGGTTAAGACGCAGAATCGCCAGTTCATGCTCGGCATCCGGATAGTCGACATCCAGGTGAAGCAGAAAACGGTCCAGTTGCGCTTCCGGCAGCGGATACGTGCCTTCCTGTTCAATCGGGTTTTGCGTCGCCATCACCAGAAACAGTTCCGGCAGGCGGTAGGTCTGGCGTCCGGCGGTGATTTGTTTTTCTGCCATGGCTTCCAACATCGCGGCCTGAACTTTGGCCGGCGCGCGGTTGATTTCATCCGCCAGGATCAGCGAATTGAAAATCGGCCCGGCCTGAAAGGTGAATTCACCGGTTTCAGGACGATAAATATCCGTCCCGGTTAGATCGGCAGGCAGCAGATCGGGCGTGAACTGAATGCGGTGAAAATCGCCTTCAATGCAGTCTGCCAGGGATTTTACCGCCCTGGTTTTTGCCAGGCCCGGCGGACCTTCAACCAGGATATGCCCATCAGCCAAGAGTGCGACCAGCAGTTGCTCAACCAGGGATTGCTGACCGATAACCTGTTGATTCAGATAATTCTGTAATGTTTGAAAAGTGTGTGACTGCATGTAACTCAACTCTCCTTCGAGCTTTTAATCTCTGCCTACATTCGGCAGTTAGTACCGGATTTGTAACAAAAAGTTCCAACGATTTTTTGAGTCGCTCTCTAAACGGCCAATTGTTAGACAAATTGGGGCTCAGCTTAAAGGCCAATCATGGGCTGAACCCCCGCTCTTTCTTCACCTCGGTTATGGCAGGGTATCTGAAATCCACTAGACTCAAATTACTTGGCACAAATCTCACTTATGATTCAATTTTGATATATGATTCATTTGTTTTCATAAAAATAAGAGTTGAATCTCAAGTCTTAATCAGATTGGCCGATAATTCATCACGGGTAGTGTGTTTACTAAGATCTCGCGTTTTTACCAAGGTCTAGCGTTTTACCAAGGTCCAGTATTTACCAGGGTCCAGTGGCGCCATCAAGGTAATGCTACATAACTAAGGTAATAGCGCGCCCAAGTCAGCTTAAGCCATTTAAGGCGAGGAAAATGTTAAAATTCAATAATATAAAGATTAAACAGAAAGTGGTGTTAGGGATAACCTTTGCCGTACTGGCATCCACCATCATTATGGGGGTTATTGCGCAGCGTCAGTCTCGAGCGGCCTTGCAGCATCAGCTGGTGGATGTTGAGTTACCGACTATGCTGGCACAAATCGGCGAGCAGATTGATCGTGAAGTGAGTACGTTACTGCAAGCGGCGAAACAATTGGCGCAAAATGAGTACATCAAGCAGGCGATCGTCTCAACCGATCGCGAGCCAGGCAGTGAAGCTCGTCTGGTTAAACAGCTCAACAATGTCGTCGGACAGTACCAGCTTAACGATGCATCGGTGGCGAACCGCGACACCGCTTATTACTGGAATCAGAACGGCTTTCTGCGTCAGCTGACCCGTGATCAGGATGGCTGGTTCTTTAACTTTACCTCGTCAGGCCAGGCCACCATGGTTAGCATGTTCCAGGAGCCGTCGACCGGTGAAGTGAAGATGTTCGCCAACTATCAGGACCTTTCCAGCAACAGTTTGTCCGGCCTGTCTAAATCGATGGATGACATGGTAAAGCTGCTCAACAGTTTCCAGATTGAGCAAACCGGCTTTGTGTTCCTGGCGGATGCCAAAGGCAAAGTACAGATTCATCGTCAAAAACAGCAGGCCAATGCCACGCTGCGATCTTTATACGGTGCACAGGCGGATGCATTGCTTAATCAATCCGGTTTTAATCTGATTCATGCTGACTATCAGGGTCAGCCGGTATTCGTTGCCAGCCTGTATATCCCGTCGATGGACTGGTTTGTGGTGGGTAATGTACCGGTTGAGGAAGTGTTTGCTGAACTCGACCAGATGACTCATCGCATGCTGCTGATCACCTTAGGGGTGGCTGCGCTGTTTATTGGCCTGGGTTTTGTGCTCGCCAACAGTATCGTCAATCCGATTCGCCAACTGGCGCAGCGTTTTAGTGAACTCGGCCAGGGGGATGGCGATCTTTCCCAGCGTATCATCGTTGACGGCAATGACGAAATCGCTCAGCTATCTGCCGGTTTTAACGGCTTTATTGATAAGATTCATCACTCGATTAAAGAAGTGGCGTCGACCAGCAGTTCGCTGCAACAAGCCGCGCAGACGGTCTCTGACAAGGCCAGCACGACGCATGATAACAGTCAAATGCAGCGTGATCAGACCATTCAGGTGGTTGCTGCCATCAACCAGATGGGCGCGACGATTGCAGAGATCGCCTCTAACGCTGCGACTGCTGCCGAGACCGCCAGCCAGGCATCGGATAACACCCGGGAAGGACGAGGTGTGGTGGCACGCTCGAAAGATTCCATCAATCGCCTTGCAACCGATATTGAACAGACTGGTCGGGTGGTAGAAGAACTGGCGACGACGACGCAGCAGATCGGCTCGATTCTGGATGTGATTCGTGACGTTTCCGAGCAGACCAATCTGCTGGCGCTGAATGCCGCGATTGAAGCCGCGCGTGCCGGTGAACAGGGACGTGGTTTTGCTGTGGTTGCCGATGAAGTCCGTAACCTGGCCAGTCGCACCGCTTCATCGACAGAGCAGATTCAGAAGATGATCGACAAGCTGCAAAGTGATGCCAAAAATGCAGTAACAGCGATGACGGCAGGCAAAGCATTGACATCGGAAAGTGTCGCTTCTTCCGATGAAGCGGTGCAGGTGCTGGTGGCAATTTCTGAACGGATTAACGATATTTCGGATCGTAATACCCAAGTAGCGACCGCCACCGAAGAGCAGTCGACCGTGGTCTACACCATTAACCAGAATATTGAAGAGATCAACGCGATTAATGAAGTAACCACAGGAACCGCGGAAGAGTTGGCTGCGGCCAGTCGCGATCTGAGTCAATTGTCTGCGCGTCTGGATAAGATGGTGGGCAGTTTTAAGCTCTAGAATCAGAGTGGCGAGTTAGGTACACTCTGGCTCAGTAATTAAAATCTTATTAGGTAAGCACGATGAGCGATTTTGAAAAAGAACTGGAGCTGATGGCTGAGGAAGCGGGCGAAGAACAAGAAGTCCCATTGCCAACGCTGGAAGAGCAAAAAGCGATTGCACAGGAACTGAAACAACTGGAAGCAGACGGCAAACTGACGCCGGAAGTTCTCGAGCAGTATTTCGGTAAATTTTTCTCGAAAAGTGACGCGCCGATTCACTAATTGTTCTGTTGAAACCAACCGTTCTTTCGAGAGCAACAGTTGTGTTGAGACTAACTGTTTTCTTGAGACTAACAGGTCTCTAGAGACAAATAGCTCGCGTACGCTTAAAATCTCGCAGCATGTTTTAAAGGCACCTGAATTCAGGTGCCTTTTTGTTATGTTTACACTATTCGTTTGTGCCAAACCATTCACTTGTGCCAAACCATTCACTTGTGTCAAAGCATTCGTTTAGGGCAAATCATTCGTTTAGGGTAAACCATTGGGCTTTAATGCGTCGACGCTTTGCTGCTGATTTCCTGCAATACGCTAAGCAGATTTTCGGTGGTCTGCGCGCCGGAGATCAGATGACGCTGATCGAGAATGATTGCCGGTACCGCCTGAATTCCGGCCTGCAGCCACTGCTGTTCGGTATTGGCAACCGTCTTTGCCCAGGACTCATCATGCAGGATCTGCCGGCACTGCCCCCTCTCCAGGCCGACCTGCTCAGCCAAGTCCAGCAATACCTCTTCATCATCCATTGCCTGACCACGGGTAAAGTAAGCGTCAAACAGCGCCATTTGCAATTCTGCCTGTTTGTGATGTTGATTCGCCCAAAGTAATAGCTGGTGGGCTTTGCGGGTGTTGTAGATACGCATGTCATCAAAAAATCGGAAAGTGAAACCGACTTCTTGACCTAAGCGCAGCAAAGTGTCCCGTGCCGCGATGCTTGATTGGGTCGATGTGCCGTACTTACGGGCCAGGTGCTCACGCAGATTTTCTCCGCCTTGTGGCAGGGTTGGATTGAGCTCAAAGGGGTGCCAGTGAATCTCCGCCCGGATTTGTCCGGACAGAATAGCCAGCGCCGCCTCCAGGCGCTTATAACCGATAATGCACCAGGGGCAGACAACGTCGGAGACGATATCAATTCGGACAGTGCGCATGTCAGGCTCCAGGTTTGTCTAAATATTGAACAACTAAGTATAGCTTTTGCATGGTTTTCTAACTTGGGAGTGAGTCAAACTTTAACCAAAGGGGAGCAAAATGGATGTCCTACGCCCTGACTCTCAACCGTAAATTATTCTCCAAAGGGGGATTTACCTATGTTTGGTCGATTTATAATCAGCGTCAATGTTAGCAAGCCGCCTTATTTATTTCGTATTCTTCGCTTGCTAAAGTAGAAGGAGTTTGGCTCATGAACAGTGTTCAACCGACCGATGTCATTTTACATGCCTTTGACTGGCCCTACGGTCTGGTCACTCAGCGGGCAGATCTTATTCGCCAGTCTGGCTACAAAGCGGTACTCGTCTCACCTCCGATGAAATCGTATCAAACTAAATCAGGTACGCCCTGGTGGCAGCGCTATCAGCCACAGGATTATCGCCTGATCGATAACCAGTTAGGCAATACCGAAGATTTTACTTTAATGATCAATACACTAAGCTCATTCGGCATCCTGGTGTATATCGATGTGGTCTTTAACCATATGGCCAATGAGTCGAAGCAACGACTCGATCTGCAATACCCGAGCAGCCAGGACATTAAGGCGTATCGAAAAAAACCGCGCTACTACCAGAAACAGCGACTATTCGGCGATCTGTCCGAGCCTTTATTTGAAGAGGATGATTTTGTTGAAGCGTTCGGGATTCTCGACTGGAAGGACAAATGGCAGGTACAGAATGGCCGCATTACTGGCGGGCCGCATGATCAGGGATTACCGACTTTGCGCGACAATCCTCATGTCGTAGAGCAGCAGAGAAACTATCTGCTGGCGATGAAGCAACTCGGGGTGAAGGGGTTTCGGATTGATGCCGCCAAACATATGACCATTGAGCATCTGAAAAAGGTCTGGAGTGAAGATATCACTCATGACGTGCACATTTTTGGGGAAATCATTACCGATGGTGGGGCAACCCATGAAGAATATCGTTTGTTTCTGCAACCCTATCTGGAGGAAACCTCTCTCGGTGCATACGATTTTCCGCTGTTTCAGACCATTTACACTGCGCTGCAGAAGCAAGGCTCCTTAACCGCGCTCATTGATCCTTACTGTTTTGGTGAGGCTCTGTCGAAAGAGCGGGCGATTACGTTTGCCATCACCCATGATATTCCCAACAACGATGTGTTTTCAGACCTGGTGATGTCGCCGCAGCGTGAAGCGCTGGCCTACAGCTACATCCTCGGCCGTGATGGCGGTGTGCCGCTGATTTACGCCGATTTGAATACCAGCGGCTTTTTGCTGGAAGATGACACGCCGCGCTGGGAGCACGCCTGGTGTGATCCAAAAATGGCGGCCAGAATTGCTTTTCACAATCAAATGCATGGGCTGCCAATGGTCCATCTGGAAGCTAACGATGATCTCTTGGTGTTCAGTCGCGGTGAGCGCGGCGTGGTGATCATAAACAAATCAGCCCGCACCCAGAGTATCGACCTGAACTGGCCGCAGGCTCTGCTTGATCTGTTAAGTGGTCAGCAGTTTGAATCTGACGGCGAAAAAGTCACGATAGAAACGCCGGCGATGAGCAGCCGAATGTTGTGTTTAGCCAAGGCGCAGAGTTAGGCCATTAAGCTGAGGCTCTGTTTAAAACAGACGACTGGAACTGTGAGAGAAAAAAATAGCCGCGTCACAGGACGCGGCTGAATCTAAGACAGGGAGGGTTTGCCCCTGTACAGACGGGGCAATACGCCGATTAAACGACGTATTGGGTCGCAGTTTTGACAGAGGCTTGTTAATTTTTTTCATAATGTAAGATGCTTGCCAGAATCTGCCCGGTTTTCATCAATCACATATTGCTTCAACTATAATTGAGATGAATATCAACAAGCGATAAAACAAAGCAATGGGTGTAGCATGAAAACTTTACCTCTTATGGCACTGAGCAGTGCCGCTCTTTTATTGACTGCCTGTGGTGGTGGCGGTGACGATAGTTCGACCCAGACCGCAACGGTCTCTTTTGCCGTGTCTGATGCTCCGGTTGATTATGCCTCGTCAGTGACGATTGGTTTTACTCAGGTTGAGCTGGTGCAGCAGAACGGTGAGTCGATTTTTCTGGATGTTAATCCGGATGATCCAAGTGCAGACTACGAACAAATTGATTTGCTGGATTATCAAGGCGCAAACTCAGCGCTCATCATTACCAATCAAGAAATCCCGGTTGGTACCTATCAGAATCTGATTCTGCATATCAGCAGCGAGTCTAACGTGAACTTTGTCGATGACGCTGATGGCACACAGGATCTGAAACAGCCAAGTAACCGACTGCGTTTAGGCAGCTTTACCGTCAGTAACGAAGCGACTCAGGCATTTACGATTGAGTTTGATCTGCGCTCTTCACTGGTAATGCGCGGTAACAGCGGTAGTCAGAACGGCTATATTCTCAAACCCCATGGCGTCAGCATTCTGAGCAACAGTGATGTGGTCAGTCTGTCAGGTACGGTGGATCAGACGTTGCTGGATGAGGGCGAGACGTGCAGTACGGAAACCAGCAGTTATGTGTACCTGTACCAAGGTCTGGTATCCGGCTCAGAGCTGGGTGATCTGGTTGATGAAAACGATCCAGAGTTCGATGCTACGAATCCGGTACCGGAAGGCGTAGTGACTCCTTATGCCTCGACGGCGCTAGATGAGACGTTAAACTACTCGTTTGGCTTCCTGCCAACTGGTGACTACACCGTCGCCTTCACCTGTAACGGTGCTGGTGATGATTCAATACAGTACGACGGCCAGGATATAGTGCCGCTGCCATCTCCGGCGGACCAGGTGCATGAGGTGACTCTGACCGCAGGTGAAGAGGGCGTGGTGAATTTTGAGTATATCGCACCGGAACCGACGCCGGATCCGGTAGAAGAGACCACTACCACTTCGCTGTAAGCGACGCTGTCAGATACGCCTGCTCTCTGCGGTGGGTAAGCTCTGCGGTGGGTAAGCGCCCAGCCGCGCTGAAGACAACGGCTCCGTCATTTGGCGGGGTCGTTTTGTTTTTTAGCCGGTGAGTTGAGCTTTTTCTTTATATCAAAAAGCGCTTTCCCCATATCAATAGTATGGACTTAATCCACCAAAACCTGATTTATAGCAACTCTTACTCAGACAGAATCCGTACTATGGATTGCAATTGACTGCGTATATACCCATTCGCACGCCAGTGCACCTGGTGCGCCGCATTCTGACTCTATCGGGTATAAGCGCATGGTTCCGGTTGGGCTGCCACTCAACGGTATTTTGACAGACAGTGAGATTCGCTATGGAAAATCTGGTCGGGCGTTTTCTGCGCTATGTGACTTATGACACTCAATCTAAACCAAAAAACCATCACTGCCCGAGTTCCACTGGTCAAAAAGCATTTGCCCTGATGCTGCACGATGAGTTACTGGAACTGGGCTTGAGCGAGGTGACGCTCGATGAGCATGGTTACGTGATGGCCAAGCTGAAATCGAATGTGGATTATGCCGTTCCGGCGATTGGCTTTATCGCCCATATGGATACGGCGCCGGATGCGTCAGGCAAGAACATCAAGCCGCAAATTGTGGAAAATTATCAGGGCGGCGATATTGCCCTCGGGCGCGGCGATGAAGTGTTGTCGCCGATCCACTATCCGGAACTGCATCATTTGCACGGCTTTAACCTCATCACCACAGACGGAAAAACCTTACTCGGTGCGGATGATAAGGCCGGAGTCGCGGAGATCATCACCGCGTTAGCAGTGCTAATTGCTCATCCGGAGATTGAGCACGGTGACATCTGCGTCGCTTTCACCCCGGATGAGGAGATTGGCCGGGGTGCGCACCATTTTGATGTCAAAAAGTTTGGCGCGCAGTGGGCCTATACCGTTGATGGTGGCCCGGTCGGCGAACTGGAGTATGAGAACTTTCATGCTGCGACTGCATCGGTCATTTGTCACGGGGTCTGCGTTCATCCCGGCACGGCGAAAAACAAGCTGGTAAATGCGATGCAGATTGCAGCACGCTTTATCCTGATGATGCCGGAGCAGGAAACGCCGGAGCACACCGACGGCTATGAGGGCTTCTATCACCTTGCCGCGGCCAAAATGGCGGTCGCAAAGTCAGAACTCGATTACCTGTTGCGTGATTTTGAACGCGAAGGGCTGGAGGCTCGTAAGCGGTGCATGCAGGACATCGTGAGTACGCTCAACAGCCAACTGAAAAAAGGCCGGGTGGAGCTTATCATTCACGATTGCTATGCCAACATGAAAGAGAAAATAGCGCCGCATCCGCACATTATTGAACTGGCGCAAGCTGCGATGGAGGAGTGCGGTGTCGAGCCGCTGATCAAGCCGATTCGCGGTGGTACCGATGGCGCGCGTCTCTCCTTTATGGGCCTGCCGTGTCCGAACCTGTTTACCGGCGGTTATAACTTCCACGGGATTCATGAGTTTATTACCATCGAAGGTATGGAGCAGGCGGTTGAAGTGCTGGTTAAGCTGGCCCAGAAAACCGCCCAGCGTTATCAGAGTTAGCTTCCGTTACGAACGGTTATGAGTTACGAACGGTTATGAGCGACAACCGTGTTTAATCCTTCCTCATCAATGGTCTCACGCCGCGCCTTTTTGCCGCGGCGTTTTTATTGGCTGCCGGTCAGTGTCAGCGGCACAAACCGATCTGGTGAGCAAGTGAGCGGCTATGAATAAATATTGAGCATGAAGCTTGCCGTGTTTTGATAAAGTGCATAATTCCGGGTAACCAAGCCGACACTTGTGCGGCCATTGGATATACTCTGGCGAGCTGTCAGTCAGGTTATTGCTCTTAATAATGGACGGGTTGCATAGAGTCACTGCGGCGGGACTTTAGGGTCCGAATCGATTATCAGGCCGCAGGTTTAGTGGACGCTCGGGCTAACGCCCGGCACCCACTGATGATAAGTTGGGCTGCTCATCAAGTCATGTAACAAGATAGGATTAGGGAATGGAGAAGCTTAACGTTATCGTTGAATATCTGCTCACACACAAATTGATATTCTCGGCCATTATTCTGGCGGTGATGATTTTGCTGCGTCGGGTGGCGTTGGCGCGCATCCGCGGCGATGGTGCTTTTCTCAGCGAACATCAGCGTAAATGGATGTCGAGCACCAAAAACGGGACCTTTGTGGCGACCCTGTTTATATTGTTTGCCTTGTGGCAACCGGAAATCAGTGAATTTGCGCTTTCCGTTGCGGCAATTGCGGTGGCGATTGTGGTGGCGTCGAAAGAGATTATCTTGTGTTTCACCGGTTCAATCCAGCGTGCTAGTTCACGCTCATTTCGTATCGGCGACTGGATTGAAGTCGGCAAACTGAGCGGGGAAGTGATCGAACACAACATGATGGCGACTGTGATTCAGGAGATCGATTTGCAGAACGGGCGTTATCATTACACCGGTAAAACCGCCACCTTGCCGAACAGTATGTTTTTTACCTTTCCGGTCAAAAACCTCAACTTCATGAAGCGCTATGTATTCCACAATTTCAGTATTGTGGTGCCGGATTTCGTCAATCTGTATCCGCTGCTGCCGGCGCTTAATGCCCGGATTGAAGAGCACTTTGCGCACTTTATCGATGTGGCACGCCGCTATAATGCCATGATTGAAAAGCATGCCGGCGTTGATCTGCCGAGTGCTGACCCGCACATCGATATCACCTCCACCATGACTGGCGAGCAGGTGGTCAACGTGATGATTTTCTGTCCGACTGAGCGGGCCACCGATCTGGAGCAACTGATTCGGCGCGATTTTATGTATGAATATGAGCAGGCCTTTAGCCAGCCGGCTGATGTGGCATCGCCGTCCGAACCACAACCTGTGTCAGTTCAATAAGTGTGTTCTGTTCAGTAACCGTTTTTAGCGTAGTCACCGTTCTTACGCGGTAACGGCTCTCGCACAATCAGTATGCTGTGTACAATAACGGAAGGGGGATAAGCGATTATCCCCCTTGTTGTATCTGCGTAATGGTGTTTCTGCACATTGCTGCTTGTGGGCATTGGCGCTGCTGGCCAATGGCACCAGACGTTACTGGCGCTTGATGTCGTGGGTTGTGGTGACTTCTATGCCCAGTCGTTTTGCCAGCCGGGTGAGGTTGGCTCTGTCCATTTGTAGCTGACGTCCTGCTTTGGCCCAGTTGAAGTCTGCCTGAGTCAGTGCTTCACTGATCAAGCGGCGCTGAAATTCATCGGTGGCCTCGCGCAGCCCCTGATTGAGAGGAAGCTCTCGCTCTGCCTGCACCGGACTCGTCTCAATGCGCGGATGCGTTGTGCCCTCGAGTAGTCCGATATCTTCAGTGCTTACGGTCACCAGCGGCTGCTGAGGATGACGCGCCCGCGCTTTGAGCGCCGCGCGGTTAATCACATGTTCCAATTCGCGCACGTTGCCGGGCCAGTTATAGCCGATGAGGTAACGCAGTGCCGCCTGCTGGATTTTCAACTGCACGATACCGAGCTTGCGGCGGGCGATTTCCAGCAGGTAGCCTGCGAGCAGCGTGATGTCGCCGTTGCGTTCACGCAGCGGCGGCACATAGATCGGATACACACTCAGACGGTGATATAAGTCGGCGCGAAAACGGCCCGCCTCGACTTCATGTTTCAGATCGCGGTTGGTGGCCGCCAGAATACGGACATCAATGGTTTGCACCTTATCCATGCCCACCGGCTGAATCTCATTATTTTGCAGCGCACGCAGAATCTTGCTCTGCGCTGCCAGCGGCAGCTCGCCGATTTCATCGAGGAATAGCGTTCCGCCGTTCGCCAGTGCGAACTTACCCATACGATCACGATCAGCACCGGTAAAGGCGCCTTTGACATGGCCAAACAACTCACTCTCGACCAGGTTTTCCGGAATGGCGGCACAGTTGACATAGATCAGCGGTTGGCGGCGGCGAGCTGACTGGTGATGGATGGTCCGCGCCACTAATTCTTTACCGACACCGGTTTCGCCATGGATAAGAATATTGAACTGGGAGGGGGCAACGACATCCAAATCGCTTTTCATCGCCTGCATTGCGCTGCTTTGACCAATCAGCTCGCTGCCGTCTCGTTCCCAGGCCTCTTCATTTAACTCTTCAAGACGCAGCTGAGTATGCTTGGCTTGAGCTTCAAGCTGGGAAAAGGTCAGCGCCATTTTCAGGGTAGACGCCGCAATTGCCGACAATACTTCCAGGCTGCGTTCAGGGATCCGTTCAAAGGCATTGGGAGTCAGGCTGTCCAGCGTCAGGACCCCGAGCAGGCTGTCACCAAATCGTAAAGGCAGCCCCATGCAGGAGTGCATTGGCAGATCGTCGTCATGATCGAGCAGCAGGCCGTCAAACGGGTCAGGTAGCGGACAATCGGCATTGAAGCGCACCGGAGCCGATGAATGACAGATTTGCTCCAGGCGTGGATGCTCCGCAATCAGAAAACGGCGTCCCATGGTGTCGCGGGTCAGACCTTGCATCGCGAGAGGGATCAAGGTCTCTTTTTGCAGTGACATCAGGGCTACGCAATCGCACTGAATGGTTTTTCGTACCGCATCCAGCAGACGGTTAAAACGGTCTTCATCATTGAGTCCGCTGGCGAGTCCGATGGTCATATCGACCAGGGTGGAAATGGAGAAATCCGGCATAAGCATGTCCGATGGTGTTTTTTGATATTGTAGTGTCAAAATGACATGAAATAAACGAGTTATTTTGACATTTTTATCGTGGCGATATTTCAATCAAATTTATGTTTTTCAGTGAGATAGAAAGTGGCATTGAACCTGCAATATCGGTTGCAGAAGAATCGACGTCAGGTCTCAGGCCACACATTCACAGTGGTCAGCCCGCCTGACATTATCTCAAAAAATGGGGAACATCATTTTATGCTCAATGACCATACTATCGCGATTGTAAAAAGTACCATTCCACTGCTTGAATCCGCCGGCCCGGCTCTGACCCGCCATTTTTATCACCGTATGTTCAGCCATAATCCTGAGCTGCAGAATATTTTCAACATGACGCACCAAAAGACGGGCCGTCAGAGTGTGGCTTTGTTTGAAGCCATCGCAGCGTATGCCAAACACATCGACAGCCTGGAAGCCCTGAGCAGCGCGGTAGAACGCATTGCGCACAAGCACACCAGTTTCAATATCCAGCCGGATCATTACCAAATTGTCGGCCATCACCTGATTGAGACCCTGCGTGAACTGGCTCCGGAGGCGTTTACTGCTGAAGTTGAGCAAGCCTGGACCGATGCTTATTTGTTCCTGGCCAAAGTGTTTATCGATCGTGAAGGTGAGCTGTATCTGCAGCGTAAACAGGCGGCCGGTGGCTGGCAGAATGCCCGTCCGTTTGTGGTCAGTGAGAAGCGGATTGAATCCGATCTGGTCACCAGTTTTGTCCTGACGCCGCAAGATCGCCAGCCAGTGCTGGAGTACCTGCCAGGTCAGTACATCAGTATTGAAGTGACGCCGCTTGGTTCGGCCTACAAAGAGATTCGCCAGTATTCGTTGTCGCAGGCGAGTAATGGTCAAGACTATCGTATTTCGGTGAAACGTGAAGGCGCTGAGAGCGAGTTTGCGGGCCTGGTGTCGAATCACCTTCATGCTGCGGTGCAAGAAGGCGATATTGTTAACCTGTACGCTCCGGCGGGCGATTTCCATTATGTCGAACGTGAGCGTTCTGTGGTGCTGATTTCAGCGGGTGTCGGAGCGACTCCGATGCAGGCGATGCTGCAGACATTGGCTAAACAGGGTAAACAGGAAGTGACTTATCTGCATGCGTGTCATTCTCCCTCCCAGCACTCTTTTGTTGATGAAACCGCGACGCTGGTGGCTACCCAACAGTGGCAGCAACATATCTGGTATCTGCAAGGCGAGCAGGGCGAATCACGTCAGGGCCAGATGCAATTGACGGATGTTGAACTGCCGTTGGCTGAGGGGGATTTCTACCTGTGTGGCCCGGTGGCGTTTATGCAAAATATCGTCGCGCAGCTGGGTCAGTTAGGGGTTAATCCGGAGCGCATCCACTATGAGATGTTCGGCCCGCACGCAACGCTGACGGCATAAAGCGCATAAAGCCAAAACATATAAACAAAAGGCCCGTGAAGGGCCTTTTGCTGCTGCATACCATCCGCCAAGAGCAGAGGGGGTTTTCCTGCCGCTTATTCAGGCAGTGACTGCAACACATCAAAGGTCAGTTCATGACTGCCCAGGTCACCCTCGACAAACAAAGAGTGACCACTGATCATCACAGATAAGTCCATGGTGCGTTTTGGTTCGGCCGCCATTGCGCTGATCACTTCCGGATCGAAGCGCACGATCTCAGCCTGATGGTAACTGAGTTTACCTTTGTTCTGCTGCCACCAGATGTCAGATTTCACCTGATAAGTATATACCTTGGTTACCGCACTCTGACGTGTCACTTTTTTAACACGCTCTACGTCCGGCTCACCTAGCTCAATCCACAACAGGTTGTGGTCAGCCAGGTCTTTTTGCCAAATGTCCGGTTCAGCGGTGGTTGAGATGCCCTTGGTAAACTCTAAGTCCGGGTGAGCGTTGAGACAGAATGCCATCACGCGGGCCATCATACGCTCATTGGTTTCAGACGGGTGTAACGCTACAGTGAGGTTGAGAGTATCGTAGTGATCACGGTTGATGTCCGACAGGGAAAGGCGGAATTTATAGATAGTGGGTTTAAGTGCCATGAAAATGCTTACGTCAGAGAAAATGCTCAGGCCGAAGAACTTAACTTACGTCAGATAAAACGTACGTCAGATAAAACTGATGTCAAATAAAACAGGTACGTAAGAAACGAAGCCGGAGAAATTTTGCGAGTCCCAGAAACGAAAATAGCCAGCTCTGTGAGCTGGCTACTATATATTTGGTCAGTTCAATTACAGAACTTTGATGCTTTCAGCTTGTGGGCCTTTTTGGCCTTGAGTGATTACGAACTCAACTTTTTGACCTTCAGCAAGAGTGCGGAAACCGTCACCTTGGATTGCGCTGAAGTGAGCAAAAACGTCAGGACCGTTTTCTTGCTTGATAAAACCAAAACCTTTAGTTTCGTTGAACCATTTAACGGTACCAGTAACTGGAGTAGACATAGTGTAAATCCTAAATCAAAATTTAAATATCGCCGACATTGGCGCGGATAGCGTGGAAAAGTAGCTTGCTATGCGTACGACACTACGGGACTTACAAGTAATCCAACGAAACAATGTGTATACAAAGAACTTCATTTCTAGCTGCTATCGAGTCTAGAGTAATCCCGGGGGTTGTCAATCGAATCTTCACTCAACGACGACGCTTTTTCAGTTTTTATCAAATTTTTTGCTCTTCGTACGCTTTTTGTGCAATTGAGTATCTATTAAATGCAAAAAAAAGCGGCTTGAATGGCAGTGCAGATGATTGACTCAAAGAAAATTAGGCGCACAATACGCGACGAAATAGCTCATCATTTTGTCACCCAAGGAGGTATCAATGAGCCACTCAGCAAAACCGGTGCGCGGACATCAGTGTGCAGACACCGAGTTCGGACGCGGCACCATCAAAGACAACGCACTGAAAGCCGTCGTGACGAGTCAGTTATTCAGACAGCGAGTTGAGAAAGCGAAAAAGGGCAAAGGCAGCTTCAAACGTAGCATGAAACATAAAGGGAGAGAGACCTATTCCAATGCTGCTTAAGAGAGGCATTCGACTAGGTTTTTTCCATCCCCAGCTCTCTTCATAAACTGGTTTTTCATCTTTAATAAAGAAAGGCGCTGTCAAAAACAGCGCCTTTCTTGCATTTTTTGCCCTTCCTGCCGCGTACCGGTTTTTTGTAATCATTTGTTACTGCGCAGACTCTGAGAGTCCTGATATGGGGGAATTTTGTCTTAATCAGTTTGCGGCCCCTGTTTTGCTGATGCCGTTCAGTAACGGCTTAAGTGTTGCCTTATTTGCGCAATCTCAGGTTACCGCAGCGCAATAGAGTTGGTTGTGGTCACATTTTCAGCAATGAAACAAAAATTTACAACCGTTAAAAGTTTGTATCAAAACGCACATTCAGACTCACCTTAGCCCTGTCAGGTGCTGCTATTACTACTTGAGTGGCGATTAAATTTTAACCCTCTTTTAACAAAGCTCGGGCGGTTAAACTTTGTACGCATTTTTGCGATTTACGGCTACTTGCAATAAAAATCAGATCAGCGAAAATGCGCACAAAATGAGATTCCATTATTGAAAGTGTGCTTTTAAAGCAGAGGTAATCCTATGATAAAGCTGTTAGTGATCATGATGACATCGGTGTCAGCCGGCGTAGCGTCTGCTGATCATTTGCATTCTTTTATGCTCGGCCTGTCAGTGGCAGCCCTGGCGGTAGGAAGCTGCTACTGGTTTGCGTTTCGTAGCACCCGTTTCCCGGAGCTTGCGCTGTTTTTGCTGATTTGCGGCTTACTGGCCAAAGTCGGTGTGACCATTCTTGGTGTTGCCTGGGGCATGTCGGCTCAGTTGATAACATCACCTATCGTGTTTGCGCTGTCTTATCTGTTCTTCTCGATTGTGGTCACCTACCTGTGGTTTACCTACCGCGACAGCATGACTAAAGCACCGGAGATCTCAGCGTAGTCAGGCCCTGTGCGCGGTAAACGACGGCGTAAATAGTGTGATTCGATAAAAAGAGGCTTCGGCCTCTTTTGCTATTTCTCCAGTTTAACTTTTACTCTTTTGTCTGTTCAGACAGCTTTATCTGAAGCGGGGATAGCGTCGTGGACGAGGTTTGAGGGATAAGTGATCTGAGGAGGAGATAAAGTTCGACTATAGTTCTACAGCCACAGCGCTGTATTGTTAATACACTGAGCTAATACACTGAGCTAATACACTGAGCTAATACACTGAGCGCTAAATAGTAAGGAAAGGGCGGACGTATGGAAACCACACTGTTTTGGATTGAAAAAGCCGTTTTAGTGGCCGGGATTGTATTTGTACTGACCGGGATTACTCAGTACGGCAAGCGCAGTCATGACTGGAAAGGCGTTGTGACGATGTTTTACAAGCGCATTCCGATGACGGTGGCAGAGTATAAATGGTATCGCCTGGGCATTGCGATGGTGGTGTTTGCTGTGGTGCTGCGCATCATTGTACTGACCCTGTGGCCGGGGTACTGAATTCCCTGCTTCGTAACACGGATGATCTCTTACCCGGCTCGCACATTAACCGCACGCGGGGCGGATTAATCCCGCCGCTAATTTGAGCGAACAGTCGAGTTATCAATAAGTAAGCCTAATATTCTGGCTTGCGGGGCAAAAATGGGTATACACTCACTGTTACACCCACATCAGCACGGACGGTCACTGTATGTCGTATTCCATACTCATTTGTGATGACTCGGCCCTGGCCAGAAAGCAGATGGCGCGCTCGCTGCCCGCCGCCTTAAACGCCGATATCACCTTTGCTACTCACGGTCTGGAAGCGCTTGCGCTGCTGGAGCAAAATTCCTATCAGCTGATGTTCCTTGATTTGACCATGCCAGAGCTGGACGGCTTTGGCACGCTTGAAGCCATGCAGTCAAACAATGACTCGACGCCGGTCGTGGTGGTTTCCGGTGATATTCAGCCCAAGGCCAGAGAACGGGTCCTTGCGCTGGGGGCGAAAGCCTTTATCCAAAAGCCAATCAGTCAAACCGATCTTAATGCGGTGATTCGCGAGATTCTTGAGCCGCCGACTCAACCGAGATTGGTGACGCCGATCAGCATCGAACTGCCGGTTTTACGCCGCCGTGACATTTACATGGAAGTGGCTAACGTTTCCATTGGTCGCGCAGCCGATGCGCTGGCACGTCATTTCGATGTGTTTGTCCAGCTACCGTTGCCTAACGTCAATATCTTTGAAGTGAGCGAATTGCATATGGCGCTGCGTGATCTGGCTGACAACAGTCAGGTTTCGGGGGTATGCCAGGGATTCAGCGGTGAGGGGATTGCAGGTGAAGCTTTAGTGCTGCTCAGTGATTCCAGCGTGTCGGATCTGAAAAAACTGATGCAGGTTCCGGCAGAAAGTGTCGAGCTGGAAGAGCTCGAGCTGCTGATGGATGTTTCCAATATTCTGGTCGGTTCGTTTCTTAATGGCCTCGGCGAACAGGCGGAAGTACGCTTTTTCCAGAGTGCGCCGGTATTACTCGGTCAACATATTCCGATCGATTCGATCATTGAGTCCACCGCAGGATCGTTTAAGAAAACCATGACCTTTGAAGTGAGTTACAACATTGAAGGCACCTCAATTCGCTGCGATCTGCTATTTATGTTTGTGGATGAGTCACTGCCGCTGCTGGATCACAAACTGGCTTACCTGATGGAGGACTTCTGATGCTGACTTTACCGGCTGAATTTGAGCAGTTCCACTGGATGGTGGACATGGTGCAGAACGTAGACATGGGGCTGGTGGTTCTCGATCGTGATTACAATGTGCAGGTATGGAACGGGTTTATGACCCACCACAGTGGCAAGCAGGCCCATGATGCCATCGGACAGTCGTTGTTTACCCTGTTTCCTGAAATCCCGCCGGAGTGGTTCAAGCTTAAAACCAAGCCGGTGTACGATCTGGGTTGCCGCAGTTTTATCACCTGGCAACAGCGCCCTTATCTGTTTAAATGTCGTAACGTCCGTCCGGTGACCCAGCAGGCGGAGTTCATGTATCAGAACATTACGCTCAATCCGATGCGCACGCCGACCGGCAAAGTGAACTCACTGTTTTTGTCGGTGCAGGACGCAACCGCTGAAGCGCTGATGACGCTGCAAAGCCAGTGAGCGCCTGGTAAACAAACAACTCACCACGCAAAAATGGTGCAAAGCCAAGGAAGCCCTTGGCTTTTTTGCATACACTTTAAGCTCAGTTGCTGCCGCGGGATCCCCATTATCCTGCAAGGAGAAGAACCATGCCGTTACCCAAAGTCTTCTACACTGCCGAACAAGTCAAACAAGGTGAAGCCATGGCTGCGAAAACCATAGGGCTGGAGATGTTCAGCCTGATGGAACGCGCAGGCCAGGCGGCTTTTACCGTCGCTTATGCTCAGTATCCGGGCGCTCATCACTGGCTGGTGTGTTGCGGCGGAGGCAATAATGGCGGAGATGGTTACATTGTTGCGTGTCTGGCACGTTCACTCGGCGTGCAGGTGACGGTCTGGCAATATGGCGACCCAGAGCAACTGCGCGGCGATGCACTATCGGCGTACTATCACTGGTTGGATCATGGCGGTGAGGTCTATCCGATTGACGATGAAGTGCCAAGGGATGTCGATCTGATCATTGATGCCTTACTTGGCACCGGATTAAGCGGCACAGTGCGCGAGCCGTTGCAGCAGTTGATTGATACGCTGAATCGCAGTCCGGCCCCCATTGTCGCGATCGACGTGCCATCCGGCTTATGTGCCAACACCGGTTCGGTGCTGGGCGCATCGATTCGGGCCACCCATACGGTGAGTTTTATCGGTCTCAAACAAGGGTTGGTGACGGGTAAAGCGCGTAACTATGTCGGCGATCTTAACTTTGCCGGACTGGGGGTGGAAGAGACGTTCAATTCGCAAAATACGCCGACTTTACAGGCCATCGACCCTAAGTCGATCAAACAGCTCCTGACCAAGCGTGAACCGAGTTCTCATAAAGGCAGCCATGGAAAGGCATTGATTATCGGTGGCAATGAAGGTTTGGGCGGGGCAGCGATTCTGTCTGCCAAAGCGTGCGCGCGCTGTGGCACCGGTTTAACCGCGACTCTGATGCACGCCAGTAATATCATGGCTATGCTGGCTGCCTGTCCGGAAATCATGGCTGCCGGCTGGAATGAAATGTCTTTCATCGATGAGCGGTTGCAGTGGTGCGATGTGATTGCTGTCGGGCCTGGTCTGGGCCGTAATGATACTGCGCGTCATATCATGCAGCATGTCGAAAGAAGTGAAAAGCCCAAAGTACTGGATGCCGATGCGCTGCATTTTCTCGCATTGTCCGGTGGGTTTGACGCCCAGCACATCATTACGCCGCATCCGGCGGAAGCGGCAAAACTACTTGATTGTAAAGTCAGCCAGATAGAAGCGGATCGCTTTAGTGCGGTCAAAGCTCTGTATAAGAAATTCGGTGGTGTGATTGTGCTCAAAGGTGCCGGTACTCTGGTGTATGACGGCCAGCAGACCTATGTGTGCCTGGCCGGTAATCCGGGCATGGCAACCGGTGGCATGGGGGATGTGTTAACTGGCATCATCGCATCTTTATTGGCTCAGGGCCTGAGCCTGACTGATGCGGCGAAGCTTGGTGTGCAGATCCACAGCATGGCGGCAGACATGAACGCCAAGGAATTTGGCGAGCGCGGGTTGCTCGCCAGTGATCTGTTCAGCTATCTGCGTCAGTTGGTTAACTAATTCAGTTGGTTAACTAGGTCCGTTAGTTAACTAAGTCCGTTGGTGAAATAAGTCAGTTGTTCAACTCAGGGGCTGTTCAGATTGAGATAATACTCAGTTAACCAGTTCGTTGCCGGATGTGCTGCCTTGCTCGAATGCCAGCACATTGTTGAGTGTGGTTTCGGCAATATTGTGCAGCGCATCTTCGGTTAGAAATGCCTGGTGGCCGGTAAACATCACATTGTGGCACGCCGACAAACGGCGGAAAACGTCATCGACAATGACATCGTTGGACTTGTCCTGGAAGAACAGATCTTTTTCGTTGTCATACACATCCAGGCCAAGCGCGCCGATACGGCCACGTTTCAGCGCTTCGATGGCGGCGACGGAGTCCAGCAGCTCACCACGACTGGTGTTGATGATCATCACGCCGTCTTTCATCTGATTGAATGCAGCTTCATCCAGCAGGTGGTAGTTCTCTTTGCTCATCGGGCAGTGCAGCGTAATGATGTCACTGTTGCTGAACAGTTCTGGCAGGCTGACATACTTGGCCCCTAGTTCAATGGCAACCGGGTTTTGGTACGGGTCAAAGCAGAGAATATTCATACCCAGACCTTTCAGAATACGCATCGCAGCCACGCCAATTTTACCCGAGCCAATTACGCCGACCGTTTTACCGTAAAAGTTAAAGCCGACCAGACCTTCTAGGGAGAAGTTGGCATCGCGGGTGCGTTGGTACGCTTTATGGTAACGACGGTTAAGGCACATCATCAGACCGATAGCGTGCTCGGCAACGGCTTCCGGAGAGTAGGCTGGTACACGCACAACCTGCATGCCGAGACGTTTGGCCGCATCGAGATCAACTTTGTCGAAACCGGCGCAGCGCATAGCAATCAGGCGGGTACCACCGTCATACAATTTAGTGAGAACCTCCTCACCCAGATCGTCGTTGACAAACGCACAGACCACTTTGCAATTCTGCGCCATCTGGGCAGTTTTCTCGGTAAGACGGAAATCGTGAAACTGCAGCGTAAATTTATCGTTATCAACGATTTTACGAAATGAGGTTTCGTCGTAAGTTTTCGCGCTGAAAAAAGCGATATCAATCATAACAGTCTCCTTAAATAAGACCTGACTTCAATTAATTATCGCTATAGTTAAACGGATACGGCAAAAAATAAACCACATCTTTTCTAAGAGAATAAGGTGAGCGTAATGTGTGTGTGTTTTGCTCACCTTGGGTGATGTCTGTGCTACAGGCGAAGGCGGGCACCGACCGATACCGAGGTGCTGTCATAACCATGTTCCAGATCCTGATACGTGATTTCAGCACTGAGCTGTAGATTCGGATTATTTGGCATCTGGATACGCGCCCCGGCACTGACATAAGGATTCACCCCGGAGTGGGTGGTCGATGTACTCGGACTGGCCGAGACGTTTTCCTCTTTCAGCTCGGTATAAGCGGCGCCGCCACGGGCAAACACAGTGGCAAACGAGCTGAAAGGCAGTTCGACCCGGGCACCGGCCGAATAACTGTCATATTTAGTTTCGATGGCATTGCCGTTGCCATCGCGTAATTTCGCTTTGTTCGATAAAGTGCCGTTATAGCCTAAATCCACTGCCACAAAGCTAGTGATGTAGTAACTGTAACCGAGTGAGGTTGTCAGCACTTCATCGCTGCTGTAGCCGTTGTCGAGATCGGTATAGCCGACATCGGCACTGAACTGGTGCTCGCCCACGGCGGCGGCCAACGGTGATAAAGCCGAACACACTGTGCCCAGCACCACTGCGGTTATCCATCTGCTATTCATCGTTATTCTCCCGGAGAACGCTCATTATTGTTGTTGATTCATAAATGAGTTGGCCCGCAGTCAGCACACTTCAACTGGCACGTTAAAAGTTCAGGGCCCAGTACTCATTTCGTCGGTTTTGGACTCAGGTCAGCCATCAATCACATCTTTGTAAACATAGAAGAAATTAGCCGAGGGAGCTGCGTTTGATGAATAAAACGCCGATCAAGGTAGCAAAAATCACTATCAACAAGAGCAAATAAGTAACGAAAAAGCGTCGGGATTTGTAAGTGATGGTAAGGTGTTTAATCGTTGACCAGGTGGATGTATAAGCAGGGTGTTTAGTAACTTACTGTATTTTATCAATAAATAATTTTGATGAGATAAAATGGGACTCTGTGCGGGGGAGCAGGTATGGAATCTTTGCCAGCGTAACACAAAAAAATGTCAAATATCAGACTTGCCGGAAAGAAATCACGGCCTATAATGCTGAAAACCGGAGCGTCTGCCAACGCTCCGGTTTTTTTGTGTCCGCAAAGTACTCAAGTCTGCCAACCTGGGTACTACGCATTCTGCAAAAGAGACACAATTTGTGAATCAATCAAGGAATTACATAATGCGCATCGAACAAGAACTTAAGTTAGGTTTCAAAGATGTCCTGTTTCGCCCGAAACGTTCAACCTTAAAAAGCCGTTCTCAAGTAAATTTAACCCGCGAGTTTACCTTCAAGCATAGTGGCCGTCAATGGGCGGGTGTACCTGTTATCGCCGCCAACATGGATTCGGTCGGTAGCTTTGGGATGGCGCACGCGCTGGCTAAACACGGCGTGATGACTGCTGTGCATAAACACTACACAGTGGAAGACTGGGCGGAGTTTGTTAAAGACGCTGATACGGACACGCTGAACCATGTGATGGTATCGACCGGTACCTCAGAAGCGGATTTTAAAAAGACGCAGGACATCATGGCATTGAGCGATGAACTGATTTTCATCTGTATCGATATTGCCAACGGTTACTCAGAGCACCTGGTGGATTACGTACAACGCGTGCGCGCCGAATTCCCCGACAAAGTGATTTCAGCCGGTAATGTGGTGACGGGCGATATGGTCGAAGAGCTGATCCTGGCCGGTGCTGACATCGTTAAAGTGGGCATAGGCCCGGGTTCGGTGTGCACCACACGCGTGAAAACCGGTGTTGGTTACCCACAACTCTCGGCCATTATTGAATGTGCTGACGCCGCGCATGGTCTGGGTGGCCGTATCATCGGTGACGGCGGCTGTTCATGCCCGGGCGATGTTGCCAAAGCGTTCGGCGGCGGCGCGGATTTCGTGATGCTGGGCGGCATGCTGGCTGCACATGAAGAGTCGGGTGGTGAACTGGTTTCCGTCGACGGCGAAACCTTCATGAAGTTCTACGGCATGTCTTCTAAGAGCGCGATGGACAAGCATTCCGGCGGCGTTGCCGGTTACCGCGCAGCTGAAGGAAAAACCGTACTATTGCCGTACCGCGGCCCGGTTGAAAACACCATTCAGGACATCCTGGGCGGTGTGCGTTCAACCTGCACCTACGTAGGCGCATCAGAGCTTCGCGAGCTAACCAAGCGCACCACGTTCATCCGTGTGCAAGAGCAAGAGAACAACGTGTACGGTAAAGAGTAATCCGACAATACATCGGAAATATCGAACTATTGGGAGCCGCTGTTTAGCGGCTCTTTTTTACGTCAAAAATGGAAAGTGGCGACAGGTATAAACGCGTAACAGGGTTATTGCTTTAGAAAGAAGTTAGCAGTTACTTGAGATCATCGCCACCGGTTTACAGGCAGACATTACGAACGCTATATTTTCGGTAAGAGTCCCAGATTTTAAATCGCTAACCCTCGATCGTCTCAACATACCCCGTTAGTTAAGCGTCAAGTATCCAATTAGTGGCGTAGATGGTGATAATGATCAGAAGGGTCAGAATGACTGGAATGGCTAGCATCTTGGCCAGCTTTTTCTTGAAGCTTTGTGGTTCAAATACCACGCCTTCTGCTTCTTTTACCCGTCGATCTTCATCAAAATGCCATTTAATCGCAAAGTAAGCGCCAATCGCTGTCACAATGATCTTAAGTGCGCCTGCAAAGTAAGGAAAGAAGTTAAACCAACCGTTGCTCATTATCTATCTCCATCAAATTCAATATCTACTTACGTTAGAAAAACCAAAGGCTTATGTTTATCTGGCTTAATACCCATTTGGTATGATTTGTTTTATTTTGCTGTTTTTCCGCCATGCTAAAAGGTTTGCCGGCCTTGATGTAGATACAGAATGCAATTTTAAACATATAACAGTTGTTTGATTAAACTGTTTATCATTCTCTTGGCTGAGATAAATATAATGCCGCGTGTCCGTTTATCAAGCGCCGACATTGGCACATCAGAGCTTTGATTACGATTAAGCGCACGACATTCATCCGTGTACAAGCGCAAAATAACAACGTGTAAAGTAAAGAGTGATTTGGCTGGTATTGGCTCGGTCACACACTGATTGGCGCACAAAACCCCCGGAATCAAGCGAAAAACCGGGGATGGAGATAGAAGCCTCGCAAGCTCAATGGAAGGGTTAAGATTTCAGTCCGGCTGCGGTCATCAGCAGGCGAAACCCAATGGATACTGCACCAAGGGCAGCGATACTGGCGGCCCAGATGGCCAGCATCCAGCCCCACTGTTGGAGATTCTTTTTCATCTTTTCCCCTGCTGTTATGTTAGTGATAGGTTTCATCTTCGTTGACCTTGCCGGCGAAGACGTAATAGCTCCAGAAGGTGTAGGCGAGGATAACCGGAATGATCATAGCGGCACCAACCAGCATAAAGCTTTGGCTCTTGTGGGGAGCCGCAGCCTGCCAGATGGTGATGTTGGGCGGAATGATATTCGGCCAGATACTGATCCCCAGTCCTGCAAAGCCAAGCAACACGATGAGCAGCGCCATGATAAACGGGCTGCGTTCACGGCGGTTACGCACGGATTTAGCCAGTTTGAGGCACACCAGGGCGGTAATTAGCGGTACCGGTAGCAGGTAATAGAGGTTCGGCAGTGAGAACCAGCGCTCGGCAATCGAAGGATAAGCCAGTGGCGTCCAAATACTTACCATTACCAGAGCTGCGATCATTGTAAGCAGTGTTTTGTAGCTCAGCCTATACAGGATGTGCTGTAACTCTCCTTCGGTTTTCATGATCAGCCAGGTGGCGCCGAGCAGGGCATAGGTCGCGAGCAAGCCCAGGCCGCAGAGCAGCGGGAAAGGCGTCAGCCAGTCGAGCTGACTACCAATGAACACCCGGTTTTGGACATCAAAGCCCTGAATCACCGCACCGACGACTATACCCTGGCAGAAGGTGGCTAAAACAGAGCCGGCCATAAACGAGCGATCCCAGAATTGCAGATGGTTGGGCAGGGCCTTAAAGCGGAACTCAAACGCCACACCACGGAAGATCAACGCGATCAGCATCAGGGTTAATGGGATGGTCAGGGCTTCACTGATCACCGCATAAGCGAGCGGGAATGCGCCATACAACGCCGCGCCGCCCAGCACCAGCCAAGTTTCATTGCCGTCCCAGACAGGGGCAACGCTGTTGACCATCATGTCTTTATGTTTGTGATGCCTGATGAAGGGCATCAGAATGCCGATGCCGAGATCAAAGCCGTCCATCACAATATACATCAGGGTGGCGAAGACAATGATCGCGAACCAAATCACGGATAAGTCAAATTGCATAGTGTTTACCTCAAGCGTTCTCTGCGGGCGTTAAATACGACCTGAAATGGTGCTGATCTCATGCATATCGTCAGGCTCAGGCAGATCGGGGCCTTGCTTGATCTGATGGATCATGTAGTAGTAACCAAAGCCGAACACGGCGCTGTAGATCACCAGAAAAGCTATCAGGCTGATGCTCATCTGCAATTCGCCGTGTGCCGAGACGGCATCGGTGGTTTTTTGCAGCCCGTACACCACCCAGGGCTGGCGGCCGATTTCGGTGGTGAACCAGCCGGCGAGAATCGCGATAAGACCAGCCGGTCCCATCACAACAGAAAATTTCAGGAACCAGCGGGTGGAGTAGAGCGCGTTTTTGCGTCGTAACCACAGGCTGTAAACGCCTTGCAGGATCATTAGCATCCCGAGCGCGACCATGAGGCGAAACGACCAGAAAATGACCGGTGAATACGGGCGTTCATCAATAGGAAAGTCTTGCAGCGCCGGGATCGGCTCGCTCAGGCTGTGACGCAGGATCAGGCTACCGAGTAGCGGGATCTCTAACGCGTAGTCGGTCCGTTCCTGCTCCATGTTCGGCAGACCAAACAGGATCAATGGTGTAGGTTCACCATTAGCATTGGACCAGTGGCCTTCAATCGCCGCAATTTTGGCTGGCTGATATTGCAGAGTGTTCAATCCATGTACGTCACCAATCAGCGCCTGCAGCGGGGCAACAATCACTAGCATGCCCAGTGACATTGAGAACATCCTCTTCACTGCTGGCGTACGGCAGTTGTTGAGCAGATGCCAGGCGGCAGCGGAGCCGACAAATAGCGCGGTACTCAGAAATGCCGCAATAGCCATGTGCGCTAAACGGTAAGGGAAGGACGGGTTGAAGATGATGGCAAACCAATCAGCCGGCACGGCGCGGCCATCAACCAGATCAAAGCCTTGCGGGGTATGCATCCAGCTGTTGGAGGCTAAGATCCAGAAGGTCGAGATAATGGTACCTAGTGCAACCATGCAAGTGGCGAAGAAATGCAGTTTTTCGCCAACCCGGTGCCAGCCAAATAGCATAACGCCCAAAAAGCCCGCTTCCAGGAAGAACGCGGTTAACACTTCATAAGTCAGTAGCGGGCCGGTGATGCTGCCAGCGAAATCGGCAAAACCACTCCAGTTAGTGCCGAACTGATAAGCCATGACCAGGCCCGATACCACGCCCATGCCGAAGTTAACGGCAAAAATTTTCGACCAGAAGTGGTACAGCGTTTTGTATTCCGGCTGACGGCTTTTGAGCCATAGTCCTTCCAGAACCGCGAGATAGGTTGCGAGTCCGATGGTGATTGCGGGAAAAATAATGTGAAAAGACACAGTAAAAGCAAACTGTATCCGGGCAAGCATAAATGCGTCTAGACCGAACATAAAATTCCTTCGAGCTTAATTATTGTGTTGGGTAAGCTAGGGTAAAAGCTTGTGCCAGGAGCGGGTAGATACAGAACGGAGCGATTAAGGTATAACAGTTTTAAAGTTGTTGTGTTATTGTTTTTACCAGTTAGCGTAAACAGGTGGCAGCATTGGCGAAGTATCAGGATTTAGTAGAGCAGTTAAAACGGCAGATCCAATCGGGTGTGTGGCGGGCGGGGGACAAGCTGCCGTCACTACGTAAGCAGGCTGAGCACAGTGGTCTGAGCCTGATGACGGTGTTGCACGCTTACCAGTTACTTGAATCGCAGGGTTGGCTCATTTCTCAGGCGCGTTCCGGCTATAAAGTCGCGCCGCGTTTGGTGACCAGTGAGCTTCATCCCGTGCCTGCCGCGGTGTCTGGTACTGAACAGGTCGATATCAACGAGTTTATCTTTGATGTGCTGCAGGCGGGTAAAAATCCGCACATGGTTAATTTTGGTTTTGCCTACCCTGATCCTGGTTTATATCCGCGTTACCACGTCACCCGCGCTTTGGCTGCGGCGGCGCGCAGTATGCCGGTGTCCAACTCTTTTGATAATCTGCCGCCGGGTAATCAAGAGCTGCGAACGCTGATTGCTAAGCGCTATGCGGCCAAAGGGATTGCCGTGGCGCCGGATGAAATTGTTATCACCGCCGGCGCGCTGGAAGCGCTTAATCTCAGTTTGCAGGCCTGCACCCGGCCCGGCGACTGGGTGGTGGTGGAGTCGCCAACCTTTTACGGCGCGCTGCAGTCACTGCAACGCCTCGGTTTGAAAGCGTTGTCGGTCCGCACAGACCCGCAAACCGGTATTGACCTGGACTCGCTGGAAAGAGCACTCCAATCGCATGATGTGAAAGCGTGCTGGCTGATGTCGAATCATCAGAATCCGCTCGGTTTCACCCTGAGCAATGATAAAAAGCAGCGTATTGTTGAGCGGCTGCAGCGTTATCAGGTTGCATTGATTGAAGATGATGTATACAGCGAGTTGTATCATGGCAATGAGCCGCTTCCCGCGATGCGCACGTTCGATAACAGCGGTAACACCATGCTGTGCTCATCATTTTCTAAATCGCTGGTGGCTGGGCTGCGTATCGGCTGGGTCGCAGCCGGCAAGCGTGCTGTTGAGATTCAAAAGCTGCAGCTGATGAGTACGCTCGCAACCAGTGCGCCAATCCAGAGAACGCTGGTGTATTACCTGACCAGCCGAAATTATGAATCGCACCTCAGGCAACTGCGCAAAAAGCTGCATGATCGCAAAGCGAAAATGGCGCAACTGCTGAGCTCGCTATTGCCGGATGGGGTAAAAGTGCTCAACCAGGGCGGTGGGTATTTTCTGTGGCTGGAGCTGCCCAAACACATCGATGCGATGGTTATCTATCAGGCGCTGCTCCGTGACAATGTTAGTATCGCGCCGGGCAAAATGTTCGCCCTGACCGATGAGTACAATCACTGCATTCGCTTAAATGCGTCATTTGAGCTCGATCAGCCACGCAAACAGGCTCTGAAGCTCCTGTGCGAGCGAATCGCGGCGCAGATTCAAGAGTAGTCTGGTGAGCGTCTATTCGCGATGATTCAGTCCGGCACTCATTCTTGTTAGTGTCAGAGATGTCTTTAACAAGTCTGCTTATTCTGAATGACGGCTCGCCTGCTAGATGAAGTGACTAAACTGCGGCTAAATAATCACCATTTTTCAATGGTTGGAATATGTTATGAAGAATTATCCTTTGATAAATGTGTATAACTCTTCATTATCCCTATTTCTTACAGTTGGCAGCCGTTGCTACTGTAGATCACTTAAAATAACAAAGACGTGGATGTATATTGATGAAGTTACAATTTATTAAGCAGGGAGTTCGCGGCGCACTGGCGTCAGCGGTGACGATTGTTACTCTTTTTTCTTCTGCCAATGCGATGGCGACTGAGCCGGCGTTGGAAGGCATTTTAAAATCAGGCGAACTGAAGTTTTGTTTTGAATCGGGTTATATCCCGTTTGAAATGACAGACAAGAATGGTCGTTATGTTGGCTTTGATCTTGATCTGGCCAAGCATATGGCTCGTTCAATGAATGTGAAGTTTGTGCCGGTCAATACCGCGTGGGACGGGATTGTGCCTGCGCTGAAAACGGGTAAATGTGATTTTATCGGTGGGATGACCATTACCGCGGAGCGTAACCTGAGTGTCAACTTTGCTAACCCTTATACTCAGGTTGGACAAACGGTGCTTATCGCGCCTGAGCTGGCAGGTAAAGTCAATTCTTACCGTGATTTAAACAACGGCAAATACACAGTATCGACTCAGTTGGGGACGACTGGCGCAGAAGCGGCCAAAAAGTATCTGTCAGCGGCTAAGATTGATCTGTATGACACCTCGGCTGATGCCGCGCTGCAAGTCGCGAACGGTAAAGCGGACGCATTTGTGTACGATCTGCCTTACAACGCGCTGTATGAAGCGCAGCATAAGGGTAAAGTGATTCACTTAGATGAGTCATTTACTTTTGAGCCGCTGGGCTGGGCGGTGCGTAAGGGCGATCCGGATTTCCTTAACTTCCTCAACAACTACCTGCAGCAAATTAAAGGTGACGGCACCTATCAGCGTATTTACGACAAATGGTTTAAGTCGGATAAATGGCTGGACAGCGTCCAGTAATCTGCGGTTAATATTTTTTAAGCCACTCATTTGAGTGGCTTTTTTGTTTTCAGACCTGGCTTACTTCGTTTGGCCTGCTGCAACCCTCAGATTGGTATTGAGTGCTCTATGTTGGGGTTGTCCGCCCAAGTAAATTCCCTTTCGATAACGGTATTTCCCGCACGTAAAACGAGGAAAAATACTGTTAAGTCAGCAGCTTGATTATTATTTTAGCGATTTGGTGTAATTTTGCTCAATAATTGAGGTTTATTAATAAGTTTTTCTAATAAAGTTAATCACAAATAGAGGACTAATAAAAAAGTGTGAAGTCGGTATAGTGCTCCGTCCTACAAGACATAGTGAGAACTGTGTCAGATAACACTCAAAGTGCAGCTCAAAATCGGAGAATACTCATATGTCCTATCGTCTGGTCTCAACCGCGTTAATCGCGGCGATGTTGGCTGGTTGTTACGCACAGGCGGACTCTTCACCCGGTGAATCTTCACCCGGTAACAGTGCTCAGGCCGTTGCACCGATGGCAACAGATGTTGTGGCAGTACACCAGATTTCTTATCAGCAACCATTTCTGTACACCACACGTCTGGAAACCCCGCAGAACGTTGAGCTCCGTCCTCGCGTTAATGGCGTGATGGATAAAGTCGTATTCACAGAAGGCAGTAGCGTGCAAGCCGGCGACCTGTTGTTCCAAATCGACGACAAACCATTTCTGGCTGAAATGCAGCGCCTGGAATCTGAATACCAGGCGGCACGTGTTGCACTGACTCAGGCTCAGTCAGAAGCGGAGCGTGCTAAACGCCTCAGCTCAACCAAAGCGATGCCAATTGAACAGGCAGAGCAGCGCATGTATTTGGCAACCCAGCGTCAGGCTGAACTCTCGTCGGTAAAAGCGCAGCTGGAAACCGCGAAGTTAAATCTGAGCTACACCCAGATCAAAGCACCGATCAGCGGGCGAATTTCCAGTGCCTATGTTACCGAGGGTAACTATGTTCAGGCGGGTAGCACCATCCTGACGTCGCTGGTCTCAACCGATGTACTGCAAGCGTATTTCGATGTGGATGAGCGTACCTGGAACGCGCATTTTGCCAATGTAACTGCCGACAGTCATACCCCGGTTGACGCGGTGCTGAATGGTGATATCAGTCATAGCTATCCTGGTGTGGTTGACTTTATCGACAACCAGGTCAACAGCGCGACCGGTACGCTGCGCATTCGTGCCCGTTTTGACAACGCTGAACAAGCGCTGCGTCCTGGCTCGTTCGTTCGTATCCGTTTGAACGATACTCAGGCTGATGCACTGAAACTGATGGTGCCGGATAAATCCATCGGTACTGACCTTGCTAACCGTTTTGTTTATGTGGTCAACAGTGATGGTGTGATTGAGTACCGCCAGGTGGAACTGGGTGATCGTGTTGGTTCGCTGCGTATCGTGACCAAGGGCCTTAAGCCTGACGAACTGGTGGTACTGAACGGTCCGGCTAAAGTCCAGCCAGGTATGCCAGTCACGCCTCAAGTGGTCGATATCGATTCACAACTCGAACAGGTTGTGGCCAAGCAAGTACAGTAAGTAGGTTATTGCGGATGAAATTTAGTCACTTTTTTATACAGCGGCCGATTTTTGCGGCCATGCTGTCCCTGCTGATCCTGGTAGGCGGTGCGATATCACTGTTTAACCTGCCAATCAGTGAATACCCGGAGGTGGTTCCGCCAACTGTAGTGGTGACCGCCAGTTATCCGGGCGCTAACCCTAAGGTGATCGGTGAAACGGTATCCGGGCCGCTAGAAGATGAAATGAACGGTCTGGAAAACATGTTGTACATGTCATCCCAGGCAACTTCTGACGGCACCATGACGCTGACCATTACGTTTTCTCTCGGCACTGATCTGGATAAAGCGCAGGTTGCGGTACAAAACCGGGTCAGCAGTGCTCTGCCTCGTCTGCCGCAAGAAGTGCAGCGACTGGGTGTCATTGCTGAGAAATCGTCACCAAACCTGGTGATGGTGGTTCACCTTATCTCAGAAGACGGCTCGCGTCCGGCCAATTATCTGTCGAACTATGCCAGCCTGAACGTACAGGATAACCTGCTGCGTCTGCCAGGTGTCGGACAGGTGCAAATGTTTGGCGCCGGCGAATACTCAATGCGTCTGTGGCTTAACCCGGATCAGCTCGCTTCGCGTCAGATGACAGCGATGGATGTGGTGCATGCTGTGCAGCAGCAAAACCGTCAAGTGGCAGCCGGTACACTGGGCGCGCAACCTGTGCCGCTGGATAATCAGTTCCAGTATCTGCTCAATGTCAAAGGTCGTCTGCAGTCACCGGAAGAGTTTGAAAACATTGTGGTCCGTGTCGATGACAGTGGGGCGATTACTCGTCTGAAAGATGTGGCCCGGGTTGAACTGGGTGAAGACAGCTATGCGCTGCGCGCGATGCTGAACGGTAAATCAGCGGTCGGTCTGGGTATTTTTCAGCGTCCCGGCTCGAACGCGATTGAGCTGTCTAATCAGGTTCGTGCGACCATGGATGAGATGGAAAAAGCGTTTCCGAGCGGTGTCCAGTACCGTATCGCTTATGATCCGACCGTTTTTGTACGTGGTTCGATTGAAGGGGTAGTGCATACACTGGTGGAAGCGATTGTGCTGGTGGTGCTGGTGGTGATCCTGTTCCTGCAAACCTGGCGTGCGTCTATTATTCCTCTGATCGCGGTGCCGGTTTCTCTGATTGGTACTTTTGCAGTGATGAACTGGCTCGGGGTTTCGATTAACACCCTGTCGCTGTTTGGTCTGGTACTGGCTATCGGTATCGTGGTCGATGACGCCATCGTGGTGGTGGAAAACGTTGAGCGTAATATCGGGCTTGGCCTGAATCCGCTTGAAGCGACCAAAAAAGCGATGGAGGAGGTAACCGGCCCCATTATTGCGATTGCGCTGGTGCTGTGTGCGGTATTTATTCCGACCGCATTTATTCAGGGTCTGAGTGGACAGTTCTATAAGCAGTTCGCGCTGACGATTACCGTTTCAACTGTGATCTCGGCTTTCAACTCACTGACTCTTTCTCCGGCGCTGTCAGCCCTGTTGCTGAAAGGTCATCACGATAAGCCGGATCTTCTGACGCGCGGTATGGATCGTCTGTTTGGCCGTTGGTTGTTCAAGCCGTTTAACCGCTTGTTTGACGCGGGTGCCAATAAATACGAACAAGGCGTAAAACGTATTATCCGTTTGGGTGCGGTGATCGGGATTATCTACCTAGGACTGCTTTTGACTACAGCGAAACTGTTTGATTCTGTTCCGGGCGGCTTTATCCCGATGCAGGATAAGCAGTACCTGGTTGCGGTGGCTCAATTGCCGGATGCGTCCAGTCTGGATCGTTCACAGGCCGTGGTTGCACGTATGGAGCAGATGGCGCTGAAGACGCCGGGAGTTGCCGATACGTTATCGTTCCCTGGTCTGTCTGTGAATGGTTTCACCAACAGTACCAACAGCGGTATTGTGTTTGTGATGCTGGACGATTTTGACCGGCGAGAAAGTGCAGATAAGTCCGCCAATGCGATCGTGGCATCTCTCAACCAGCAATATTCAGCAATTGATGAAGCCTTTGTGGCCGTATTCCCGCCACCGCCGATTCTTGGTCTGGGCAGTACCGGTGGCTTCAAACTGCAAATTGAAGACCGCGGCAACCTGGGTTTTGAGGCACTGTTTGATAACCTGCAACGTGTGATTACTAAAGCGCAGCAACAGCCTGAACTGGTCGGTCTGTTCTCCAGTTTCCGTATTCAGGTGCCACAGATGGATATCGATGTCGACCGTGAACAGGCACTGATTCAAGGCATCCCTCTGGACGAAGTGTTTGATACGCTGCAGGTTTACCTGGGCTCTATGTATGTGAATGACTTCAACATGCTGGGTAAAACTTATCAGGTGAATGCACAAGCGGACGCGCGCTATCGTGTCGATCCACAACAGATTCTGCGCCTGAAAGTGCGTAACGCTAACGGTGATATGGTGCCACTGGGCTCTGTTCTGCGCGTGACAGCAACGACGGGCCCGGATCGTGTCATGCACTACAACGGCTTTCCGAGCGCTGAGCTGAATGGTAGTCCGGCACCGGGTTACAGTTCGGATCAGGCTCAGGCGGCGATTGAACGTGTGCTCAACAGTGAGCTGGAAGATGGCATGACATTCGAGTGGACGGAAGTGACGTATCAGCAAATCCTGGCTGGTAACACCATGGTGTATGTTTTCCCGCTGGTGGTACTGCTGGTGTACATGATTCTGGCTGCTCAGTACGAGAGCCTGCGTCTGCCGTTGTCAATTATTCTGATTGTGCCGATGACGATTTTGTCGGCCCTGACCGGAGTGTGGCTGACTGGCGGTGATAACAACATCTTCACCGGTATTGCCCTGATTGTATTGGTGGCACTGGCGTGTAAGAACTCCATCCTGATGGTGGAGTTTGCCCGGGATACGCAAATGAGTGGCAGCTCCCGTCTGGACGCGATTCTGGCAGCATGTCGTCTGCGTCTGCGTCCAATCCTGATGACGTCGATTGCCTTTACCGCGGGTGTTGTGCCGTTGATTACCGCAACAGGCGCCGGCGCTGAGATGCGCCACGTGATGGGCATTGCCGTGTTCTCTGGTATGATTGGTGTAACCTTGTTTGGCCTGCTGTTTACTCCGCTGTTCTACATGATGATGACGGCCAAGCGTCAACGAAAGCCGAGTCTTAAACCAAATTAAAATTGTTTGAGCGAATAAAAAGGCCCTTAATTCACAGCGAATTAAGGGCCTTTTTTCATTGTTTCGAGCACTGTTTAGTCGTGGCGCAATGCCTCAATCAACAGCTTGAAGGCATGCAACGGTTGTTTACGGCTCGGGTAATAGAGGTAGTAGCCGGGAAACGGATCGCACCACTCTTGCAGCACTTTGACCAGTTCACCGCGTTCGACGTATTCATCGACGATGTCTTCGGTTAAGTATGCCAGGCCAAGTCCGGATAGGGCTGAGCGGACAATTGGCATATAAGTATTGAACGTCAGCTGACCTTTGGGACGGATGTTGATCGTTTGTCCGTTATGGTCAAATTCCCAGATCAGATTACCGCCGGATGTCGGCAGGCGCAGATTGAGGCAGGAATGTTCGAGCAGATCTTTCGGCTGTGTCGGTTTATCAAAACGGGTGAAGTAATCGGGCGAGCCGACCACGGCCACACGCATCGGCGGGCCGACTGGTATTGCGATCATATCTTTTTCAACCATGTCACCCAATCGGACACCGGCATCAAAACGTTGATCGACGATATTAGTCAAGGTGTTGTCCATGTGTACTTCGACATGAATGTCTGGGTACTGGGCAATAAATTTAGCCAGTTTAGCGTAAATTACGCTGTCGAATGCGTGTTCGCCACAGGTGAGGCGAATGTTACCGACCGGCGTATCTTTGAAAATAGATAACTCAGACACATGAGAAGAAATGTCGCTGAAATGCTGCTCTAAGGAGCCCATCAGTTTTTCACCCGCTGCGGTCGGCGATACGCTGCGCGTGGTGCGGGCCAGTAAACGAATATTGAGGCGTTCTTCCAGTGAACGAATGGTCTGGCTTAAGGCTGACTGAGTCACACCGAGCTTAGCTGCCGCCTTGGTAAAGCTTCTTTCCTGCGCCACAATGACAAAGGCGTAGAGATCATTAAAGTTTTCGCGAATCATTTATTAGTATTTCTTATTAACTCATGATGATTATCCTATCTAATCAAGGCAGCGAAGACCATTTAAAATTGCGTTATTCTGATTAAGTTGATGCTCAGGGCAGCTGCTGATTTGGCTCGTCTTGAAGCGGTAATGGCTAAGATTGAAGTTGCCAGTTCTCGTTGCTGAGTCTGCTTGTGCTTACCAGTTATTGCAGCAGATCGAGCAGGTAAAACAGCACATAGCGCGAGTTATTGACGTTCATCGAAATCAGCGTCGAGATCAGCAACAGCAAGGTAATCAGTGACAGAAAAAA
The DNA here is from genome assembly GCF_004804295.1 of Vibrio sp. H11. Classification (NCBI taxonomy): domain Bacteria; kingdom Pseudomonadati; phylum Pseudomonadota; class Gammaproteobacteria; order Vibrionales; family Vibrionaceae; genus Vibrio; species Vibrio sp. H11. Next base: position 53,091 of record NZ_SSHN01000014.1, on the reverse strand, counting down.
CAGACGGGTAACTTTGTTATTAGCGGCGATTGTGGCCGCCTCTGCTGTGCCCGGCGTTATCTGGCATTCGGGTGCAGGCGGAGTGGCGCCGCTGTTATTTTGTAGCGCAGGTTTTGTGACCCGTGGCTGAGCGCTCATCTGCGGCGCAACGACCTCTGACAACGGCTGACCGGCGTCATCCTCTGCCAGTGAACGTACATCAGGTTCGACAATAGTTACGTCCGCGATAAATCGATAACCTATTTTAGGTTCGGTGCGGATACATTTCGGACTTCTGGCGGAATCACGCAGGTTCTTACGCAGCGTCGATACCGCCTGGGTCAGGCTGGAATCATCGACCTCAAAGCCTCTTGCTTTCCAGACGTAATCATACAGCTCATCGCGACTGATACTGCGATGTGGATTAAGGATAAAAAAGTGTAGTAACCGGCTTTCATTTTCACCCAGGATATAATCTTGTCCGGCAATCGTTAAGGTATTGATTTCTGATTTAAAAACCAGCTGACCATTAATGATAGCCTTTACCTGACTGACTTTGGTTTGAAACGTGCCCAACATCATTGCAATAAATAATTATGATAGTTATTGAATTTACTGGGATTATAAACGAATGGACAATGATAATTAGTGGTTTTATCTGAATGGTATTATTAGGTCAGCTAATTAATAAAAAACTTTAACCTCTTAATAGTTATGGATATTAGTTGGGCGACCACGCCTCGGCTGGGATGTGGTCGCCAAAACAGGACTTAGAACAGGGGCAGCATGACATAACATCCTGCCCCTGTTCTTGATGTCTTCCTAAGGCTGATGCCGATTGATCGTCGCCGTTAATTGCCGATTAAGATCAGCTTACCGGTGCGGGCGTCGCGGTAGACTTTGCCGACCGATTCCATCCCGTTTTGATCCGTGCCGCTACCCTGCATACTTTCCGGCATGTCAATCAGTTCTTCGCTGGTGGTTACCGATACGGTTTCCAGACCAAAATGCTGCTGCAGCGACTGGCTCTGGCTGATAAGTGCGACCATCAGTCCGAGGGCAAATACCAGCATCACATCCATCAGGTTGGCAAAGCCGGATAACGGGTCGACATCCTGTTCGGCAAAACGCCTGCGCTCCCACGGACGCGGATGATGCTTAGGCTGGTTCATGGAGCGCCTCCGCGATTGCCAGGCCCGATTCCAGTTGCTGGAAGGTTTGCTCATACCAGCGGCGTCTGACCCGACCGAGCGTGTAGCCGACCAGACCAATGCCGAGGCCAAGTACTGTGGTATCAAACGCCACCATCATCGCGGTGGCGAGTTGAGAAAGGTCACCGTTTGACAGCGCCGCCAGTCCCGGCCCCAGTGGGATCAGGGTGCCCATCAGGCCAAGAATCGGGCCGGTACGTGACAGCAGATCCACCCGCTCGAGGCGTTTTTCCGCGTAGTCAGCAAACAGTCCGATATTGGCCGGGGAGAGATGACGCAGGCTGCCTAACCCCTCACTGATGAAGGTGCCGATCTCCCAGATCACCGCCAGTAAAGCGATGCCAAGCGCGAGCAACACCGGGTACAGTAACCATTCGACAACATGATGAAGTATGCCGATTGTCAGACCATGAATCATGACATTTTTCCTTTCATTTTCAGTGTAATGTGACGGTTGCGTCTCCAGGCAACCACCAGAGTCAGTACGGCCAGTAGCCCAATCAGCCAGTACCAGTCCGGAATCTCGGTTTCGCCCTGGCTTTCTTGCTGCTCGGCGTCGCCGGATTGCTGAGGAGCGGTTGGCGCCTCATTGGGCTGATTGTCCTGGCTGATGGTCAGCTCTTTAATTGAGTGTTGTTCCTGCTGTTTCTGTTCAGGTTGTAATGCCTGGTCGAGGACAGATTTAAGTGCCTGCCAGTCTTTGGGCTGCAGGTATTGTTCCAGCCACGGCATCATCGGATGATCGGGCTTGGTGTGTCCGCTGCCCGGTAAACCGTGCTCAGCGACTGACTGGGCAAAGTCGGTCGCGATGTCACGAATGGTTTGCGGCGATGCATCCCAGAAGCCTTTGTTAATCGCGACCAGCATAATCGCCAGCATGTTGGTACGTACCTGGACGTTGTGACCTTGCTTGAGAAACTCATCGATGCCGATGTCATAGCGGTCATCGAGATAGACATCTTTCACTTCTTCCCAGGCCCAATTTCCGACCAGAGACGGGTTGGTCACCTGCCAGCCCCACAGGTATTCAAGAAACTCAGAACCCATGGTCCGTGCGCCCGCGTAGCCATGTTTCATCAGCCCTTGCAGCCACTCCGGATTAAGGAATCGGCCACGTAACTCCTGGCGTAATGCCAGACTAAGCGGTTGAGTGATGATATTTTCAGGGTCGGCGTGGTTGAGCACAAAGTTATTCGGTGCCTGCCCGGACAGGCTTTCAACCGCCAGGCTCAGACCACCGAGGTAGTCAAACGCATCGTTGTTATCAATCAAACCGTAGAGGTTACTGGAGCGGCCAAAATAGGTATTTTGCACATTGGACAGCACGTGCTTAAACGTCTCTTGTGCCGGCAGACCGTATGAATCAGAGGTGTAGGCGTGGCCGAGACGGCGCAGGTACACATCCGCCAGCTCTTCACGTTGCTGCCAGGCTCCGGAACGTTCGACCAGACGGTTGACTCCGGCACCATAACTGCCCGGCGCATCGCCAAAAATACGCAGCGTGCTGAGTTTGGCCGCTTGTTTGGCCGTAATCCCCTGGCTGATTTGCGCGCGGGTATCTTCCACCCAATGAGCGGCAACCTGGTTGACTTGCAGTGATTCGCTGCCGCCGCGTTGCAGCTTACCAAGCGGTGATAAAGCGCTGTTGAGTGCTTCCGTCAGCGCCGGGTACTTGGCAATGATCTCATCGGCCGAGGCGTCCAGAGCGAGAAGCACAGCCTGATCTAACAGGTGCAGCTGCTTGGCATACAGATCGCGGAACAAGCCGGAGGTGGTAAACACCATGTCACGGCGATGTCGTCCTGGCTGCAGCGCTTGTGAGCGCAGACCGGTGACAAGGCCACGGCTGTTCCATACCGGTTCAAATCCCAGCATATCGAGCGCAAAGGCCACCATTACCCCTTCGTCGCGCACCACGTCGGATGCCCACAACACCTGAGCTTCACGCTTGTCAGCCTGAAACGGGTTTGACCGGCGAGCATCCTGCGCCATGCTCTGGCCAATCTGCCAGGCGACTTTACTTGGGATCAGGCTGTTATCCAGAGCGTAGAAGTTACGTCCGGTCGGCAGACTTTCCGGACTGCGGATAGGGTCGTTACCTTTCCCCGGTTGAATAAACTGGCCATTGAGACCGGCCAGCAGGCTGATCATCTCCTGTTTTGGCGAGTCGGTCAGATTATCGCGCCACTCCTGATGCGGCTGACCATCTTTAGATGACATTGAGGCCAGCATCATTTCAATCGCGTTGTCTTGCCACGGCTTACCAAAGATATGTAAACCGTAAGGCATGAACTTCTCCTGCAGGCTGGTGAGGTAGTGGCCGATTTCATGCACCAGCATCGCATCGTCTACTTCCTCAAAACTGATGCCCATCACCGCCAGTTCGGCTGACATCGACTGCGCCAGTTCATCGCGCAGATCCAGTGTGTCGACTTTATCGCGAATGCGTTTAATCAGGGTTTTCGGCAGGGATTGGTTCTGGTTATCGCGGTTGGCCTCGTAGCTTTCGATCAGCTGACGCAGCTGCAGCAGTTCATCATATAATGGCGTACTTTCCAGTGGCGGCGTCAGATGATCGACCATCACAGCCAGGCCGCGGCGTTTGGCCTGGATGCCTTCACCCACTCCATCCACGATATACGGGTAGACGCCGGGAATATCGGCCGCGATAAGGCGCGAGTAGTCGTCTCCGGCCAGACCGACTGAGCGATGCGGCAGAAATTCATAGGTCGAGTGGCGGCCAAGATGCACCATGGCATCGGCTTGAAAAATATCGCGCAGGTAGTGGTAAAAGGCCAGATACTGGTGCGGCGGCGGGAAAGCCAGGTTAGCATGCAACAGCTCTTCGTTCACTTCCCAGCCACGCGGCGGCTGCGGTCCGATAAAGATGTTGCCAAATTGCAGGCCCGGCAGCAGCATTTGGCCGTCATGCACCATCACGTAGCCCGGTGCTTGGCCCCAGCCACCTAACGCTTCGATGCCGATTTTACCTAACGCATTAATAATAGTTTGTGCCTGTTGCCAGCCTTGTTCTGAGTAAGACTCCAGCTCCTGCTGATAGGTATCCCGCAGTTGATTGAGCAGCGCCAGAGCGCGGGCGCGGCCCGGATGATTCACCCCTTCAATCAGATGGAACATCTCTTCAATCGTTGAGTTAAGTAGCTGACGCGCAAAGTCGGTCTGTTTGTGCTCAAGGTTAAATTTGAGCTGGGCATGCAGGCGTCCCATCGGACCGTAGATGATCTCTTGCTGAACCTCACCCGGCAGAGAAGCGAAGTAAGGCTGATACTGCTCAGCGGTCATGGATAAAATATTGCTGCTCATCGCATCCAGTGCCGCTCGGTCATTGGGTAAATTGACCCCGCGTTGCTGAATCTGGTCCAGCAGCGCTTCCTGGCTCTCTGGCAGGGTGCCGACATCGTAACCCTGGGTTTGTAACGATTGCAGGATTTGCCACAAACTGGCCGGAACATCGAGGTTATCGGCACCGATATTGTGGCGACCTGGGGGATGGTTATAGTAGATGATCGCGATCTTCTTATCGCGATTCTGTTTAACCTGCAACTGATGCCAGCGATGGATCCGTTGACTGATGAGATCAATACCATCCTGCGCGCTGCTGATCGGTTGAATTCGAATGCCGCTGATGACGTCATCCTGAATATCGCCCGCCGTTGCGACCACGATCGGCTGGCTGACTCCCTGAATTTCCGGCATGGAAACCTGGTAGTAGACTTTATCTGAGGCGAGGCCGTCGGACGAGTTAAGCCATTCCTGCTCAGTGCGGTCACGCAGCTTGAGGGCTTTGAGCACCGGTACATTCAGTTCAGATAATACCCGGGTTGCCTGCTCACGTCCTTCACCGCCACCGATAACGAAGTCTTGTAACATCACAATCGCGGCCAGCGGCGCGCTGAGCGTTTTCAGGCTTTGCACTGCTTCAAGGCTGGGCGCGCCCCAACTGGCCAGAGCGACCAGACAATGCACGTCATCGTAACGGCTGATAGTGTCACACAGATTCTGAAAGACCAGACGATCGCCCGGACGGTCAGAGCCTGAGTGATCGATAAGCGTGACCACGGCTTTGTCCGGACTCAGCTCCGGCAGCGTTTCTACATACTGACCCTGATACCACCATTGCAGGCGTGGCTGCGGTTGCGGCGGGTGAAGGGTGATGTTTCCGTCGACCTGATGACTCATCCAGCGCATCAGCTCCACTGTATTATCGACTCCGCCGGCCTGCCAGTAGGCGCGCGCGTCGAGCCAGTCGCGCTGTTTGGGATATTGCTGTTTTAAGCGCTTCAGCCAGTGTGACAGATCATCCCCCGGACGTGTGGCGGCTATTTCGGTCACTTCATCGCTATTCGCAAACGGACGCGCCCGCTCACTGTGGCTGAGCTGGATCAGACGGTGATCGCTGCTGAAAATCATCACCTGCGATGGCGAGTGGCGTTGGAGATCACTGGCGACTTCACTGACGGATGCACCAAACAGACCAATACCGACCATAGCATCGGCTTGTTTAAGGATCCGCTGTCTGTCGTCCGGGGACATTTCCAGCCATTGAGTATCTGAGCGGGCGATAATCGGGTTATCGTGCGCGGAGGAAAATTGCTGCGCTGCCTGGGCAATCGTCTCAGCATTACGCTGTGACACCAGCAGAAACAGAGTGGGGGACGCTACGGCCTGAGCCGTGAACAACCCGAAAAATAACACAAATAGAAAACGCATTGTTACCTCAAGGAGAATAAACCTTAAGGCAAAGAAAACTGACTACTGACATTATGGGCGAAGCCAATCATAAACCAGTACCAGGTCTTCCCGCCCGGTGTTGCTTGGTAAAATTTGAGCTTCAAGTATCTGACTTGTAACCAGGAACGCATTTTCAAAAGCAAAGTGACTGTTTAGAACAAGCGGCTGCTAAAAATGAATAACGCTCAATTGGCTGGCTATTTACAGTTGCGGGTACAGTGACGGAATTACACCATCTTCCTTGATGCGGATGAGAATTTTGCATCCAGCTCGAAACGCGTAGTTATAGAGAGTTCTGATTGAAAGGTCAACACGGCTTGGCTGTGTGAATGGGTTTTATCGATTAATTAATATTTTTATCATTTTATATTGTTGTTATAAAGCTATGATTTTTATTTGTTCTGAATTATCTATGGGGGCTAATTTTTTTATCCACTCAAATAAAGAGGTTTCTTTCTGCTAGGCTTTTAACTCATAAAGTGCCTGCATCATTTCGGGCGCTGTCGCGATTAAGCACGACACAGGTACGCTAACTCTAAGTCTGATAAATAGTACGCTGGACGCAGTTCGAATTAGCTTGGTTTCACTGTTGCGATGACTCATGGAAAACATGAGAGGTAAATCGTATGAAAAACTTACAAAACTCAGAAATTGAGGCTTTTAAAAATCAATTTGGTGGTGAAGTTCTTTTGCCGACCGATCCCGCCTATGAAGACGTTCGTCAAATCTGGAATGCCATGATCGACCGTAAACCCGGTATCATCGCTCGCTGCACGTGTGCGGACGATGTGGTGTTGGCGGTTAACCTGGCCCGCGAGCACCAACTGTTATTGTCGGTGCGCGGTGGCGGCCACAATATTGCGGGTAATGCTGTGTGCGATGAAGGTCTGATGATTGATCTGTCGCTATTAAATCAGGTCGAGGTTGATCCTGATGCTCGCCTGGCGAGAGTCGGTCCGGGCTGCACCCTGGCTGATGTGGACGGGGCGACCCAGAAACATGGGCTGGCACTGCCGGTCGGCATCAATTCCACTACCGGGATTGCCGGTTTAACCCTGGGCGGCGGATTCGGCTGGCTGAGCCGCAAGTATGGTATGACCATCGATAGTTTGGTCAGTGCTCACGTGGTGACTGCGGACGGGCGTCAGATCCTCGCCAGTGAAACAGAAAACAGCGACCTGTTTTGGGGGCTGCGTGGTGGTGGCGGTAACTTTGGCATCGTGACCCAGTTTGAATTCAAATTGCATCCGGTGGGGCCGGAGGTACTGAGCGGCTTGATGGTGTTCCCTTTTGCGCAGGCCAAATCGATTCTGACGCAGTTTGCCAGCTTTACCCAAACCGCGCCGGATGAACTGAGCGTGTGGATGGTCGCCCGTAAAGCACCGCCATTGCCGTTTCTGTCCGAAGATGTGCATGGTAAGGAAATTATCGCTCTGGCGATGTGTTACGTCGGCGATCCGGCGGAAGGCGAAAAACTGATTGCGCCGTTACGTCAGTTTGGTGACCCGCATGGCGAACATATCGGCGTGCAGCCATTCTGTGACTGGCAACAGGCGTTTGATCCCTTGTTGACGCCCGGGGCCCGCAATTATTGGAAATCACATAACTTTACTGAGCTGAGTGAAGGTGCGATTGATTGCGCGCTTGAGTATGCGGCCAGCCTGCCATCGCCACAGTGCGAAATATTTATTGCCTCACTGGGCTGTGCCACCGGACGTCCCGCGCCGGATGCGATGGCATATTCCAGCCGTGATGCTAATTATGTACTCAATGTTCACGGTCGCTGGGATGTGAAAGAAGATGATGAAGCCTGTATCGAGTGGGCGCGTGAATTTTTCAGAAAAAGCAAACCGTTTGCCAGTGGCGGGGCCTACATTAATTTCCTCACTCAGGATGAAGCGGACCGCACCGAATCCGCTTACGGGCCTACTTTCAAGCGGCTGCAGGCGATCAAGAAAAAATATGACCCGGATAATTTGTTCCGTATGAACCAGAACATCAAGCCCGCCTGACGGCGGATCGGGTTATGCCACGCTTTCGGGTTATACCATGCTAACGATGGATCGCGACCGGGATACGGCGCGGTCCGAAATTTTCGCGTGGCCCGGCAAAACGGCCGGGCAGCGAATATCCGCAATGAAGGCAGTGCCCGGTGTCGTCCAGGGCATAATCACCAAGCTGATACCAGTCACGTTCAATCACCGGTTGATGGCACGCCGGGCAATAGGTGGCATCCGAGGCCGGATCATGCACGTTGCCGCAATAGACAAAGTGCAGGCCGTGAGCAAGGGCGATAGCGCGGGCGTGCAGCAAGGTATCGAGCGGTGTTCTTGGCTTATCGCGCATTTTAAAGTCAGGATGAAAGGCGCTGAAATGCAAGGGCACATCCGGGCCGAGATGATCGCTAATCCACTGACACATCGCATGCAGTTCCTGATCGCTGTCGTTTTCATCCGGGATCAGTAAGGTGGTGATTTCCAGCCACACATCCGTTTCTTGTTTCAGATAAAGCAGTGTATCGAGCACCGGTTGCAGGTGGCCATGGCAGATCTTGTGGTAGAAATGTTCACTGAAGCCTTTTAAATCAATGTTAGCGGCGTCCATACAGCGGTAAAAGGCTTCTCTTGGCTGGTCACAGATATATCCGGCACTGACTGCCACGCTTTTCAGTCCGAGTTCGTGCGCGGCGAGCGCAGTATCCATGGCATACTCCAAAAACACCACAGGATCGTTATAAGTAAACGCCAGACTTTTACAGCCGTATTTGAGCGCGGTTTGCGCCAGCTCCTCGGGCATCGCGGTGTCGCATAAGGTGTCCTGTTGGCGCGATTTACTGATATCCCAGTTCTGGCAAAACTGACAGCTGAGGTTACAACCGGCCGTCCCAAAGCTCAGTACGCTGGATCCGGGATAAAAATGGTTGAGCGGTTTCTTTTCAATCGGATCAATACAGAAGCCGGATGAACGGCCGTAACTGGTCAGAACGATCTCGCCCTGGTGATGAATACGCACAAAGCAGGCGCCGCGTTTGCCCTCACGCAGGGTGCATTGGCGCGGGCAGACATCGCAGCATACCCGGCCATCGGCCAGTTTATGCCAGTAACGGGTCGGGAAATAGTCGGGTGGAGAACCTTGCATAACCGATACCTTCTGTCTGCTGCATCATGACCTACACTGAAAGTATAGTTGATGGGATGTGGGCACAAAGCTAATGAAGTATCGTGACGCCGCCGTGGCCGGAAAGTTTTATCCGAGCACCCCGAATGAACTGAGACGTCAAATGACGCTCTATCTGGGCCATGAACCTGCCTCTGGACATCGGCAATACAATCAGCCTAAGGCGCTGATTGTTCCTCACGCCGGCTACTTTTATTCCGGTGAGGTGGCCGCACAGGCGTATCAGTGTCTGGCACCGTTTCGTTCGGTGATCACTCATGTTGTGTTGCTCGGCCCCAGTCATCATGTCGCCTTGCAGGGCGCAGCTGTACCTGACAGTGATGTGTTTATCACGCCTTTAGGTGAGGTAAAGATTGATAAGGCAGGTGTTGATATGTTATTGCAGCGGCAATTGGTGATTCAATCTGAGCGCGCTCATCATTGGGAGCATGCACTGGAAGTGCAACTGCCGTTTTTGCAGCATTGCCTTGCCAACTTTACTGTCTTGCCGTTGGTGGTCGGTCCGAGTGAGCCGACTAAGCTGAAACAAATACTGACGTTATCATCGTTAGGAGACCAGACGTTGATCGTGGTGAGCAGTGACCTGAGTCATTATCATCCTTATCAGGAGGCGCAGCGTATTGACGCCGATACGGTTGAGCGGGTGTCTGCCCTGAGTACGGATATTCATTCTCACCAGGCTTGTGGCTGCTATGCCATTAACGGCTTACTGGAATTGGCCCGAGATCAGGCCTGGCAGATTGAGTGTCTGGCTCAGACCAACTCAGGTGAGGTGATGGCAAAACGCAAGCATCGCGCTGTCAAGGCTGATGAGGAAGTGGTGGGCTATGCCAGTTTTGTCTTGTATTAAGCTCAGCGATGACGAGCGCCGGGCATTGCTCGATTTGGTGTGGCAGGTGTTGGAACAGGCGCTCGCTGGTCGGGGCTTTCAACTGCCGAATGCGCCGCAAAGTGAAACCCTGAGCCAACCTGCCGCCAGCTTTGTTACTCTGCATCACAACGGGCAACTGCGCGGCTGTATTGGTTCGTTGTCGGCCGATGAAGCGTTATGGAAAAACGTCTGTCACAATGCTTACGCCAGTGGATTTAAAGACGCGCGCTTTGCGCCGCTGACAGTGCAAGACAAGGCGGGATTAAGCGTTGAGGTTTCAGTATTGTCTACGTTCACTCCCGTCGAAAATCTGGGTGAGGTTGAATTGTTGCAGCGGCTCAGGCCAGCCATCGATGGCTTATTGCTTGAAGATCAGCGTCATCGCGCCGTCTTCCTGCCCTCGGTATGGCAAGTCTTGCCCGAGCCCGATCAGTTCGTGGCCGCGTTAAAAGCCAAAGGTGGCTGGCCGCCGGGCTATTGGAGCAAGGACATCGACATCCATTTATTTGCGACCACGGTCATCAGTGACAACGCAGGCTCGGTATAAATTCGCTCGTGTTAACACCTTATGGTTTAGCACTCAGCCGGGTGAACTCATCCCAGATGGCCTGACAGTCTTCTCTTCCCTGAGTGACATGAATCATGTCGAAGGCCGATTTGTCCGAGCCATCAAGGTAATCACGCAGGTGTTGGTCGGAAAAGCCATGCGCGGCCGCATCACGGTGTGACGACGCGTAATAACAGGTTTTGATACCGGCCCACATCATCACCGCGACACACATCGGGCACGGCTCACAGGTGGCGTACATCACACAATCGGACAGATCCAGGGTGTCGAGTTTTTTACACCCCTGTCGCACTGCGACCATTTCGGCATGGCCGGAAATATCGGTTTGTTCCAACACCGTATTGCCGACCGCACAAATGACTTCACCGTTGCGTACTAATGTGGCGCCAAATGGGCCGCCGGTGCCTTTTCTCAAACCTTCGATGGTGGTATCGCAGGCGAGCTGAAAATATTGACCGAGATGGGTTGGCACCGTTTGACACATAATGATGATCCGCAGTTGTTAAGGAAAGTGAAGTCACGAATTATATAGGATGTCGTTCTAACATGCTTTGCCACAAATCCGCTTGAACCCGCTTAAGGCGCAGGGTAGCGATTAATCACATTCTCCAGCGTCATAATGCCGAACATGATTTTTCTGACAAAGGATTCGGAGCTGCCGACAAAATAAAAGTGTGGATGGCGTGACCAGATACGCTGTAACTTTTTATCCAACTTGGCCGCCTGAGCCAGAGATTCATTACGGGTTGGATTATTGCTGCTGATGTCTTTACCCGAAGCCGCGGCTGACTCAAAAAAGATCACGGCGTCGTAGCGGGCGATCTCTTTCTCGAAAGTGGAGTTAACCTGCTTGAAGAAGTCACTTTCCGAATTGGGCCAATAGGCGAGGCCATCGAGAGAGCCACGATCACAGACTAATAAACGGTCCGGATACTGCAGTTTATGAATATCTTCCAGGTTTCTCTGCAGCTGAAAAATGGTTTTCTGCACCATTTTTATCGCCTGCTCGTTATTACAGCGGGTTACGCCGCCTGAAAACAGCAGCGTTGCCGCTTCGGGGACCACAACGATCTGCTTTCCCAGTTCGCGTCGAAACAGATCCAGAGCGGTGGTTTTACCGCCGCCAGGGCCTCCGGTTACTACCACTTGTAATGGCTTTTTCATCAGTGCCTCGGTTGCGTTTTTGTGTTGTTTTAAGCATAGCCAAGAGCACCCAGGTAGGGCGGTAAAGTTAGATGACTTAAAGTGAGCGAAAAGATCGTCGGTTATTAAATTACTTTTAGTTGTGCCAGATTTGGTGTCAGTGGGCCATTGTGAATCCCGGGCGTTAACGCTTGCTTAGCCAGCAGTTGGTCCAGTTCGGGTTTCGGCATTGAACGGTAAAAGTACCAACCCTGAATATAGCCCCAATGGCAGTTTTGCTTGATGATGTCGTGTTCGCGCTGGGTTTCAACCCCTTCAAATATCACTGGTCGGTTTAAACTGGTGAGCAGTTCCATTATCGGCCCAACCATCTTGCGTTTCACATCGTAATTCAATGCATTCACAAAAATCCGGTCTACTTTGATAAAGTCAAAATCGAGCTCGGTCAGCCACACCAGGTTGGCGACACCGGTGCCGAAATCATCCAGCACCACATTAAAACCGAACGATTTTGCCCGTTGGGAAAAATCCGACAGTTCAGTTAGTGGCAGAGAAATGCGCTCGGTGATCTCGATTTTGATCTGATCCGGATTAATGTTGTAGCATTGAACCAGTTCAAACAGGTAAGGCAGGTATTTCTGATCCTGTATTTCATAGGTATCAATATTTATGCCCAATGCAAAGGTTGGATACCTCTGTAATATCGGCGCCATTTCTGTAACCGAGTGTTCGGCGATAAAATAAGATAACTTCGGATAAAGATGCAGCTTTTCTGCAATAGCAATAAATACTTCAGGAGATACTCGGCCAAACTTGCTGTCATGCCAGCGTACCAAGCTTTCAACACCAATAATGTGGCGGTCATTCACCGCGATTACTGGTTGGTACTCCATAGTTAAGCTTTTCTCTTTTAATGCTTTACGAAAGCGGCTTTCCAGAGAATTACGCTTTTGAAAAAAACTGAACCAGGCATAGGTGGCAATAAGACCAAACAACCCTGCGATGAATAATAAAACAAAAAATATGCCAGGAGGATAATGCGCTAACCCTGCAGCGTAATTATCAATATAGACACAGAAATTGTAATCATCATGACATAACTTCGTATGTATTTCTAATGGCGGGAATAATAGTTTCTTTGATTTGTTTGGTTGATAACGATAAAACACGTGCTGGCCATCATGGGTGCTTATTTGAAACCAGAAATGAGGTTGCTGTCTTATCAAAGATGCATAGAGATTGGGTTCATCGACAGAGAAAAACCGACCTTTTTGTACCAGGCTATAGGTTTGATCGGTCGGAAACAGATGACTGACTTGTGAGTAAAACACAAAGCTTGAAAATGCAGTTTCATTATTGGAAGCAATTTTAATCGGACCCAGTTTGCCCCAGTTTGCAGAGCACAGCACGGTATCGCCTTCGATAAGGCCGAGGTCATAAATTTTACTGTTATGGTGAGTGAGTACTCTGAGAGAATTTAAGGTCTCTGAGTCACATTTAGGCTGTGGCAAAGTCTGCGCTGTATTCAATACCGCGATAATTTGCTCGGCGACTTGCACCGCTTCTTCATAGGCAAGTCGATTAAATCTCAGTTGTTCGTCTTTCTGAATATGATAAGTAATATAATCAACGACTAAGATTGTAATGACAGTGATAGTCAAAAAAACTAAGCATTGATAAAAACGTTTTACTATATCCATTTCCACGTCAAGGCAGGACAATTTCTGAGTGGTATTACTATTGATCGTTTGTTAATTCACATGCAAGAGAAATGTGATGTCTTTTACGCCTTGCTGTCTGTTAAGGGTGAGACTTATTATCTGAAATCGGGTGGTACGTGAAAGGGTAAGAAAGTGCGTTTAGTCGAAACAAAGCCAGAATAAGCCTTAACGCATGACTAAGCGTTGAAGTCTGCATGCTAGACCAATTCGATTTCAGTGCGTTTCTCATCGTGTAAGTTAAACGAACGTATTTCGATGGCGTTCGGATGAAACTCGCAGACGCTCAGCCGAGGATCAGGGATAAAATTATTGGGTTCGTAGCCGGAGCCTGTATCGATAAACAGTTTGTTTTTTCTGATCTTAGGGCAATCGAGAGGTGTGTGTCCGCACACGACAAAGTCCACGTTATCAATTAACTGCGCGCTGCTTCTCAGAATATCGTCTCTTCCCCACAGCATCCGATGGCGCAATTCCTCATCAATAAACTCAGCCTGTGGTGGCCAGTTGAAATACGGGTACTCGGCGTGCAAAACACCGATCGTCTTATTGCCCACCGCGACACTGAGCGTCAGACTGTATTGGCTCACTACGATTTCCCGCGCAAGGGCTTGTTGTGCCGGGCTGAGTTGTAGCCACCATCCACCGCCATTGAGCAGCCAGTTGCTTTGCCGGTCGGGCGATTCATCGTAACGTTGCAGAATGAAGCTTTCATGGTTACCCAATACCGGATAAAACCATTTCTCTCTGGCGAGGGTCAGACACTGCCAGGAGTCATTGCCCCGGTCAGTGAGATCGCCCACCGCAAACACCCGGTCGCGGTACTTGTCAAAATGAACCATCTTGAGCGCATGGATCAGCAAAGTGAAGTCACCGTGCACATCCCCGATAAACAGATCCCGCCCCGAGGTATTGGCACTGATAGAGCGATGTAATGGCAGTTTTTCCAGCGCGTTCATCCTTCTTGCTACCTCAACTTTATCTGTTACTTAAGCTTAGCAGAGGTGGGTTTAGCTGTTTATGTATGAAGGTAAGTGAGGAAAGCCCTAATGCCCATTCACCTCAGCTAAAATGAAATCACGGAATACCTGGTTGGCGCGGGAGAGGTAACTGTCTTTGCGCCAGGCCAGGCTCAGATCAATTTCAAACGTTTCGGCAAATGGGCGGGTGACTATCTGGTCATCCTCGCGGATGGCAACCTGCCACATCGGAGAAATGGCGTAGCCCTGGCGGATAACGGATTTGATCAGTGGTAACAGGTTACTGATAAATGCCACCCGTGGCTTGATGTTCTCTTTGCGGCAGATACGATCGAGCAGAATGTGGTGATAGTAGCCCTTGCGGAACAGCACCAAATCATGGGAGAGAAAGTCGGCATATTCGATGACCTCTTTTTCGGCCAACGGGTGATCGACCGACATACAGACGACCATCTCTTCGCGAATTAACGGGCCGCTTTCGAGTTCCGGAGTGAGATCTTTACTTGCTACCACACCGAGTTCAACCTCGCCATCAAGCAGCATACGGCGAATATTGCGGGTACCAGTGTCCTGAATACTCATATCGATATTGGGATATTGATGGCGAAAGGCCATCAGCAGAGGCGGGAAGTAATAGGAGCCCAGCATGCTCGGTACGGCAATATCGACCTGCCCCTGATCCAACCCTTCCATGGCTTGCATCGCCAGTTTAGCGTCGTCTGCCTGGCGTAATATTTGCCGTGCATGCAATACGAATTCGCTGCCCGCTTTGGTCAGACTGATGCCGCGGTCACGGCGGTTGAACAGCGGTGTTTTCAGCTCCTGTTCGAGCTTTTTGATGCTGCTGCTGATGGCTGGCTGAGCCAGATTGAGTACCCGGGCTGCGGCTGAAATCGACCCCTGTTCCACGGCAGTGACAAAGTGCTTTAACTGTCTGAGTTCCATATGTGTTCATCCCTTACCTGAACTGAATGCCGATGTCATTGTTTTTTCTTAGGGTATAAATTTTATCTATGGTTCAGATAAATACAAAATATTTTTTTTATTGCTTATGGACCGATACCCTAACGCTGTAACCCGTTTCCTTGTTCCGTCACCTGAGTAAGTCGTTAGCAGTGAAAAAAACAGCCCATTACAGTCGAGTCGTTATTTGTGTTTGTCTATTTTCGATAGTCACCTTTGCCAATATCTATTGGTTGCAGCCGTTGTTGCCCGTGATTCAGAAAGAATTTGAGGTAAGCTCTCTGGCCGCTAACCTGGCTATGTCTGCACCTTTGCTGGGTATGGGATTAGGACTGCTTATTTTCGCCAGCGTGTCGGATGCGATAGGTCGTTGTAAAGTGCTGCTGGTCGGGACGGCGATTGGCTTATTGGTGTCTGTGGTTTTGCCGTTGGTGCACAACTATCAGCTGTTTCTTACGCTGCGCTTTTTGCAGGGTGTGTTTCTGGCGGTGACGCCGGCGCTGGCGGTGCCACTGATGGGCGAAGAGCTGAGAAAAAGCTGGCTCGCCGGTGCGGTTGGTTTTTACGTGGCATCGAACACGCTGGGCGGGATTTGCAGCCGCTTACTTGGTGGCCTGAGTACCGAATATCTGGGCAATTGGAACTATGCCGGTTATGTGATTGCCGGCCTCAGCCTGGTTTTGTATGCCATCATCTATTATCTGTTACCTGCGCAACGCCACTTTAAGCCGGCGCCACTTAAAGTGGGTAAGTGTTTGAAAGCGTATGGCTATCATCTGAAAAATCCGCAGTTAGTGATCCTTTATCTGTTGATTGGTCTGGCATTCGGCACTTTTGTTAACTTGTCTAATTACCTGATGCTGGTGCTGAGCGAGTTTCCGTATAACCTGCCAAGTGATGTGCGCAGTCTGATGTTCCTGACTCTGCTCGGCGGAACGACCAGCTCTTCGCTGGCCGGTAAATTTGCCAAGAAGTACAGCCAGATCGCGGGTGTTGCGTTTGGCGCTATCATCATGCTGATGGCGAACTTTCTGATGAGCTGGGCGAACATTTATACCATGGTGATTGGTATGGTGATGGTGTCGGTCGGTTTCTTCTTCTGTCACGCTCAGGCAAGTACCCTGATTGGCCGTAAAGTGACCCAATCAAAAGGCAGCGCCCAGGCACTTTATAGTTTGTTCTATTACTCCGGTGCCAGCTTAGGTGTGTTCTTTCTGGAGCCTTTCTATCAAACCTGGGGGTGGCAGGGCATTCTGGGGGCGACCCGTATCGCCCTGGCGTTGTGTATTTTGCTCGTCATTATTTACCAGTGGATCAGCGCCTATAAAGACAGCCATTCTCACGCAATGTCTTAAGCTCAATAAATAGGTTTAGTTTGGTTGAACGCTGGTAGCTAACCGACTCTGCCTGATTGGAAAGGCGGTTAGAGGATGGAATGGATGGCGCAGGGAAGAACAACAGATTATCTGGCAATAAACTCCGGGTGTCAGTAAACACAACCTAGGTTTCCGGAAAGCAAAAGAGCCGCGCGAGCGGCTCTTTGCGTAAACGCTTGGTGCCATCAGACTGCGGCTACCCACTGCTTGTTGTGATACTGCCAAACCTGGTTGTTGTCATCAATCTGATACAGGAACAGCCAGCCATTATCCACCAAAGACGCAACGTCCTGATGGCGAGCCATAATGGCCTCAATGGCGTACTGTGGAGCCTGAATAAAAGTACTCAGGCGCACAGGCTGATGACGGTACTCTGTGCCGTCATGCACGGATTGCTGAGATAAACCAATACGCAGATCACCGCCGTTGCCTTCAAACACACCGATATGACCACCGACCACGTTATGCAGCAGTTTGTTACCACTGCCGTATTTTTCCGGCGTCGTGACTGACGCATAATATTGCAGATTAATCCAGTTCATCACCAGCAGAGGCGCAGTCATGATCTTTTCCAGTTGGCTGAACTCCGGATCCTGACTGACATGGTATTCATGTAAGAAGGCCCGGCCGTCAAAATTGAGTCCGCGGGTCAGGTAACGTGGTGCGATAAACACGCCAGCGTTGTTACACAAACCCCATTCCGGACGCATCTGAGCCCAGTTGGTGGCACGTTGCTTAAAGAAGCGGCTTAATTGCGCATTATCTTCCGCTTTGGTGCCATCGAACAGTTTGGCACGTTCTCGGCGCGCGTGGTCACTGGCTGCGCTGAGGTTCTGTTTCCAGGAAAGCGGTGCATCGGGCGCATCAAACACCTGATAATCGTCGGTGGTTGTATTGTGCAGCGCGGCAAAGAAGTGGGTGTCTTTCGGAACAACCACCCCAAATTCTGCCATAACCAGACGCACAGCGGAGTCGTTGAGCAGACTCGCCAGGACTTTCACGTTGACTTCGCCGGTTTGACCGCCACACGCACCGCAGTCGAGACCCGATGACGTATGGTTGTTGCAGGTCTGGCTACCGTGACCGGTTAACAGCACGACTTTCGCCAGGCGTTGGCTGATGCCCATTGCTTTAAGAATCCCGGCGCCAAGTTCTGCCTTCTCACGCACGCTAAGCGTGATCTGGTTACGTTTCAGTTGCCACTCTTCGTTACCACGTGCATCGCGGTTAATCGGGTTTTCAGTCCCATCCTGCATCACTACCCGTTTAAACAGGCTGACCAGTTTTAGCAGGCCACCGGCTTCGACCATGCCCAGATTGGAGGATGGTTTTTCCAGACTGTTCTGCCAGCCCAGTTTTGTCACCCGCAGCCAGCGATCCGGTTGCAGTTGGGTCTGCTGCGCAACCAGAGTAGGAGCCAACAGGCCCGGTAATTGAGGACGATGAATATTGCCATCCTGAGTCTGATAGGCGATCGGGATACCAAAGAAGCCGGCAAAACCCAGTGTCTCGATGTGGCTGCCTTGTGCTTCCAGCGCACGACGCATACGTTCCGAACGTACATCAATACAGAAAATAGCCTGCAGTTCAGGACGATTCGGGTCTTGCTGAGTAGTGACGTTCTGCACTTGAGTGATCCAGTCTTTTTGTACACTCAGTTCAAGGGCGCGTTGCCATACCCAGATTGGTGCCAGTTGCTGTTCCGCTAACTGGTACATTTGGCGAACATTAGTCGCTTGATGGCGCAGTAACTGACGGATTTTCAGCGCGGTTTCCAGATGATTTTTCTGCAGCCACTGCATCAGGACACTGTTCCAGGCCAGCAAGATAGCAGTCAGTCCCAGCGCATGGGGCAGATCGGCTTGCTTATTGGCAAGGTTAGCCTGCCAGTCTTGCCAGGATTGCCATCCCGCCCAGCCGGACAATTGATGTAACAGGGCACGCAGAGATGCGTAAGCGCCGTCTTCATCGGTCCAGATGTCCTGCCACAGCGGTCCGACGGTATCAAGCAGGTCATAGATCGAGCCGGGTAAAGTACGGAAATAAGGCAAAAGATCGACGCCCAGCAAGGTTTTGATCCCTTTGTCGCGTGCAACGACTTCAAGCCAGCTCTGGTACAGGTGTTCACCGTTTTTACCTTCAGAATCGAAACGTTCCGGGTATTGGTGGTACAGCGCGATGAACTGGCTGACCTGCTGAACGATTTCCTGCACCCAGCTGTGCCCTTGAGTGGAAGGGATTTCTTCATCCATCAACATGCCCAGAGTTTTCCAGCGGGTCAGCGGTGCTTGCGGGCGCTGAATGTCTTCTTCCAGCTGGGCTATGGTCATGTCGACGCCAAGCTGCTCAATCGCTGAGGCCAGATGTTGCGGTTGAATCTCGGTCTTCCAGCGCTGCTGATAGTAACTTTTGTCCATCAGGCTGGTTTCGCCGGTCAGAACCGCCTGCTCGGCGAAGGTCTTTTCAATACTGTCATGACGTTGTTGCCACCAAGGGTTAACCGCAATGGACTGATCCAGCGGCCAGGCCGGTGCGATAGAAGCGGAAACTTGTTTGGCGATTGTTGCGTATGGAAGCGCGTGTTTTTGTTCGATCATTATTTTGCCTCTGGTTCCATTTGCACTTGAGCTTGTTGCAGTTCAAGCAGTGACTGGCTTGGCCACCATTTCAGGGTCAGGCGGGTCGCCCATTCGTCCAAATACGCACCGGCGTTGAGCCAGATAAATAGTCGTTTAACCCAACCGACATGCGGGCTATATTGTAGTGCCAGTGACAGAGCAAACAGCAGGATAAACATCAGCGCGACCAGGCCATCAGCGGCCAGGTTGAGCGGGACGTTCAAGCCGGTAATCTGTGCCAGTGAATGTTTGGCTGTGGTGTACAGGGTCAAGAGGCCTGCCGCGAATGCCAATGTGATCATCAGACGTGGCAGCATGGTTTTATCCCAAGCGGTCACGCTCGGCACAATCAAAGCACTTAGTGCGAACCACACCAATATGGTGGCGGCAAAACTGGTCATCACAGCAAACTGCCATTGAGCAACAGCCAGCATCAGTGAAGAGAGCAGCAACGCGACACACCAGTTACGAACCTTAGGTTTGACTTCACCCGCCAGCTTGGCGGCCAGATAGTGGTTAACCGTGTTGCCACTGTTAAGGAACGAGTACGCTTTATAAAACGAGTGGGCAAACAGGTGCAGCAGAGCCATCTCATACAGACCCAGGGCAATTTCAACCAGCATCAGACCCATTTGCGAGCTGGTCGACCATGCCAGTTTCACTTTGATACTGATGCGGGTGGTGCTGACCAGACCAGCAATGACGGTACTGATACCGGCACAGACGATGATGAGCCAGCAAGCGATACTGCTGGATGCCAATACCGGTGCGAAGAACAGCAGCAGGATACCGCCCAGGTTGACGATACCGGCGTGCAGCAGTGCTGAGACCGGAGTCGGTGCTTCCACCACCTGCATCAGCCAGCCGTGTACAGGCAATTGAGCACATTTGATCATCGCGACCAATGCCAAAAGTACTGCAGCAATATTAAGGTGCAGACTGCTGTGAGCAAACGAAGTCTGGCGGACGATGTCGCTGATGAAAGGTGTCTGGAACTGATGGTAAAGCGCAAAGAAGGCACCGGCCAGCAGCAGTTCGCTGAAACGAGCCAGCAGGAACTTCTTGTGCGCAGCCAATTGAGCACGCGGGCGCTGCGGATAAAACAGAATCAGTTGGTGCAGACATAGACTGACACTGACCCAGGCTGCCCAGAACAGCAGCAGGTGGTCGCTGAGTATCACTACAACGACGGCTGAAATTGTCATGATAAGGGAACGAAGAAAGCGAGCGCGATCCGCTTCGCCACTGAAGGCCACCCAACTATAACGTACGATAGTGAATCCTAAAATCGCCACCAAACCGAGTAACATCAGTTTGAGGGGCGTCACTAAAAACAGAGAAAACATGACTATCCTCACAGTTCCAAAAGTCGCGGCTATTGTGAAACTGTCTGATTGTTAAGTAAAATATATAATAATTTATGAATCGTTCTGTTTTAGAGAATTATGAGTCGTTTAAACTACCATCATCTGTACTATTTCTGGCAAGTGGCCAAGCAGGGTAACCTGACTCAGACTGCGCAGAAGTTGCATGTGTCTCAGTCTGCTCTTTCTTCACAAATCAAGCAGTTAGAGCAAACTTTGGATGTGCAGTTGTTCACCAGAAAAGGGCGTGCACTGACCCTGACCGAGAGCGGATATCATGCGCTGAGCTATGCCGAAGAAATCTTCAAAAATGGTGAAGAGCTGGAAAAATTATTGACCAGTGGCAAAGCATTACCTGGCGCAACCATCCGGATTGGAATCCTATCGACTATCTCGCGTAACTTTATAGAGCAGTTTATTCAGCCACTTATCAACCAGGAAGACTGTCGTTATACCCTGCAGTCGATGAGTCAGACCGGTTTGCTGACCGCTTTGGGAGAACACCAGCTCGATATGGCATTGACTAACATTCCGGTCAGAGGTTCGAATAAACAGAACTGGCAAAGCCGGGTTCTGGCGCGTCAGGCGGTGTCGATCATCGGGCCGCCGGGGTTAGATCTGGGCAAAGATCTCGGCGCCAGTTATCGCGACCGCCGTTGGGTTTTACCGTACGGAGAAAATCCGCTGCGCGCTGCTTTTGATGCTTTTGCGGCTCAATATCAGCTACATCCCCACATTATCGCCGAATCTGATGATATGGCGATGCTGCGTCTTTTGGCCCGTGACACCGGCGCACTGGCCGTAATGCCGGACGTGGTAGTAAAAGACGAACTCGATAACGGCATTCTGAAAAGTTATCTGGTACTGCCAAGCGTATTCGAAAACTTCTACGCGGTTACGGTCAAGCGGCGTGTGGTGCATCCTAAGCTGGATACCTTGTTCAGGCCATTATTATGACCCTTCCTGTCTGGCGCTTGTTTTATATACGGGAATAGGGCAGTCTGAGGATTCCTTTTTCTCACTCAATGTCAAACTTACCCTTGAAAGGCAAACGCTGAGCAGGTGGCTGCTCGCGTCTCTCCTGACACTGTCGGACGTTTGTAAGGATACAAGATGTCATTACGAGACAGATTCCTGGCCCTGGCGATTGTGCTGGTCTGGGGTGTGAACTTCGTGGTTATCAAAGTCGGATTACAGGGGATGCCACCGCTGCTGCTGGCAGGCTTGCGGTTTGCTTTGGTGGCCTTTCCTGCCCTGCTGTTTATCAAGCGTCCCACCTTACCGCTGAAATGGCTGGTGGCCTACGGACTGACCATCAGTTTTGGTCAGTTTGCCTTATTGTTCTGGGCGCTGAGTATCGGCCTTGCCGCAGGATTAGCTTCGTTGCTGTTACAGGCGCAGGCTTTTATTACTCTGGCGTTTGGTTGTGTGCTGTTGAAAGAAAAAATTCGTCGCCATAATGTGATAGCGGTCATCACTGCGGGAGCGGGGATTTATCTGCTCGCAGTGGCGCAAGGCGCGGGAACCGCATCACTGACAGCTGCTACCTTGCTGTTAATCATCGGCGCGGCCACCTGTTGGGCATTAGGTAACATCACCAATAAGGTGATCATGCAAAACTACGCCGTTCCGACCATGTCTTTGATCGTATGGAGTGCTTTAGTACCAATGTTCACGTTTGCTGTTGCTTCACTCTGGATTGAAGGACCTCAGACCATTGCTGAGTCGCTGCTCAATATGCAGTGGCATAATTTGTTCTCGGTGGTTTACCTTTCTTTACTTGCCACGATCGTCGGATATGGCGGCTGGAGCTACTTGTTGAGCCGTTATCCCACCGCATTGGTTGCTCCGCTTTCGTTGCTGGTTCCGGTATTCGGACTACTGAGCGCCTGGCTGCTGCTGGATGAGAGCCTTACTCTGTATCAAATCGCAGGCGTAGTGGTTATTGCGGTCGGGCTGGTGATTAACGTTTTTGGCCAGCGTTGGTTTGGTCGCCAAGCTGAGCCGGCTTCTTCTCTGGCCAGATAATCCATCGATATACGGATGAGACAACGTGGTACGGAAAGGGCAAGCGACTCGATCCTTAATGAATTCTTTACTATTTTAAGACGTAGAGGCAAAAATAATGACAGAGAATAAACGACCGGTAAATTCCCATCGCGCTTACCATGCTCATGTGTACTTTGATGCGCAAACGCTGGAGTTTGCCTCGCGACTGGTGCATGAAGCGGGGGAGCGTTTCCCTGTGAAAATCGGTCGGGTGCACGAAAAACTGGTGGGCCCTCACCCGAAATGGAGTTGCCAGATTAAGTTTACTTCACACGATTTCGATCAGTTAGTGCCTTGGTTGGACGAAAACCGTAATGGTTTGTCGGTACTGGTTCATGCGCTAACCGGTGATGAAATCGAAGATCATACTCTGTATGCCTGGTGGTTGGGTGACAGCCTGAAACTGGACCTGTCGGTATTTGACAGCTCTTCGATTGAAGACTGAGTTGCAGCGCTTGGGGCCAAAGCCACTGAGTTACAGAGGCAAAGCGCCGCATTACGGCTCGTTTTGATGTTATTGCCAATCACCGCATTGAACTGGCGGTCACTTTCACTTCTGCATCCTGGGTAAATACTTCACCCATACGCTCAGCCTGAGCGCACCAGCCAGCGAAACAGCTTAAATTGGCTGGGAAGATAAAACAGATATTCAGGGTGCCACTGCACGCCGTAGATAGGCTTTTCTTGATTACTTTCAATTGCCTGAGTGAATTGGTCAAGATCTCGCCCGACGACGCGCAGGCCATTACCGACATCCTTGATCGCCTGATGATGCAGGCTGTTGACCCGTAATTTCGATTTGCCACACAAGGCAAACAAATGTGAGTCTGTATCGACAAAGACTTGCTTGGTTGGCAGCAGGCCCGGGCGGTTATAGGTTCGTTTGCGCAATACGGAAATATCGGAATATAAGTTGCCGCCGAGAACGACATTGATTAGTTGCGAGCCGCGACATATCCCTAATAAGGGAGTATTGCGTTCTAATGCCCACTTGATCCAACGTATCTCTAATGTGTCCCGCTCGGGGTCAAACTCATCTTTTTCACTGGCTTGGCCTCCATAGTGCTCGGGATCGATATCATCGCCCCCGCCCACGATCAGACCATCCAGTGGCTGACCGGACCAATGATGTTTAACGCTAATCCTTTCTGCTTGAGCGCCGGCAAGTGCCAGCGCCAGCTTCGTGCACCACCAGGAGGGTGACCAACTGCGATGGTTACCGGTTACTCCAATTCTCGGCTTTTTATCCACTGTTTGACTTCCTTGATCCAATCATTGCGTTTCACGCCGATTACAGGCAGAGACATTGCTTTAAAGCGGCGGGCTAAAAAGTTTAACGCTTCTGGGTCTGCTGCCAATACCTCAACTAAATGCCAGATGTTCCATGAGCTTGCAAAACTCCAGTGGGTATTCTCGATCAAGCAGTCGGGCAGGCGATAATGAAATGTAGGTCTTGGATTAATTTTGGTGTCTTTGACCGTCTGCTTGACTTTGTCTTGGTCAATGGACGCAAACAGCGGCAGTATATCCAAAGCGCGGTTGCGACTTGGATTATGTTCCAGGTAATCATCCATCAGCTCATCGATAGTCTGGTACTGTTTGGTGAGCAGTACTTCAACGTAATCTTCAGTATACAATTGGATATACGGGCTGATTTTGCGGGATACGTTAACGTCATGCGCTTTGTCGAGGCACCACTGTAATAGTCCGAACGATTTCAGATAAGCATGCAGGGTGTGAACATCTAATGATGGGGTTTCCGGATTAATGTGAACACCAAAAGCGGCGATGACAGAATCATCTGTACCTTTTGCCCCGGCATTTCTCAGGGCTGGTATCAGTTTATCTAAATGATCCAGTTTATCGAGAGGGAATGGAGGAGTCACTATTTCTATAGGCACCACTGATAGAGCAATTTTGTGTAAAAAATCGACCCACTCGTGTCCGTGATCCTTAAGCTTGGCTTCCAGCGCGGTGTTCTTGAGGAACTCCCAGTCTAACTCAACTTTAAACTTGCCATATTCTGGGGTCTGCAAGTCATACTCAACCGCGGACTTCTTCTCTAGCTCACCGCCGAAAGTATCCTGCATAATTTGTGTCACTGCGCTGATTGTCAGCCCGGTAAACTCGATTTCGAACCCAACACGGCGGGTAGCGCCATCGTCGGTCGTTGTTAAAGGCGGAGTTTTAAAAGCCATCATTGCCTCCACTCGTTGATTGGGGAATAGACTTTGACCGTTATACGAAAGATTACTCTAAAACCATGACAAAAAATGTGAAACTTTACAAGGCGGTATGTATCGAGATTGCGTATAGCGCAATCATACATTGGTGTAGCGATTAACTGATAATGATTTTCATTGCGGCCATTTATAATGTGATGCATAATCACTGACAATTTTAGTCATATCAATGCTATTCGCTTTAACCTGAAGATGGAATTTTCGATGCTCAGAAAGCTTTTACTTCTTATCTCCCTGACGACCAGTTCTTTTGCCTTTTCAGCGGTGACGACCGTCACTGATGTTCTGGGGCGCGAGGTGACATTCGATGCCCCCGCCAAACGGGTTATTGTCGGTTTTTATCCTGAAGATTATATGGCTATCGGTACGGAAGCGGCATACGACAATGTCGTCGGTATGTCTAAATATATCTGGCAGGCCAGGGCGATGAACTGGGAGATGTACGTTCAGCACCGTCCATCATTAGACGACATTCCGGAGATTGGCCGGGTGGACACCAACGCGTTTTCTCTCGAAAAGGTGCTTGGGTTGCAGCCTGATCTGATCATGCTGGCCGATTGGCAATATAAAGCGTTGTCGTCAGAAATGGAACGCTTAGAACAAATCGGTATACCAGTGGTCGTGGTCGATTACAATGCGCAGACGGTTGAGCGGCATGTGAAAAGTACCCGTTTGATTGGCGAGATTACCGGTCAGCAGGCGCGTGCTGAAAAGATTGCCACTGAATATCAGGATAATGTGGCGATGATTTCACAGCGATTGGAGAAAGCCGGCCTTGCGAAGCCGACGATCTACACGGAATTTGGCGCCAATGGCGTGGCTGATATTGGTTACACCTTTGGTAAGAATATGTGGGGGGCGATCAGCACCACGGCTGGTGGTGAGAACATCTCTAAGCCGTTTGTCGAATGGTGGGGTAAACTCAACCCGGAACAGATCATTGCCAGCAACCCGGATGTGATTGTGATTACCGGTTATGAAACCAGCAGTGCTGACAACGGGATGAAGATAGGGCAGGGTGTGCAAGAGCAGGTCTCGCAGCGGGCTTTAGCAGGGTTTAAACAGCGTTTGGGCTGGTCGTCACTGAATGCGGTGAAAAATAATCGCATGTACGCTGCGTATCACGGCGCATGCCGAACGATTATGGATGGCGCAATGATTCAGTTTTACGCCAAAGCTCTGTATCCGGAGTTGTTTGCAGATTTGAACCCGGAGCAGGCTTACCTGCAATTCTATGAAAAGTATCTGCCGGTTGTTCCGCAAGGGACGTTTATGACTAAACTTCCTTAAGTTAAGTGGTCGTAGATTAAATGGATAATGATCCTGCTCGTACGCTGCGGGCAGGAGGCGGATAGCGTGACGCCACGGTATGCGGTCTCTGCTGGAAGGCAACAATATTCCTATCAACCATAGCGCTGGCGTTTTACGATGTCTACTGGTGTGTACAAAAACGGCCACGTCTCAATGACGTGGCCGCTGCGCAAAATAGGTTTAACCTGCTTGCACTGGAGTTGCTTCGCTGTTGTTAACGTAGAAGCTGAGCTCGTCGATAGAGTTGGCCTGATAAGATTGTAAATCTTTGGCCGCAATATGCTGACCGGTCTTATCCGACACGATTTTGGCAATCGCATCCATCCGTTGCGACTCGTCAAGCTGTTTCAGCATGTTGAGCTCATCTTCGTCCAGATCAATCGAGGCTGAATTTGGCAGATAAATGGTGCCGTAATAGAAGTCAACGCCAAACGCGATTAGCCCGGGAACAATGAACAGGATTAAGCCCGCTGCGTCGAGAATCGCGATCGCCGGGTCGATTTTACCGCCGCGCTGTCCTTCCCGCTCCGGGTGCAGCAATACCCCGCATCCACTTAGCTGAGTAACTAAAATAGCAATAAAAGCAGACATTAACGTTTTATTTTTCATTGGCTCTCCTTAAGTTTTGCGCTCAAGTCATCATCTCAAAGGTTGTTTCAATCATAGGTCAGATTAATCAAGTTTTATCAGCAAACCATCAGCTTTACGTATGTTTTTGATGGATTGGCTCATTGTTCAGGCTCAATAATAATAGTAAGCACTGAGGCGCGAGCTTACTTCTTCCTGATGCCATTGCTGATAATTCAGGCTGGCCCTGAAAGCGAAATTAGGCCGTACGCTCCAGTTCCAGGTCGCATTTACGGAGAAATGGTCATCGACCTCATCGCCTGCCAAAGCAATCCAGGCTGCATTCAAACCCAGTCTCTGGCGGTTATTGATCGAGTAGAATAGCCCTGACTGCAGACCGGCCCCGGCGATAACATCATAACCGGTTAATCTGCCCTGACTGAGTTCGCCTTTCAGCAGGGTATAGAAATGTAATCCATCAGCCTGTCCCCAGGCTTTGCCTGCTCCGCCTTCGACAAACCAGCGGCTGTCGGTATTGGCATCGGGTCGGTCGAAGCCGATTTTTAATCCCCATGCCAGGCTGTCAAATACTCGGTTGCTGGGCGCCAACGCCAGTACGTCGATGATATTGAGATGATCGAGCCGGCTGGTACCGCTGTCGTCGAGACTCAGTTTAGTGTCGAGGAAGTTAATTTGCGCGCCGGGAATAAAGCCATCCAGCGCATCGTACATGTCGTGGTAAGCCGGACGCCACTCGACAGATGTTGAGTGGGTTTGCTGCTGATACAGATTACGCGCGACGCCGACACGAGCTGACCCGTGTCCCTGTTCCGGTGACGTTTCCGGCCGCACCACCGAGGGAAAAGGGGATTCTCGGTTGATCTGACTGCGCTTGATCAAGATTTGGGTCAGTTGTTTGGCGGTTATATCGCGTTCAAGGCCGTCATCGTAAAGTTCAAAATTAAGCCATTCATATGCGAATTCGAGAATTGCCGCCCGCTCTGACTCAGTAAACTCGGCTTTGGAAGGGTAAATACCTTGCTCTTTCAGGCGCCGCGTGGCGAGGTAAATACGCTCGCTGACCAGATCCGATTCATGATTCAGCCGGGTACCAAACGCAGCCCGATAGTGCGGAGGCTGAGTTAATCCGGCTTCAACCAGAACTTTCACCGTATCGGAAGGAATGGCGGTGACCGGAAACTGACTGACTAAATCGAGATTCTGATTGGCCAGTTGCAGCAGAGCCAATAATTGATAAGAGCAGTTTTCGTCCAGGAAGTAGTAGTCGAACTCGGCTTGTTCCATTTCCCACAGATGAAGCAAAATTCTATCCACTTCTTCAGCGGTGAAATTGAGCGGGTATTCCCAGATATCCCGCGACTCGATATCGTTATATTCACGCACTTTTTTGTAGTACGGCATGACGGTAAAGCGGCTTGGATATGCGCCAACCAATCCTTTGAGTGCATAAAGGGCCGGATTATCTGCGCTGTCCGGTTCTGCGGCAAAGTTGATCGCATAAGCGACCAGTGCATTGTTCTGGTTCTGATTCTTGGCATCGACCCGTAGCAGGGTATGGCCAAACATGGACGAAGGATTATTCATAAAGGCAGTTGGAAACACCAGGGTCAGTTTTTCCGGATCCATCGCCTGCTGCCACTTTTTTAATTCAGGGCAATTTAACTCAGGCGGTGCCTTGCCTTGTTGTTGTTCCAGCCATTGATAACGGGCCGGAAACGTGCAGCGCGCCTGATGGCGGCTTTGCGCTGGGCCCTGATACAGCGCCTGAATCGTTGCTTGAAGCTCCTGCGCAGGTTGATGTTTGCCCTGCGATGCTAAAAAAAAGCTATCTGAATCAATGGTGCTGACGTAACCGCCGCTCAGCGCGGGCAGGTAATGGCCCAATTTGAGCCAATAGTTATCCTGGCTTAAGGCTATGACGTTCAGTTCAGGTAACGGTCCGGGCTCTACGTAGGCAAAGCTCAGGGACGAATGTAATCCGCCCAGTAATATGAAAATACAACGCTTCCACTGCATAACGACTCTTGAAATAAAAAGGTGCCTCGTGTTGCAACGAGGCACAGAAGGGTAAGACGAAAGAAGCGGTTACATTGCGTAGCCAGACAGCTTAGAATCGTTCGACATCAATGTGTTGAGGTTATTCAGTACCTCATTAGAGGTGACGTTTTCAGAACGATAAACCACGGCAAAATTTTGTTTCGCCATGGTGTTGAAGGTTGCTTTATCTTCATTCGGGATGCCCCAGACTTCAGACAAGGTTGCCAGTGTTTCACCCTGACCTTTGGCCATATCACGTGCCAGATTGTCCATGTTACCGTCAATAAACATCGCCAGCTTCTGACGTGAATCAATCGTGCCGGTACCATCACAGCCCAGAGTTCCGAATGTGATACCAAAGGTTTGGTTGCCTGATGTACCGTTGGTTGTCGCGCCGAGCACTTTGACCACTTTTCCGGATTTACCGTCAAAAATCATGGTACCCAAACCACAACCAATATCATCATCAGCCATAACCGCCTGAGCAAACGGCAAGGTAGAGAGTAACGTAGCCACTGCGAATAACTTTTTCATATTAATAATCCCTTAGTTCGGTCAAAAAGTGGTGGTCATAAAACGCATTACCACTAGATGAAGATAGGAAAAAGTCGGTGATATTCCAATGTCATGTTGGCGAAATGGGATTAAAATCAAAGCGATTTGGCAAATATTGCCCTGAATATGTCGCGAATAGTGTGAGCTGTTTTTTAAACGACGTACGGTTAAATAGAAATAAAACGCACAAGACCAATGAAAATTTATATGGGGAAAGTTGCATTTGACCCAGCTCTGAGTCAGTTTTGTTGGATAATTATTCCTTGTCAGGGAGTGAAAATAGTCATTTATCACAGTTTACGTCAGGCGACTTTTATTGTGTAATTACGCCTTTGCTTTTTTTAGTCGTTTACACTATCAACACACAAGGAAAGAAATGGACAATCAAGTACAGTCATCCCGTCAGGGTTTTTGGTCAGGCATGGCGCTGTGGAAAAAAATCCTGATTGGTATGGTGGCCGGTATTATCGTTGGTGCGCTGATGGGCCCGAGTGCTGCATTGCTTAAGCCAATCGGTACTCTCTTTATTAACGCGATTAAAATGTTGATCGTGCCTTTGGTGTTCTGTTCTCTGATCGTTGGTATTACATCGATGAAAGACACCCGCAAGATGGGGCGTATTGGCGTCAAAGCCGTGGTGTTGTATTTGGGAACGACCGCCGTTGCGATTGCCATTGGTCTTGGCCTTTCTGCTCTGCTTGAACCTGGCGCCGGACTGAACATGGTTGCGAAAGATCTTGATGATGCTGGTAAGAGTGCGCCCCCGCTGGTGCAGACGCTGCTGGCGATGATCCCGCAAAACCCGGTCAATGCTCTGGCGGCGGGTAACATTCTGCAAATCATCGTTTTTGCGGTTGGTCTTGGTGTTTCCCTGGTGTTGGTGGGTGAAAAAGGTGAACCGGCAGTGAAACTGTTTGAGAGCCTGGCGGAAGCCATGTACAAGCTGACTGAACTGGTGATGAAACTGGCTCCGTACGGCATCTTTGGTCTGATGGCCTGGGTTGCCGGTACTTATGGTCTGGACGTCCTTCTGCCACTGATCAAAGTGATTGGTGCAGTGTACCTGGGTGCGCTGATCCATGTGTTGGTGTTCTATTCAGGCGTGCTGAGCGTGCTGGGTCGACTGAACCCAATCAAATATCTGCGTGCGATTACTAACCCTGCAGCGGTTGCGTTTACCACATCGAGCAGTTCAGGTACCTTACCTGCGACAATTAAAGCGACTCGCCAGGACATGGGTGTGTCTGAAGGTGTGTCGAGTTTTGTTTTGCCGCTGGGGGCAACCATTAACATGGATGGTACGGCACTCTATCAAGGTGTGTGCGCGCTGTTCATCGCGCAGGCATTTGGTATCGATCTGCAAACCTCAGACTACCTGACCATTATTCTGACCGCGACACTAGCATCGGTTGGTACTGCGGGTGTACCGGGTGCGGGTCTTATCATGTTGTCTCTGGTACTGAGCACGGTTGGCCTGCCTGTAGAGGGCCTGGCGATTGTGGCCGGTATTGACCGTATTCTGGATATGGCGCGTACTACGATTAACGTTTGTGGTGACATGATGGTGGCCGTTCTGGTTGCGAAAAGCGAACGCGAACTGGACGAGAATGTCTATAACAGTTAATCAGCGCCACGCCTGATCTCTGCAAAGCCCCGGCCTGTGCCGGGGTTTTTATTATGCAATGAAAATAGCCTTTGAAAAGAAAAGAAATTTGATTTGTGCAGTGGTATCGTGGTCAGGCACAAAACCGAAACAGAGGTGATTATGGCAGTTCGTTTTATGTTGGCGCAGGATGTCCCCGCGGCCGCTCTGATCCATCAGGTGGCTTTTCCGCGTCAGCAATATTCACAGCAATGGCTCCAGTGCAGTTTTAAAGCCGCGCCACGTACGTTTTGTCTGGTCGCAGAGAAACGAGGGGAAGTGGTCGGTTATATCATCTGGGCGCAGAAAAGCGGCTTTCGTCCCCAGGTCGTGTTGGAACTGGAACAACTGGCCGTTGAACCCTCTTATCAGGGCCAGGGGATTGGTCGTCAGTTACTCACCGATTCCCTGCCTCTGGTCAAAGAGCAGTTACGTAATCAGGGTTCCACTCTGAAACATATCCTTATCACTACCCGGGCCGATAACCGGGCTCAGAATCTATATCGCCAGGCGTTGGGAGCGGAAGTCGAAGCGACCCTGAGCGATCTCTATAGCGCCGACGAAGTGATTATGATTGCCCGCCACATCGATGTGTAGCGTTTACGTCAGTGTAACTAAAGCCTGGCTAAGACAGGGTTGACCAAGCCCGTGTCGCAGAACTGTGGCGTTACGCTGCCGGTGAGCCAATCGGATGCTGAGCGGTAAGGACTTCGTAGCCAGTGGCGGTCACCAGTACCGTGTGCTCTGACTGGGCGGAGAGTTGATTATCTGAAGTCGCGACGCTCCAGCCATCTTGCCGGGTATAGACTTTGTCACCGCCGAGATTGAGGATGGGTTCGATGGTAAATACCATTCCTTCGCGCAGTGTCAGGCCGCGGTTGGGCAGGCCGTAATGTAAAACCTGCGGTGCTTCGTGCATTTCGCGGCCAATACCGTGCCCACAGTATTCGCGAACAACGCTGTAACCATGTGATTCAGCAAAACGCTGGATGGTGTAGCCAATGTCGCCCAGCATGGCACCGGGCCTGACTTGCCTGATCCCTGCCCACAACGCCTGATGACTCGCACTGACCAATGCTCTGGCGGCCGCATCGGCGTTCGGCATGAGATAATTTTTGCTGCAATCAACAATGAAACCCTCATGTTCGAGTGTGACATCCAGATTGAGGATGTCTGTCTCGCTCAGGATCTGATCGGGGGCCGGCACGCCGTGGCAAGCAACCTCATTAACAGAGCTGTTAATCGCATAGGGATAACCATATTGCCCTTTGCTGGCAGGGCGTGCACCTAAAGTCCGGACAATAAAATCCTCAACTCTATGATTGATTTCCATGGTCGAACGGCCGGGAATGACGAACTCATCAAGCATGTCGAACACTTGTGCCAGCAGTTTGCCTGCTGTACGCATTTGGGCTATTTCCTGCGCGTTTTTGATGTGTACCGTTCTGTCCATAGCGGTTTTTCCTT
Organism: Vibrio sp. H11; assembly: GCF_004804295.1. Taxonomy (NCBI): domain Bacteria; kingdom Pseudomonadati; phylum Pseudomonadota; class Gammaproteobacteria; order Vibrionales; family Vibrionaceae; genus Vibrio; species Vibrio sp. H11. Next base: position 20,479 of record NZ_SSHN01000014.1, on the reverse strand, counting down.
ACGCCAGTTTTTGCATCAGATCCAGCGAGCACCTTGCTGTCTATTTTTCGGGGGAACAGCGTTTGTGCGGCAGATATCGGATGTACAAAAACGCTTCGTTTAGCGGTGCCAGCAGCTTAATGATTAATAGCTTGATTGTATGAGTTGTCGGAAAGGCGTCAAGATAAAGCGGATGTTATAACAGGCGATTGGGCTTAATTCGAACTGACCAGCCTGATGTCGGGATGAAAAACACTCGTGCGGATCGCAATTTGTCATCCGAACGAGCCGGCGCTTATCTGAAAAAGCTGACTTGTTGTTTGAGGTGAGTGGCTAACTGGGGCAAGTCCTTAGTGCTTTGTGATGTCTGTGCTGCTTTGACTTAATTGCATCAGCGATGCGGCGTTATCGGTGAAAGAAAAGATCATTAATCATCGGTTGGCTTAAATTTCATATAAATAAATTGATAATCTTGACGGTAAGTCTTGAATCCAAAACGTTGATACAGCTCAGTCGCACGGTTACCCTGAATGCAGCACAGCAGACAGGCACGTTGTAACTGGGTGCAACGTTTCGTTACGAATGTCAGTATTTCACTGCCCAGGCCCTGGTTTTGATAGGCGGGGAGAATAAAAAAGCGCGAAAAATGAAAACGCTCATCATGAAGATGAAGACGAAAAGTGCCGACAGCAATCCCGTCAGCACAAATCAGGGTCGGCAGGCCTGAACGCCATTCCTGGCGATGTAACTCCAGTTGCAATTCTTCATCCCAGCCAAATTGACGGGTGATGACATCCTGCTCGCACAGTTTCTTGAGTTCAAACGCGAACAGGTAATCTGCATCGGTCGCGGGGCGCAAGGAGAGCTTCATACCATTCCATATAAAAAATCAGATCCAAAACAAAGTCAGGACAAAGACGAAAGATGGCTATCAGCACACATCTGCTATCCTGCGCTAACTATGAGCAATACCCAGTTAATGCAGGATAAAGTATCAATATGTTCACTGTATAGGATCACACCAAATTCGCCACCCTGATGGCTGAGATAATCACGATTGCCCGGGCTTTTTTCAGAGAAAGAACAGTGGCGGCTTGTGAGCAGATCCTGACGAGCGATCAGATCTCTGCTAAGGCCGCCAAGCGCTTTTGGTTGGCGCACGCTTGCGAGTAGTCGCCGTTCATCGCAGCGATAAACCCGTCGACCGCACACTCCACCATTGCAAGGCGTGTTTCACTGGTCGCTGAACCGATATGCGGCAGCAGAAATACGTTGTCGAGTTTGGTGAGCTCAGAGTTGGCGGGTAGAGGTTCGACTTCAAACACGTCCAGCCCGGCAGCCCGAATCATGTTGTTTTTCAGAGCCGTGATCATGGCTTGTTCATCGACAACCTTACCGCGTGCCGCGTTGACAAAGACAGCACTGGGTTTCATCCGGGCAAACTGCGCCTCGCCAATCAATTTGGTGGTTTGCTCACTGAGAGGCACCAGCACAACGATGAAGTCTGAGACTTGCAGTAACTCATCCAGTTCCAGACGCTGAGCCGCGAAATCCTGTTCTGCTTCCGGGTTAGCCGAGCGATTGTGATAGCAAATCGACATACCAAAGCCATGATGGGCACGTTTTGCGACTGCGCAGCCAATACGGCCCATACCGATGATGCCCATGATCTTGCCGTACAGATCAACCCCAAAATGTTGCTGTCCGATGTTTTGTGTCCAGCGTCCATCCAGAACCATATTAGACAGTTCAACTGCGCGGCGGGCGGCGCCCAATGCCAACAGAATCACTGTATCGGCGACCGTTTCGTTTAATACGCCAGGTGTATGAATCAGCGGGATACCGCGCTGAGTAAGGTAATCAAGATCAAAATGATCCGTACCGACGGAAATGGTTGCTGCGGCTTTGAGATTGGTGGCGGTATCGAGCAACGGTGCCGGCATATTGACCCCCGAACCAATAATGCCTTCGGCATGGGTGAGAGCATGATGAAATTGTTCACGGTTCTGCGCATTCACGCCATCGAAGCAGGTTAGATTAAAGTGACGATGTAACTTATTGAGTTCCGGATCCGGAATGGATTTATACAGTACAACATTGGGTTTCATTACCAATCTCCTGATTTTAGCAAGGTAGGACGGCATTAAATCCGGGCCAGTAAAACCGTATACGCAAATTGATTAACCACATCACTATATATTTCCGGTCTATTAAAGCCAACAGATATTAAAGCCAACTGATTATCGTTATATGATTTATTATGCCACTGTATGATCATTTTAAATTATTTCAAATGATTTTGTTGAATAAATTAAATTAGTAAATAGTTCGCTGTTTAAATGAATTTTATTTATAAATGATGATGAGTTAGTTCTGTGCGATGGTGACGTGATTTTATTTGTGACTGCGATCTCTTTATATAACTAAATTTTAATTATTAAAATTTAGTGACATTGAATCACTCTTAGACCAAAGTTCTATTTTTGTGGGTCGCTTGTGATGTGTATCTCTGCCTTTGTGAATTATTACAAAACCGGGCTGAATAAAAAGTAAATTTTTTGATAATAGTTCTGATGTTATGCAGGGTCTGATGTTTTAATTTTTATGAGTTGAATAAAAATAAGAAGTCAGATTATGAAAAATGTGCTGCCTCGCTATATCAAAGTTCATCCGGAAGACAATGTCGCTATTGTGGTCAACGATGGTGGGTTGCCGCAGGGAACCTTATTTAATAACGATTTTGCCTTACAGGAAGACATTCCCGAGGGCCATAAAGTGGCCCTGGCGCCATTCGCTCCCGGCGAGCCCATCGTGCGCTATGGTGAAGTGATTGGCTTTGCTAACGCTTCAATCCCCAAGGGTGGATGGATCAACGAATTTTTAGTCGACATTCCGGAAGCCCCGCCGCTGGATGACATTCCTCTCGCCACAAAAGTCCCCGAACCATTGCCTCCTTTGTCAGATTACACCTTCAAAGGCTATCGCAATCCGGACGGCAGTGTCGGCACGAAAAATCTGCTCGGTATTACCACCAGCGTTCACTGTGTTGCCGGCGTGGTTGATTACGTGGTGAACCTGATTAAACAGGATCTGCTGCCTAAGTATCCGAATGTGGATGGCGTAGTAGCACTCAATCATTTGTACGGTTGTGGTGTGGCGATCAATGCTCCTGCATCTGTGGTGCCGATCCGCACCATACATAATCTGGCTCTGAACCCTAATTTTGGCGGCGAGGTCATGGTGGTTGGCCTCGGTTGTGAAAAGTTACAGCCGGAAAGGCTGCTGCAGGGAACGGATGATGTCGAGACGATTAACGTCGCACCCGAAAGTATTATCTCGTTGCAAAGTGAAAACCATATTGGTTTTCAATCCATGGTGCGCAGCATTCTGGCAACCGCTGAAATGCATCTGAAAAAACTCAATCAGCGCCAGCGTGAAGAGTGTCCGGTATCTGAGCTGGTGGTGGGCATGCAGTGTGGCGGCAGTGATGCGTTTTCAGGTGTCACGGCGAACCCGGCCGTGGGTTATGCGTCCGATCTGCTGGTCCGCTGTGGCGCCACCGTGATGTTTTCGGAAGTCACTGAAGTGCGTGATGCGGTTTATCTGCTGGGGCCCCGTTGTATTGATGAGCAGGTTGGCCGGCGCCTGATGGAAGAGATGGCCTGGTACGATCATTATCTTAGCCTCGGAAAAACCGATCGCAGAGAAAACCCTTCTCCGGGTAACAAAAAAGGCGGACTGGCCAACGTGGTTGAGAAAGCGCTTGGGTCCATTGCCAAGTCAGGCAGCAGCGCGATTGTTGAAGTTCTTTCTCCGGGGCAGCGTCCGACCCGAAAAGGTTTAATTTTTGCTGCCACGCCTGCCAGCGATTTTGTCTGCGGCACTCAGCAAGTCTCATCGGGGATCACGGTACAGGTGTTTACCACCGGCCGTGGGACACCTTACGGACTGGAAGCCGTGCCTGTCATCAAGGTGGCGACACGTTCCTCGTTGGCGCGCCGCTGGCATGATCTGATGGATATCAATGCTGGTACGGTGGCGACCGGAGAAAGCTCACTCGAAGAGATGGGCTGGGAAATTTTTAACCATATTCTGGCCGTGGCGAGCGGTGATAAGCAAACGTATTCCGACCAGTGGGGCTTGCATAACGCACTGGCTGTGTTTAATCCGGCTCCGGTAACCTGATAACCGAGATAACCGATAGAAGAGATATAACAAAGACAACAATTAACGTGAAACGAGAGGAATTTATGAAAAAACTGATTAAACATGCGATTGCCTTCTCTTTAATGGCATTGCCTATGGTCGCGATGAGTGCTGATAAGCCGAACTTTGGCAATATCCGTGTGGTGATCGGCTCGAAATCGACCGGAGGCGATACCTATCAGGCCGCAGCCATTATTTCTGAAGCGCTGGCAAAAAAACTTGATACCAACATCAAAGTAGATGCGGTGGGCTCAAGTGCCGCATTCAGCACGCTGAAACGTGTTGGCAACGGCAGCACCATTATGATTTTCCACGATCAGTCATACCTGGGTAATCTGTACGGCACTCGCGGTTACTACGATATTTTCAACCAATATATTATTGGCCCCACTTTCGCGATTAACCCGGCTAACGCTTATCTTGTGCCGAAAAAATCACCCTACAATACGCTGGATGACATCATCAATGCTGTTGGTGAAGGCAAAGAAATCCGCGTAGCGATTCAGCCGGGTGGTGTTTCTGAAATTGGCTACAGCGCGGTAAAAAATGCCATTAAGATGAAGTATCCGGGGCAGGAAAGTCATTTTATTGCGGTGAATACCGGTTCTCAGGCTGATAAGAACCAACAGCTGTTTGATGGTTTGGCTGATATGATCCAGGGCAGTTTACCGGCGAATGAACAATTTACCCGCTTGCCTGAATCGGATCAGAAGGCGATGAAATTTGTCTGGTTAACCTCAACCAAAGATAGCATTGCGGACGTCAACAAAAACGGCTTTGGTAGTCTGAGTCAGAAACAGATCTTCTCTTATGCTGAGCCCAATGTAGTGGTGCCGATGGATGCGCAAAGTAACTTTACGTTCGATAAAGAGTTTTTCTTCCTCTACAACAAGAAAATGCCGAAAGACCAGATCGCCTATATCGATAAAGCGTTAAAAGAGATTTATGCCGAGGGCGAAATTCAAAAAACGTTTGAGAAGGCTTTCTTTGTGCCTAACTATCGCGATTCAGCGGATGCCCTCAAGCATCTGCAGGCGAAAAACGATAAATACAAACAAGTGCTTGCCAATATCACCGAGTGACGAGAGTTCGCTTTTTAGGGTGGTGATAGCCATGATTAAGCCCACTCTGTGGGCTTAATCATCAGGGGCGATGCTACTGTTCATCGTTTTTGCAGCAAAGATTGAGTGATCCGCAAAGATAGGTCTCAATCATAACTGCGTTTCTATCCCTTTGATTTGAGGAGATGTCATGAAATACCTGTATATTCTTCGTGGGCCTTTTGGCACCGGTAAAACAGAATTTATCCGGACCTTATTGGCCAATGACAATATCGTCTCGTGCTGGGATTACTATCGGCAGTATGGTCAGAACCGATGGAATGAAAAATTAAAACCTTATGCGGATGAGTATTGCCGCAACGGAGTCAAAAATCTGATGGAGCAGGGGGCTAACAAGATAGCGGTCACCAATTCCTTCTCCAAATGTGAAGATATGGAATATTTTTACCAGTTGGCAGAACAGCATCAATACACCGTTTTCAGTATGGTGATGACTAACCAATGCTGTGATGAATATAAGAAGAATGTTCCGGGTCACGTCATTCAGGATCAAGCCGAGAGATTGACAGCAGACATGAAGTTTTACAGCATCATCTCTTAACATACTTTCCCGCTCAGTGCTCCCGCTCGCCGGGAGCATTATCTGGCTTCTGCCTTGTCCGAGTGACCTCTTACTCACCATATGTGCGGCTGATCTGCTCCTTAGGCTGCTATCAACTAACTGCTATCTGCGGTTTGCTTATGCTCTTTATGCCTAAAAAATCATCTTTTATAAAAAAACATTACAAGAATTCAAATAAATTGATATTGAACAAGTTTTATAGAGAGAGGATGATAGAAAACGAGATAACACGCACGGTTTTTTTGAATGCACTCCTTTGCTTTGCAGATTTTTCGCATCAATCACCGACGTGGAGATTTTCGTATGAGTAATCCAACTATCGCCTATTTTATCGCAGATACGTTGCGCCAGGCTGGCGTGGAACGCATTTGGGGAGTCACTGGCGACTCGTTGAACGGGCTGAGTGACAGCCTGAGAAAAATTGGTCAGATCGAATGGCTGGGAACCCGCCATGAGGAAGTGGCGGCGTTCGCCGCCGGCGCTGAAGCCCATCTTTCCGGGCAGTTGGCTGTGTGTGCCGGTTCTTGCGGGCCCGGCAATATGCACTTGATTAACGGCCTGTTTGATTGTCACCGTAATCGGGTTCCCGTGTTAGCGATTGCGGCACATATCCCTTCTGCAGAAATAGGAACCAACTATTTTCAGGAGACTCACCCCCAGGAATTATTCAAAGAATGTAGTGTTTTCTGTGAGTTAGTTTCCAACCCAGAGCAAATGCCTTACTTGCTTGAAACCGCGATGCGTCAGGCTATCCTGCACAATGATGTGGCCGTGCTGGTACTACCAGGCGATATAGCGCTGAAACCGATGCCGGAAGGGGTGTTACCGAAGTGGAGTTTGCCTAAACCGGCTTTGTATACGCCGCATACATCGGATATTGAACAGTTAGCGCAGTATCTCAACAGCAGCGACAACGTGACGCTGATGGTTGGTGCCGGAGTGAAAGGTGCGCATCAAGAGGTGGTGGCTCTGGCAGAAAAACTGCAGGCACCGATTGTGCACGCTCTGCGCGGGAAAGAATACATCGAATATGACAATCCGTACGACGTAGGGATGACCGGTTTGATTGGCTTTGCCTCCGGTTACCACGCGATGCGTGAAGCGGATACTTTACTGCTTATTGGTACCAGCTTCCCGTACCGGGCATTTTATCCGGAGAATGCCAAAATTGTACAAATCGACAATAACCCCGCCTCTCTTGGTCGTCATACTCAGATAGAATTTGGTGTGCTGGGGGATACGAAAGCGACATTGGACAAGCTGCTGCCTTTTATCAGTAGTGGCCGTTCATCCAAACATCTGAGCGACTGTATTGCGAACTATAAGCAGGCGCGTAAAGGTCTGGATGATCTGGCTAGTGGTAAAACCGGACGTGGTCTGATTCACCCGCAATATCTGGCGCGCTTAATTAGTGAGCAAGCGGCAGAGGATGCGGTATTTACCTGTGATGTCGGTACCCCGACTGTGTGGGCGGCCCGTTATCTGGAAATGAATGGTCAGCGCCGCCTGATCGGTTCGTTTAACCATGGCTCAATGGCCAATGCGATGTCACAGGCGATGGGCGCGCAGGCGCTGGATCGCACTCGTCAGGTTGTTGCCCTGTGTGGTGACGGTGGCTTCTCTATGCTGATGGGGGATCTGTTGTCTCTCAATCAGCTGGATTTACCGGTTAAAATCATCGTATTCAATAACCGTTCTCTGGGGTTTGTTGCGATGGAGATGAAAGCCGGAGGCTATTTATCAGATGATACCGATCTGCAGAACCCGAGCTTTGCCGAGATCGCCCAGGCATGTGGTATCAAAGGTATTCATGTCACTGATCCCGAGGCGCTGCCGGGGGCACTGAGCGAAACGCTGCATTATCCGGGGGCGGTGGTTCTGGAAGTGGATACCGCAAAACAAGAACTGGCGATGCCACCCCAGATCAATATAGAGCACGCGAAAGGGTTTAGTCTTTACATGCTCAAAGCGATCATTAACGGTCGTGGCGATGAGATTGTTGAACTGAGTAAAACCAACTGGCTGCGTTAGCAACCAACACGCCCATCAGTGGATAAGTAATTTCACTATTCACTACTTAGTAAAAATGGCCTGACGGTAATTCCGTCAGGCCATTTTTTAGAAAACAGATCTGGCTACGGTAAGGATTGTGATGGCTATCAGATTTCTACTTGCATCTGCATTTTGTAAAGAAGCACAAAAGCGACCCTGGCATGAATTTATTATAGGTATTTTATTTTATTTAATAAAAACAATAGCTTAATTGTTTTGTGTCCGTGTCACACCCTGTTGTTGGATCCTACAAAATAGCCCGTTAACTTAATGCTATTTTTGGAGTTTTTAATAAAGCCCTCGCTTGGTCGATAGTCATATACTAATTCAAACAAAATCAAAACTACCCTACACAAGGAAACGATATGCTCGATGTAAATATTGACTTTGCACAATCGCATTGGTTTTTTCCAAAAATAATCATCACCTGTTTAATCTGTCTGCTTATGATTATTTTGGTCAAAGAGAGAAAAATAATAGCAGCCAGTGTGAAGTCATTTTCCTGGCAAAAGATCATCAATAATAACAACTATAAAGCTTACTTTTTTCTGGCCCTTATTAGTGGTTACATATTAATAATGCAACAGCTGGGAGAAATTTTCCCTAATACTGGCTATGCGTTTTTGATTGCGACCGTTCCTTTTCTCTTCATCATTCCATTTCTAATGGAAAAAGAAATAACGCAGAGAAAAGTTATCTATATAACAATAAATTCAATTTTATCACCAGTGATTGCCTGGGTCGTTTTAGGGCAGATGTTTGGTATTACCTTGCCTTAAATTTATTACGTGAAACTGAATGTGGAATATCTTATGGAAATTTTGTCACATTTATCTGTCAATATGTTTTTACTGAGCTCCATCGGGGTCCTGATTGGGATTATCTTTGGTGCCATACCTGGTATGACAGCGACGTTAGCGGTTGCGGTCTGCCTGCCATTAACCTACTCACTCGGTCTGAATGATGGCCTGGCACTGCTGCTTGGACTGTACGTCGGTGGCATCTCGGGAGGCCTGGTTCCTGCAGTACTGCTCAATATTCCCGGTACGCCTTCTTCCATCACCACAACATTTGATGGTTATCCCATGGCCCAGAAAGGGCAAGGAGAAAAAGCACTCAAAGTGGCGGTCGCTTCGTCACTGTTTGGCGGTTTGTTCAGTGCGGTGGTGCTGTATTTCTTTGCCCCTTTCTTAGCAAACTTTGCGATTAAATTTTCGACGGTTGAAAAGTTCCTGCTCATTTTTCTGGCACTGACAGTGATCTCCTCACTCTCAAAACACATCCTGATGGGCATCTTCAGTGGCTTGCTTGGCATTTTGATCAGCCTAATCGGCGCGTACGACATTTCTGTTGGCGGTAATGGCGAATATCGTCTCATGCCACAGGCACTGGAAGATCAACTGAGTTTTGGTTTCTCGCTGCTTCCTGTGCTGATCGGTATGTTCGGGCTTGCCGCGATCATCACCGCCTGTTGCCGCGTCAGCCAGGCTGATCATGTGCAAGGGGACATGATCCAGTTGGATCGCAAAACGCGCTTTGACTGGAAAGTCTTTAACGGGCAGTGGTTTAACCTGATTCGTTCTTCGTCGATTGGGACTTTTGTCGGTATGTTACCCGGTATCGGTGGTAGTGCCGCTTCGGTGCTGGCTTATACCCAGCAAAAGAACATCAGTAAGAATAAGGAGCAAATGGGTAAGGGCTGTCCAGAGGGCATTATTACTTCCGAATCGGCTAACAATGGTCTGACTGGTGGCGCATTGATTCCCTTGCTGTCGCTGGGCATTCCGGGCGATTCAACAACCGCGGTATTGATTGGTGCCTTTACCCTGCAGGGTATTCAGGTCGGTCCATTGTTCATTAACGAAAATCTCGAAACCTGGGATTTTATGATCCTCTCACTGTTTTTCGCCAATTTCGTCATGTTTGCCATCATGTACTTCGCCATTCGTCACGTCGCTAAAGTGGTGATGATTCCTAAGTACATTCTCTATCCAATCATTGTGATGATGTGTGTCATCGGAGCCTATGCCATTAACTACGGTGTGATGTTTGATGTCTGGACTCTGGTGTTATTTGGTGTGTTCGGCGTGGTGGCCCCCAAAATTGGTCTCGAAGTAGTGCCGTTTATTATCGGATTTATTTTAGGCAAATCGGCCGAAGTCTATTTCGTCAAAAGTATTGAGTCTTACGGAAACCTGTCGGTGTTCTTCACCAAGAGCCCCATCGCCATGTGCTTGTGGGTGATTATTCTGGCGTCGGTCATGTATGCAATTCGCTCAGTGTTTAAAACAAAGAAGCAGACGCGTGCTGATAAAAAAATAGCTTAAAGGATGAATAGTATGAATTTTGAAAAAGGTATGCCTGTTATTGAAAATATGTTGGTGATTCCGGTAGCCGGTCACGACAGCATGCTGCTCAATCTCAGTGGCGCACATGCCCCTTACTTTACCCGCAACATTGTCATTATGGAGGATAATTCCGGCAATATCGGTTTGGGTGAAGTTCCGGGAGGAGAGAGTATCCGTAAAACACTCGAAGATGCGCGCGGCTTTATCATCGGCCGTGGCCTGGGTGAATATAAAAATATCATGAATCAGGTGCGCCACGCGTTTGCTGAGCGTGATGCCGGTGGGCGTGGCTTGCAAACCTTTGATCTGAGAACGACCATCCATGCTGTGACCGCTATTGAAGCTGCGATGCTTGATTTGCTCGGCCAGGCGTTGAACGTGTCGGTGGCGTCTCTGCTGGGTGAGGGTCAGCAACGCGATAAAGTCGAGATGCTGGGTTACCTGTTCTTTATCGGTGACCGCAACAAAACCGACCTGCCTTATCAGAGTCAGCCGCAGGATAACTGCGACTGGTACCGCATTCGCCATGAAGAAGCGTTAAGCGCTGAGCGGGTTGTGCGTTTGGCGGAAGCATCCTACGAAAAGTATGGCTTCAACGACTTCAAACTGAAAGGCGGTGTACTGCGCGCCGAGGAAGAAGCGGAAGTGATCAAAGCGCTCGCTGCCCGTTTCCCGCAGGCTCGGGTGACGCTTGATCCTAACGGTGCCTGGTCTCTGGAAGAAGCGATTCGGGTCGGGAAAGAACTCAAAGGTGTTCTGGCTTATGCCGAAGACCCGTGTGGTGCAGAACAGGGGTATTCCGGCCGTGAAGTGATGAGCGAATTTCGCCGCGCCACAGGCCTGCCGACTGCAACCAACATGATTGCCACCGACTGGCGTCAGATGGGGCATACCATTTCGCTCCAGTCGGTCGACATACCTTTGGCAGATCCACATTTCTGGACCATGGAAGGCTCGGTACGTGTGGCGCAGATGTGCCACGAATGGGGCCTGACCTGGGGATCACATTCCAATAATCATTTCGATATTTCACTTGCCATGTTTACCCAGGTTGCCGCCGCGGCACCGGGCAACATTACCGCCATTGATACCAACTGGATCTGGCAGGAAGGCAATCAGCGCCTGACTAAAGAGCCATTGCAGATTCGTGGCGGCTTTGTTGCTGTGCCTGATAAACCGGGCCTGGGCATTGAGATTGATATGGCTCAGGTCGAGAAAGCGCATGAGCTTTACAAAAATATGGGACTGAGCGGACGCGATGACGCCATTGGCATGCAGTACCTGATTCCTAAATGGACATTCGATAACAAAAAACCGTGCTTGGTTCGTTAAGCGCGAACAGAGGATAACGTAATGAACGAAAACACTTACCCGAATCATTTTAAGCGTGCGCTGCTGAATCAGGAGCAAAGAATCGGTTGCTGGAGTGCCCTGGCAAGTCCCATCACCACGGAAATCCTTGGCCTGGCCGGTTTTGACTGGGTTTTGCTCGATGGTGAACATGCACCGAATGACATTCAGACTTTCATACCGCAGTTAATGGCACTCAAGGACAGTCGCAGTGTGCCTGTTGTTCGCCCGTCAGTGAACGATCCGGTTGTTATTAAGCGTTTACTGGATATCGGTTTTTACAATCTTATCGTCCCGTTTGTGGAAACACAGCAACAAGCGGAACTTGCGGTGGCGGCGACGCGCTATCCGCCACAGGGCATTCGCGGCGTTTCGGTCGGACACCGCAGTAATGGCTACGGTACAACCGCCAATTATTTTCAGGATATCAACGACAACATTGCTGTGGTGGTGCAGATCGAGAGCCAGTTAGCGTTGAATAACCTCGACAGTATTCTCAGTGTTGAGGGAATTGACGGGGTCTTTGTCGGACCGAGCGATTTGGCGGCCGCGCTGGGGCATTTGGGCAATGCTAACCATCCGGATGTTCAGGGCGCCATTCGCATGGTGTTTGAAAAAGGTCAGGCGAAAGGCAAAACCATCGGCATTCTGGCCCCGGTGTATGAAGACGCGCAGCGTTACCTCGAATGGGGCGCCAACCTAGTGGCGGTGGGGAGTGATTTAGGCGCATTCAAAGCAGCGACACAGGCACTGTGTCAGAAATTTATTAAGTAAATCAAGGCAAGAGGAAGTGTTATGAAAATCGGATTTATTGGCCTCGGCATTATGGGTAAACCTATGAGCAAAAACCTGCTTAAAGCGGGTTACTCTCTGGTGGTACTGGATCGCAATCAGGAATCAGTGAATGAGCTGGTCAATGCTGGTGCAGAATCGGCCACATCACCAAAAGCGGTTGCACAGCAGTGTGATGTGGTAATCACCATGTTGCCGAACTCACCGCACGTCAAAGAAGTTGCCTTGGGTGAGCATGGCCTTATTGAAGGCGCGCATGCCGGACTGACCCTGATAGACATGAGCTCCATTGCTCCGTTGGCAAGCCAGGAGATCGCCAGAGTGCTGGCCGAGCAGGGTGTGAGCATGCTGGATGCACCGGTCAGCGGCGGGGAGCCGAAGGCGATTGACGGCACCTTGTCCGTCATGGTCGGCGGTGACAAGGGTTTGTTTGAACAGTATTACGATGTGATGAAATCCATGGCAGGATCTGTGGTGCATACCGGTGATATCGGTGCTGGCAACGTCACTAAGTTGGCTAACCAGGTGATTGTTGCGCTCAATATCGCTGCGATGTCTGAGGCTTTGGTTCTGGCAACCAAAGCAGGTGTGAACCCTGAACTGGTTTATCAGGCTATTCGTGGCGGCTTGGCCGGCAGTACCGTACTGGATGCCAAGGCGCCTATGGTACTGAATCGTAATTTTGAACCTGGGTTTCGCATTGACCTGCATATTAAAGATTTAGCTAACGCGCTGGATACTTCGCACGGAGTTGGGGCACAATTGCCGCTTACCGCACAAGTAATGGAGATGATGCAGGCATTGAAAGCGGATGACCTGGCATCAAAAGATCATTGTGCTTTAGCGTTGCATTACGAAAAACTGGCTAAGGTTACGGTAGCGAGCTAAATAAAATGCAGCAGGTTGTGACAACCTGCTGCTTCATAATTTCTATCAAGTGGTGCTTATTGATGAAAATTGTTATCGCCCCTGATTCATACAAAGAAAGTTTAAGCGCGATTGAAGTCGCAGAAGCGATTGAAACGGGATTCCGACAGGTTTTTCCGGATTGGCAGTATGTGAAGTGTCCGACCGCGGATGGAGGAGAAGGGTCCGTGGAAGCATTAGTCGATGCCTCCGGTGGCGAACGGGTCACGGTGAATGTGGTCGGGCCACTCGGTGAACAACATGATGCTTTTTATGGTGTCTCCGGAGATAAGAGAACCGCATTTATTGAAATGGCGGCGGCCAGCGGTATTGAACTGATTCCGAGCGCAAAACGTGACCCGCTGGTCGCGACCAGTTACGGAACCGGCCAATTGATCGAGCATGCCTTGAATCAGGGTATCCGTCATTTGATCCTCTGTATTGGCGGCAGCGCGACCAACGATGCAGGCTGTGGCATGCTGCAGGCATTGGGGGTGTCGTTCACCGATGCCAGCGGAATCGAGTTGCCGTTTGGCGGTGCTGCGTTACAGGAGCTGGCTCATATCGATGTCAGCGCGCTGGATTCCCGCCTCAAAGAATGTCTGATAGAAGTGGCCTGTGATGTCAGTAATCCGCTGACCGGAAGTAATGGCGCTTCACATGTGTACGGCCCGCAAAAGGGGGCAACTGTGCAAATGGTCGAGCAACTGGATGCGGCATTGACCCGCTTCGCGGTAATTGTCGAGCAAGATCTGCAGCGTAAAGTGAGTGACATTCCGGGTGCAGGGGCTGCGGGCGGGATGGGAGCCGCGTTTTACGCGTTTCTCGATGCAGAGCTCAAGCCAGGTATCGAGATCATGACTCGAGCGGTCGGGCTGGAGGAGCTGATTAAAGAAGCGGATCTGGTGATTACCGGAGAAGGGCGCCTCGACAGTCAGAGTGTGAATGGTAAAGTACCGGTTGGTGTTGCCAGTATTGCCAAACGTTATGATCTCCCTGTTATCGCCATTGTCGGTGCGTTGGGGGATGATATCGAGGCCGTGTACTCCCACGGAATTGATGCTGCCTTTGACTCCGTCTACAAGGTGACGACCTTTGAGGAGATTGTTGCTCAGGCAAAATTCAACGTGATTCGCAGCGCACACAATATTGCTGCTGCCCTGAAAGTCGGGCAACAGCTCTGCTAATACTCTATAAAATCAAACTAAAATACAAGCAACACATGTCATTGTAGTGGTGCAAATTGATGTTACAGATCTCTTCCACCCTTTTTATGCGATAACGCAGCGTGTTAGGGTGAACATATAATTTTGCAGACGTTTTTTTGATATCACAGTTATTTTCAAACCAACACAACACAGTATTGATCAGTGTCGGATCGTGGAGTTCAAGCTGTTGTGCATGAGTGGCTAGCTTATTTCGTTGCCAGTGAGATAAGCAGCCCTCAAACAGTGCCGGCAGCTCGTATTCGTGGTAAGGGTAGAACTGCTGCTTCGGATTGAGACGTTGCCCGCATTTCATCACCGCCATCGCGCTTTCAAACGCAAACGGCAGTTCCTTAGGTTGGCTGTAAACCGCGCCCAGAGAGCACTGAAACGGTACCTTCAGCGACTCACTCAAATAGCTGCGGATACTTTGCCAGTCATCAATCGCTTTGCCATCCTCGCGTTCCGATTCGGAGACATTCAGCAGCACTACGCTCGACTTATAAGAGTATTCGGCTTTCAGTCGCTTACGTGACCAGTTGTTGAGTACTTTGACCACCTCTTTTTGCGCCTCTGAACTGTCCACTTCAATCACACACATCGCATGGTGGTTGAAGATGTCGACTTTGAGCTGGGCGGCCATATTGGTGATGTGTTCCAGCGAGGAACTTCGGTCAATGCATTCCAGTAGCAGTTCTTCAAGCTTACGTTCACTCCAGCGGGTCATCTCCATCATAGAGGTGTATTCGACCACCATTTCAGCCGCCATTTTTACCATTTCGCCAAACGGACGCACTTCCACCAAGGGGCCGGAAATACCAATGACGCCAATCGCGGCGTTGTTATACACAATCGGTAAGTTGACGCCCGGCTTAACATTGGGGAACTCTGGCAGCATGGTTTCGGAGATTTCGATAGGTTTGAGTTCCGTCAGGGCGAGAACGGCTCCGCCGTGTTTTTGATAGCGCCGCGCCGGATTAGTGGAGGCAATGATGATGCCGGTCTCGTCCATGACATTCAGCGGATACTTGATGATTTTCTGCGCGCGATCGACGATACGCTGCGCTAACTGCTCGTGTAACTGCATAGGTTCACTTTTTATTGGTAGCGTTTGTTCAGACAAGCAGCCATGTTGATACATGGTCTAATTTTGGAGTGCCTGACCAGACTAACCGAATTAAAAACGGTTTAATGAGATCCAACTCCCAAGCTCAAAAAACCAACAATCTTGCCGTATAATAAATAGATTATGTTGTTAAGTTAAAAGAATTTTCTGAAGCAGAATGTCGCGAGGAATACGCTAAAAGTCGCATAAGCTTCGAACGCAGTCTATGGTTACTGACAGAGCGAGAAAGGACGTGCCCGATGGTAAGATGGATAGCAATAATCATCACTGCGCTGGTGCTGACCGGTTGCGGTGCCAAGTTTGTCTACAACAATATTGATTGGTTTGTGATTGATTATGTTGAAGATTACGTGGAATTGAACTCGACGCAGAAAGCATTGCTGAGCGATAAAATTGCCTCGTTCAGTACCTGGCAACAACAGGAAGAGATGCCACGTTACCTGCATCAGTTAGAGCAGCTGTCCTTACTGCAACCGGATCAATTTAGCCCACGGCAACTCGACTTGCACCGAACGGAGGTGCAGCAGCATTATCAGCGCCTGGTAATGCATCTCCTGCCGGATGCGTATCTGTTGGCTAATACTCTGAGCGATGCTCAGATTGAGCAATTTATGCAGGGATTAACTGAGCGCCAGCAAGAGTTTGCCGAAAAGTATCGTGACACGACTCAAAGTCAGGCTCGCGTACGTTATCGGGAACGGATAACAGACAATCTGGAGGAGTGGTTTGGCAGCCTTAGCGCTCAGCAAGAGGACGTGGTTTCGCAGTGGGTAAACGAGATGAAAGTGACCACGGCAGACTGGATTGCCTTTCACAGCCGCCTGCGGCGCGAGTTAACTCATTTGTTTACACTGCGACACAATGAAGCTTTGTTCAGCGCGCAGTTACAGGCGTTATTGTTTGCTCCCGAGCAGTTCTACAGTCCGGTTCTGCGTGCTAAATTTCAATACAATCAAGCCATTTCCGATAAGTATCTGGTTGAGATTGTACGCTTGGCGTCAGATAAGCAAATTGCCTATTTTCGAGGGGAGATTAACGACTGGCAACAGTTGGTGCAGGAACTCAGCGCGGATGTTGGCACTAGTGTGCGACAGCCCCCTGATGAGCAGGGGGTGTCAGCAGATCATGTGGCAGATGCCAGTTGACGATGTTTACGACGGCTGTAGTAAAACACCATCAAACCCGGAATATAGAGCAGGGTGGATAAGACCAGAGCGTTGAGGCCCGCGGCGTAAATCAGCCACAAACCATACAGGCTGGCGCCGAGACCAATGGCTTTGATATTCCAACTTGCGGCTTGTCCGAAGGCGATTTTGACCAGATAAGCACCCACCAGGAAGTAAGGTATCAGGATCATCGAAGTCGAGATAAGTACCAGAGTGTTATAACTCTCCCCGGTCCACATGATCAGCACCAGGCATAACTGGACTGTCACGCTGGTTAGCGTTAGCGAGGCCGGTGATGTGCCTTGTTCGTTCTGTCTGGCAAAAAAGCGCGGGAAAGCGCCATGCTGTGCAGCAGTGCACGGCACCTCTGCTGAGTACATGATCCAGCTCAGGTAAGAGGCCAGAACTGATACGATAAGTCCGAGGCTGATTACCCACTGGCCAAGGTTACCACTCATGTGTGCCATCAACCCGGCCATGGATGGATTATTCAGGGCGGCGACATCTGCCCGGCTCATTACGCCCAGAGATAGCAGAGTAATGGCCACATACAGAATCAGCGCAAATATCACACCCAGACAGGTCGCTTTACCGATATCATTGCGACGTTTGGCACGCACCGATAATACGATTGCCCCTTCAATGCCGGTGAACACCCATAGTGTAATGAGCATGGTGCCTTTTACCTGCTCAATGAACGGGGTTTGTAAGCTTTGACCCGCACGGTCGAAGTTAAACGTTGCCGGCTCAAATGCCCAGTAGGCGAGGACAATAAACACAATCAGTGGCAGACATTTTGCCAGGGTTGCCAGCAGGTTGATGAAGGCTGCCTGTTTGATACCGCGCAGCACCAGATAGTGTACCGCCCACAGGATAAGCGATTCGCCGATAAATGCGGGCAGGGTGTTTCCGTCGCCAAAAATGACCGATTGTGGTGTATCGACAAAGGCGCCAATGGCGGCAAAGGCAACCACCAGGTAACCGACCACGCCAATTGTGGCACACAGCCAGTAGCCCCAGGCGGATAAAAAGCCTGCAGTGTCGCCAAAGCCTGTGCGGGCGTAGGTATAGATACCCCCATCCAGTTCAGGCTTAAGACGGGACAAATGTAAAAAACAGCCGGCCAGCAGTAAGATGCCTACGCCAGTAATAAGCCAGCCGGTGAGAATGGCATCCACACCAGCGACTTCTGCCATATTTTGTGGCAGGCTGAAAATACCGGCGCCGACCATGGAGCTGAACACCAGAGCAGTCAGCGTGGTCAGGCCGATTTTTTGCGGTTGTTGCATCACTCGCTCCGATTAAGCGAAGTGCTGATGCAGCGCAGCAATATGCTCCGGACCGATACCGCAGCAGCCGCCAATCAGGCTGGCGCCTTGTTGTTGCCACTTCTCTGCCCACAGTAGGTAGGCTGGCGGTGTCAGGTCGGCACGCAGTTCATCCAGGCCATCGTTGGCGGTCGCGTCTTTTGGCTGAGGAGGAAATGCGTTGGCATACGCACCAAGCTGAACTTGCTGTGCCCCTGCTGTGTCCAGGCAACGCTTGGCGATGGTCAGGGCTTCCTGAATCACTTCAGGTTGGCAGCAGTTAAACAAGATGGCGCTAACGTTAAGAGCCAGCATCGCATTGATGGCATCTTCAACCAATTCGCCTGAGCGCAGGCGCGGTACATCAGTCGGCTCTGAATCTTCTAGTGTAAATGATACCCACAGCGGTTTGTGTTCGCTATCCAGTTTGTCGAGCAATGCTTTGACCGCCACTGGTTCGGCAATCAGGCTTTGGGTTTCACACAGCCAAAAATCAACATTATCTTTCAGTCCTTCGATCAAAGGTGTAGCGATCTCTGCGACCCGATCGGCCTGATACAGATCAGCGCGGTAAGAACCAAACAGCGGTGGCAGTGAGCCGGCGACCCGGGCGGTGTTACCTTCCAGGGCTACAGCCTGACGAGCCACTTCACCGGCGCGGTGAGCGAGTAACTGAGCTTCACGCTTAAAGCGTTCCTCACCGATATGAAAAGGAACTAAGGCATAACTGTTGGTCGTAATGACCTGAGAGCCACTCTGAATAAATGCGCAATGAACATCACGGACAATGTCAGGAGCTTCGATCATCGCCAGTGCTGACCATTCGGGCTGACGGAACGGCGCGCCACGTTTTTCTAATTCACGACCCATTCCACCATCGAGAACACTGACTGTATGATTTGACATAAATAAACCCTCTGTTGTTGTTTTGGATGTTTAAGCGCAAAGACGTTTAGACGTCTATAAACTAAAGGTTATTGAGATAACATTCAACTCAAAACCCGATTGTAATCGTAAATTGACGTTCAGATGCTGAAGTTTTGTTCGTTGTTGCTGACGGAGTGACAACAATGAAACACGCACCCGCGGGTGCGTGTTTAAGCGCAATGTTTAAACGGTGTCGTAGAAGTGGACCTGAGAACAATGAAGCCCGTCAGAAATGTGATGGACTGAAGTCATCTTTCTAGTGTCGGATCTGTGCATTCAGACGCACGGTGTTATGCCATATTATAAGTGGCCTGTATAGAGCGAGTCATTTTACTGTCAGGCTTGGTGTCTGCTATTGAGGTCAGCGCCGGACAATAGTTAAATGCGCAGCTTAGTAAACTGACAAGGATAACTAGAATGAAACGCACAGGAATTGTTCTGGCCTTACTGATGGCTTGCAGCGGCGCACAGGCCGGGATCAGCATCGGCGATAAGTTAGATATTTCGGCTGACTGTATGTCCGTTGAGGCTGGTGGCATAAAAGTGGGTGGCGGCGATTGTGATACTCATAAGCATAAAGCCAAAGGCGGTAAAAAGGATAATCATAGCTTTAATGGACACAACAACCCGGGTAAAGGCCATAACAAGAAGCATAAATAAGAAAAGCACCGCAGGGTGCTTTTCTTATTTATGCCTTCAGCCTGTTCCGCCGTGCTAAATCGAAACGAGAGTCTCTTTTTCAGCGGGATTAGCATCCACCTTGTTGCTGGGCGTGTTTTACCATCGCCAGGCGCAGAGCTTTCTGCTCAGATGAACACTCATTTCCGTTATGTGTTTCATGTTCCGCTTCCTGTGGAACAAATACATAGTCTTTATAAAATGTCATCGTGGTTTCTCTGTAACTGAATTCAGACAAAAAAATAGAGGATGTTAACTAAGTTAACATCCTCCCTGATGCTTAATTTTCAGGCGTAGAAGAGGGGGGTGAATTCCCCCTCAACACGTCTTATACGTCGTATGTTGTGGACGCTGTGTCACCACCGGTACCGGTCCAGTTGGTGTGGAAGAACTCACCGCGTGCACGGTCAGTACGCTCATAAGTGTGCGCACCGAAGTAGTCACGTTGCGCCTGCAGCAGGTTCGCTGGCAGACGAGCCGTGGTGTAGCCATCCAGGAACGTCAGCGCTGAAGTAGTACATGGCATCGGGATACCTGCTTCCAGCGATTTCGCTGCCACTTTACGCCATGCTGCCAGACTGCCGGTCAGGATGTTTTTGAAGTAGTCATCTGAGCCCAGGAAAGCCAGTTCAGCGTTGTTTTCGTAAGCGTCACGGATGTTGCCCAGGAACGCAGAGCGGATGATACAACCGCCACGCCACATCAGAGCGACGTTACCGTAGTTCAGATCCCAGCCGTTTTCGTTTGACGCTTC